>JBKJTC010000229.1:0-15298 GCA_046590925.1 Lysobacteraceae bacterium | reverse complement strand
CGCAGCGCGTCGTCGAGCTGCATCCGCCGCCAGCGGTTGCGCAGCGCGATGGCGACCGCGCGCTTGGCGGCGCTCTGGCCGACGATGTGGCGGTCGAGTTCCTGCACGATTTCGCGCGGGGTCATCGTGCTGTTGGCGTGTTCGGGTTTGTTGGGCATGGCTCGGATTCTGTGAGTGCGATCGGTGTCGCGGTGTTTTTTGTAGGAGCGACGGAAGTCGCGACAACGTGCTGAAAGTCTTTCCGCAGCCTGTCGCGACTTCCGTCGCTCCTACAGAAATGAATGACAGAAGAGGGTCAGAGCTCTTCGACGACGATATTGCGGTTGGTGTAGATGCACACGTCGCCGGCGATATTGAGCGCCTCGACCGCGATCCGGTTCGCATCCAGTTCGGTATGCGCCAGCAGCGCGCGCGCGGCGGACAGCGCGTACATGCCGCCGGAGCCGATCGCGACCAACCCGTCCTCGGGTTCGATCACGTCGCCGGTGCCGCTGATGATCAACGACGTTTCCTTATCGGCCACTGCGAGTAAGGCTTCGAGCTTGCCGAAGCGGCGCTCGGTGCGCCAATCCTTCGCCAGCTCGACCGCGGCGCGGGTGAGTTGGCCGTGCTTTTCCAGCTTCGATTCGAACAGCTCGAACAGGGTGAACGCATCGGCGGCGGCGCCTGCGAAACCGGCGAGCACCTGGCCGTCGCGGCCGAGCCGGCGGACCTTGCGCGCGTTCGATTTCATCACCGTGTGACCGAGCGTCACCTGGCCGTCGCCGGCCACGACCACGCGGCCGTTGCGGCGCACCGACACGATGGTGGTGGCATAGAAGACATTGGGGTTGTGGCTGGGGTCCATGGAACTTCCTGCGGCTCGAAGCGGGCGTTCAAGGGTTGTGGGGACGCCGCCGGGGGGACGCAAGGGATGACGAATGGGGCAGAAGGCATCCTGTGGGCATGCATTCCGGGTGGGTCTCGCATTCGAGCCATCGGCGGGAAGAGCAAATCCCCCCTGCCCCCCTTTTTCAAAGGGGGGAAAAGCAAATGCATTCGCGAGCTGCATGCGTGCAGATCACTCTGCGCGCTCGAATGCTGCGTCGATCGGGCAGTGCGCAGACTTCAGGCGGCACTGCGCTTGGCTTCTCTATGCTTGGCTTCTCTATAGCTTGGCTTCTCTATGCTTCATAGCTTGGCTTCTCTATGCTTCGCCGCCCTTGCTTCGCCCCCTTTGAAAAAGGGGGCTACGGGGGATTTGCTCTTGACGTCGTTCGCTCGCAGTCAACAAGCCGAATCCGCGAAAAAATCTCGCCATTCCGAGCCGAATGCAGGGCAGCGGCCTGAAGGCCGCTCTACAGAAACGATGTGAAAGCGATGCGAAAAACGGTGTGGCTTCAGCTTTTCCGCTTCGCCCGCGGATGCGCGCCGTCGTAGACCTTCGCCAGATGCTGGTAATCCAGATGCGTGTAGATCTGGGTCGTCGCGATGTCGGCATGGCCCAGCAGTTCCTGTACGCCGCGGAGGTCGCCGGACGATTCCAGCACATGGCTGGCGAAGGAATGCCGCAGCAGATGCGGATGCACGCGCTTGAACAGACCCTGGCGCTGCGCGAGCCGCTGCAGGCGGATCTGCACCGCGCGCGGCGTGATGGTCGCGCCGCCGCGACCCGGAAACACCGGCGCGTCGGGCTGGCCCTGCGATTCGCGCCGCCAATCCTCCAGCGCCTTGCGCGCGTGCGAGCCGACCGGGACGCTACGCTGTTTGCTGCCTTTGCCGAGTACGGTGACCAGACCGTCGGCGAGATCGAGATCGCGCCAGCGCAGCGCGCACAGTTCGCTCAGGCGCAGGCCGGAGCTGTAGAACAGTTCGAGGATCGCGCGATCGCGTACGCCCAGCGGCGCGTCGGTCGGCAGCTCGACCAATTGCACCGCTTCATCGACATCCAATACCTGCGGCAGCTTGCGCGGCGCTTTCGGCGCGCGGATGCCGGCGGCGGGGCTGGCGGCGATGCGTCCGTGTTTCAGCAGCCATTGATAGCAGCTGCGGCAGGCGGACAGCCGCCGCTGCAGGCTTTTCGGCGACAGGCCGCGGCGGTGTTCGGCGGCGATGAACGCGCGCAATTGTTCGGTGTGGACGGTCGCGAGATCGTCGATGCCCTGCGCAGCGGTCCACGCGACCAACGCATCGAGATCGCGGCGATAGGCGTCGAGCGTATGCGCGGACATGCGCCGCTCGATCTGCAGATGCGACAGGAAATCCTCGACGTGCGGCGAGGCGGTCACGTCATCCGTCCGCGTCAGCCGTGCGCATGTCCAGCATCGGCGCGCGCATCGGAGCCTGCATCAGAGAACCGCCGCATCGCGGTCTCGAAAGCTTCGCCCATCATCCGCAGGAATAACGTGCCCATGCCGGGAAAGAAACGGTTGGCATCGCGGCTGCCCACCGCGAGCAGGCCGAGGCCCGGCAGCGGCAGCAGCGCGCTGCTGGCCACGTCCTCGGCGCGCATGCCGTACAGCAGCGCGTTTTTCTCGGGCTGCAGGCGGCCGCAGATCGGCTCGCCGTCCTTCAGACAATCGCGGAATGGCGCGAGCCGGGCGTCGTCTTCGGCGAGGGTCTGCAGCCATTCGTTATCTTGCAAATCCGCGACCTGTTCGAACAGCACCATCCGCACCAGATCGCCGTTGAAATCCTCGGCCAGCGTCGCGGCCATGGCGCGCGCGGTGTCGGCGGCGCTGTCCTGTTTCATCAGCGCGAGCGTCAGTTGATGGGTGCGCACTGCGAGGCGTTCGTTCTCCTGCGCGTTGCCGAACAGCTCATGCAGGCGCCGGGTCAGCTCGCGGTTCTTGTCGCGCAGGATCTCCAGCTGGTAACTCGCCAACGACGCCGCCGAGCCCTGCTCGCGCGGCACCACCAGGGTCAGCGCCAGATCGGGGAACTGCTGCAGGAAAGCAGGATGCCGACGCAGCCACGTCGCGATTTCGTGCGCGCCGAGTTTTTCCTGCGCCTGTCGGTCGAACTTGTCGGTCATTGCCACCATTCCCCTTCGAATACGAATGCGGTCGGGCCGGACATCGCGATCTGCGCGCCGTCCTCCGGCCACGCGATCTTCAACCTGCCGCCGGGCAATTCCACCGCGACCTCGCGATCAATGCGGCCGCGGCGCATCAGCACCGCCGCCGCCGCGCAGGCGCCGCTGCCGCAGGCCAGGGTTTCGCCGACGCCGCGCTCGAACACGCGCAGCCGGATGCGGTCGCGGGCGACGATCTGGGCGAAGCCGACGTTGACCGATTCCGGAAACGCCGCGTGACGTTGCAGCGCCGGGCCGAGCGTCGCCACCGGCGCGGCATCGACATCGTCCACTTCGATGACCGCATGCGGGTTGCCCATCGACACCGCGCCGAAGCGCAGCGGCTGGCCGTCGAGTTCAATCGTGTATTCATCGTGCGCGGCATCGAAGCCGGCCAGCGGCGCGAACCGCGGCACGCCCATCGCGATGCGGTAATGATGCAGATCCAGCACGTCCACGGCATGGGTGCCAGCGGGGCTGTCGAGCTCGAAATGACCGGCGAGGCACCGTTCGGCATCGAGTTCGACGCTGTCGCGCAGCATCCACGCGGCGACGCAGCGCGCGCCGTTGCCGCACTGCTGCGACGACGAGCCATCGGCATTCCAGATGCGATAGGACGCGGCGGCGCCAAGACTGCGCGGCGGCTCGATGGTCAGAATCTGGTCGCAGCCGACGCCGGTGTGGCGGTCGGCCAGGGCGCGACAGAGCTCGGGCGTCGGCGGCGCGGGAGCGCGGCGCAGGTCGAGCACCACGAAATCGTTGCCGGCGCCGTGCATTTTGGTGAAGCGCAGGAGCACGCGCGACGCGGTGTTCATTTCAATGCGCGGGCGCGCCATCGGCCGGAGGAGGCGGCGCGGCGGGGTCCGCGGCGGGCGGCGGCGCAGTCTCGGTCGCGGGTGCGGACGCTTCGGCCGGCGCTTCGACGGCAGGCGCTTCGACCGCAGACGCGGCGGGCGGGTCGTCGGTCAGCACCAGCGGACCTTTGTTGCCGCAGCCGGACAGAGCCAGCGGCAGCGCGATCGCGAAGGCGGCGGAAACGAAAAAAACGGGGCGTCGGTTCATGCGCGCAGTGTAGCCGCCGAGGCCCCTGGACGGAATGCAGACGCAAGGCGTCCGCGTTCAGGCCGGCGGTTCAGGCGGAGGGCTCGGGGCGCAGCCACAGCCACGCGGCGACTACGACCATGATCGCGGTGCCGGTGGCGGCCATCCACAGCTTCGGCGCGGTGAGGAACATCACCACCGCGCAGGCGCTCATCATCGTGGTCGCCAGCCATTTCGCGCGCCGGCCGACCGCACCCTGCGCCTGCCAGTCGCGGATCATCGGCCCGAACCGGCGATCCGCCAGCAGCCGCGCATGCAGGCGCTGCGAACCGCGCGCGGCGGCGAAGGCCGACAACAGCACGAACGGCACCGTGGGCAGCCCCGGTAAGACGATGCCGATCGCGCCCAGCGCCAGACTGGCGTAGGCCAACAGCCACCACAGCCAGCGCGTGCGTCGGGGCGCCTGCTGCGGCGGTGCCTGCTGCGGTCCCTGCGGCGGTGATGGCATGGGTGCGGCGACGCCTGCCCGCGAACGGGCAGACGAAGAGACTTACTCGGCGGCCTTCGCCGCGGTCACGCCCAGCTGGTCGAGCATGAAGGCGTACATCTCGGCCTGCTCGCGGTAGCGGCGGAAGCGTCCCGACTTGCCGCCGTGGCCGGCGTCCATGTTCGTGCGGAACACCACCGGATACTGCGAGGTGTTGAGGTCGCGCAGGCGGGCGACGTACTTCGCCGGTTCCCAGTACTGCACCTGCGAATCCCACAGCCCGGTGCCGACGAACATCGCGGGATAGGCCTGCTTCGACAGATTGTCGTAGGGCGAGTACGACAGCATGTAGTCGTAATACTTTTTCTTTTCCGGGTTGCCCCACTCGTCGTATTCGTTGGTGGTCAGCGGGATGCTGGGATCCAGCATGGTGGTGACCACATCGACGAACGGCACCTGCGACAGGATCGCCCGGTATTTGTCGGGCGCCATGTTCGAGATCGCGCCCATCAGCAGGCCGCCGGCGCTGCCGCCGTAGGCCGCGACGCGGTCCTTGGCGGCGTAGCCCTGGGAGACGAGCGCATCGGTGACGTCGATGAAATCGGTGAAGGTGTTCTTCTTGTTGAACAGCTTGCCGTCGTCGTACCACTTGCGGCCCATTTCCTGGCCGCCGCGGATGTGGGCTATGGCGTAGACCATGCCGCGATCGAGCAGGCTGACGTTGGTGACGCTGAAACCCGGGTCGCTGGAGCTGCCGTAGCTGCCGTAGGCGTACTGCAGCATCGCCGCGGTGCCGTTGCGCTCGAAGCCCTTCTTGTAGACCAGCGAGACCGGCACTTTCACGCCGTCGCGGGCCGTGGCCCACACGCGCTCGGTCGCATACTTCGACGCGTCGTAACCGATCACCGGCTGCTGCTTCAGCGTACGGCGCTCGCCGGTGACGACGTTGAGTTCGTAGGTGGTCGCCGGCGTGGTCAGCGAGGTATAGCCGTAGCGCAGCCACGGCGTATCGGCCTCGGAATTGGTCGAAAAGCCCATCGAATACGCGGGCTCGTCGGCCTTCACGTATTCTTCTCCATCGGGTTTGAGCAGGCGGATGCGCTCCAACCCCTCGGACCGTTCGGCGATCGCGGTGAAGCCGTCGAACAGCTCGTAGCCGTCGATGAACACGTCGTCGCGGTGCCCCACCCATTCCTTCCACTCGCGGCGCGAGGTCGCGGCGCTGTCGGCGGTCATGAGCTTGTAATTGGCGGCGGGCTTGCCATCGGCGCCAGGCGCATTGGTGTGGATCACCCAGCGGCCGCCCAGATGATCGGCGTCGTATTCGACGTCGCGTTCGCGCTGGGCGAGCACGGTGAAGGTCTTCGGGTCGGCGGCCGGTGCGCAGCGCATTTCGCTGGAGACCGTGCTTTCCACGGTGATGCAGATGTAGCCGTCGTCGCGGGTGCGGCCGATGCCCATGTAGAAGCTGTCGTCCTTTTCTTCGTAGACCAGGACGTCGGCGCTGACCGGCGTGCCCAGCACGTGCTTCTTCACGCGCACGGTGA
Source organism: Lysobacteraceae bacterium (assembly GCA_046590925.1). Taxonomy (GTDB): domain Bacteria; phylum Pseudomonadota; class Gammaproteobacteria; order Xanthomonadales; family Xanthomonadaceae; genus Lysobacter_I. Next base: position 9,171 of record JBKJTC010000229.1, on the reverse strand, counting down.
GCAGCGTTTCGGGATCGTTCTCGACGTAGAACAGGGTCTTGTTGTCGTCGGCCCAGACCAGATTGGCCGACACGCCCTTGATCTCGTCCGGATACAGCTCGCCGGTCTCGAGGTTCTTGAAGCGCACCATGTACTGGCGACGGCCGTTGTCGTCCTCGGCGTAGGCGAGGCGGGTGTTGTCCTGGCTCACGGCCATGTCGCCGACGCTGTAGTAGTTCTTGTCCTTGGCCAGGACGTTCACGTCCAGCATCACCTGCTCGTCCTGGCCCTGGCTGCCGTCGGCCGCGGCCCTGGCGCGCAGATAGACCGGATAATCCTTGCCGGCCTGGAAACGGGTGAAATACCACCAGCCGCGCTCGCGGTACGGCACCGAATCGTCGTCCTGTTTGATGCGGCCGACGATCTCGTTGTAGAGCGTCTCCTGCAGCGGCTTGAGCGGCGCCATCAGTTGATCGGCGTAGGCGTTCTCGGCGTTGAGATAGCCCAGTATCGCCTTGTCCTCGCGCTTGTCGTCGCGCAGCCAGTAATAGTCGTCGCTGCGCGTCGCGCCGTGCGGCGCCTTGACGGTGTGCGGCTTTTTCGCGGCGTCGGGCGGGGTGGGCAGGTCGGCGGAGAGGGTGGTCAGGGGCAGGGTCATCAGCAGCGCAAGCGGAAGCAATCGGGAGGACATGATGAAGGACTCGGGCCGGAGCGGTAAAACGAAAGACGGCGCGGGCGATGAAACCCGGGACGGACGCTGACCGCTGAGCATAGCCGGCAACCCATCGCTCCCCCTCTGCCATCGGTCACGGCGCCGGCACCGCTTCAAGTGGTCCTGGCACCGATGGCGAGCGCCGGGCCGCCCTGTGTCTGCGCCTGAGAGGACTGCTCCTGCAACCGCGCCTGTGCATGCGCCTCGAAAAGCGCCTGCGCGCGATCCAGATTTTCCTCCGCCGGCTGTAGCCGCGCCTGCGCCAGATCGGCATGGACATTGAACATCGGCTCGCGCCCCAGTCCATGCGGTGCGTAGGCGACGATGGCGTTGCCGCTGTGAACGCCAGCGTAGTCGACCTGCTTCATCAGCGGGTTGGCAGCCATTTCCCGGTAAGCGGAAGCGCTCACGTTGTCCAGCGCCCGGGCGTCCTGGATGCTGCCGGCCAAGCCTTCGCGGATACGCGCATAGTCGGCGTGGCCCGGATGCCCCGGAACGCGGGCGTCGTATTGCGCGCGACTGTCGTCGACGGAAGCCGGGCTCGGGCCAGGGCTGGGCATGGGCCTGGGTTCGAGCGACTCGTATTGACCGTTGCGCTTGACAGAAGTCTCGTCCAGCACGGGGTAACCGTGCGTGCGCAGCGCTTCGATTTCTTTCTGGCCGACCATCCGGTTGTCGAGACCCGGTTCAAGTTTCCACGGGAAATCGTGGACCGCAACGCCCATCACTTCGCTCAACGTCCGATAGGCCGCATTGCTGTTGACGGTATCGCCGGACATCTTGAACCCGTAGTTCGGATAGTTCAGGTCCAGCGCATTGAGGGGTTCCTTGGCGGCAACGGCGGCATTCCGGCGAATCAGCACTTCCTCTTTATCGGCCTTCAGAACAGTTTTGCTGTCTTGGCCTTCTGCGATGTAAGTCGTTCGACTCGGCTTTACGCCAAGACTCTCGGCGTACTCCACATCGTGGGCGTAGTGCCAGATCCGCAGTGAATGCTTTTTTTCGTCGGTCCCGATGGGCTCGACTTTTCCGGTCTCGCGATCCGTAGCCAAACCGTGAAATTCCGCGAGCGTGCGGCCACGCTCATCGCGAAGCACCAGGAAATCATGGCTCGCGACGCCGACGATATCCAGGGATCTTGCTTCTATTGAATAATCCGGCATGGCGACACGTCTCGACCGTTATTGCATTGGAAAATGATTGACACACCCCAGGCGCGCTACTTCGCGCAGAGCTACGGCCCGGAGGATTTCATCAGACATTCGCGCATTGCCGTATTGAATTCGACGATGGCAGCTTCAACGCCCAGATCGACAAAATAAGCGCCGGCCCCCTTGAGCACGACATTGACCTTGCCGGCTCGGGAATCGAAATCCATCCTGATCCGGAATCCGGATTCGTTCTCTTCTTCGAAGTTTCCGGTTTCGAGAATCCCGGTGTCCATTTCTTTACGGGTGATGCGCGCATCCCATCGATCATCATTCTGCGCCATCGTCCGTACAGCGCTTTCTGCGCAGGAAACAACGACTTCCGTGGTCGTCCCTTTTCGTACCGGGATCGAATCGGAAACCGAAGGCGCTTTCATCAGCTGGCTGGTCATCACACATCCGATCAATAGAAGCGACAGGAACAACGCAACGATTACTTTTTTATCTTTGAATGAGGCCATCGCCTATCTCCCTTCGCCGGCACGCGATCAGCACATCATCATTACGTTTCAAAGGCGATCCCGCAGCCGCAAACTCACTCCGCGATGAGCTTGACTCGCAGCGGCTTTTGCTTGCCGAGCGCCAAAACCCCGTCAAACCCGGCGATGAAAACGGTGGATGGGTCTTCAATGATCTGGCCGTCCACTCTAACCGCGCGTTCCTTGACCTTGCGATTGGCTTCAGAGTTGCTGGGAGTAAGGCCGACGGCGGTCAGCAGCGCAGCAATCCGCAGACCTTGGGCCGGCACCGTCAATTCCAGTAAATCCAACAAGCTCGAGTCGATGCTGGCGCCCGTACGTCGCGCAGCATCGATCGCTCGCCAAGCGCTTTCGGCCCGATCCGCCGCCGAGGATCCATCAAAACGGGCGGCGAGTTCTTTCGCAAGCCGCATTTTGATTTCATTGGCAAACCCCTGAGGGTCCGTATGCGACTGGTATTCCTGCCGCAGGCGCGACGCCTCATGCAGGGAAATATCAAAGCTGAGCAGCTCTAGCCACCGCCAGAGCAGGTTGTTGTTGTCGATTCTCATCGTTTTCTGGACGATATCGATGGCCGGCTCGTTGATGCCGATGTAGTTGCCCAGCGATTTCGACATCTTCGCCACGCCGTCCAGGCCTTCCAGCAGCGGCATGGTCAGCAGGATCTGCGGGGGCTGGCCGAAGTGCTCCTGCAGGCCGCGGCCCATCAGCAGGTTGAACTTCTGGTCGGTGCCGCCCAGCTCCACGTCGGCCTTCAGCGCCACCGAGTCGTAGCCCTGCACCAGCGGGTAGAGAAATTCGTGGATGGCGATGGACTGCTGCGCGGCGTAGCGCTTGGCGAAATCGTCGCGTTCCAGCATGCGCGCGACGGTGTGCTGGCCGGCGAGGCGGATCATGTCGGCGGCGCTCATCTTGCCGAACCATTCGCTGTTGAAGCGCACTTCGGTGCGGTCCTTGTCCAGCACCTTGAACACCTGATCGGCGTAGGTCTCGGCGTTGGCCAGCACGTCCTCGCGGGTCAGCGGCTTGCGGGTGACGTTCTTGCCGGTGGGGTCGCCGATCATCCCGGTGAAGTCGCCGATCAGGAAAATCACCTGATGTCCCAGATCCTGGAACTGGCGCATCTTGTTCAGCAGCACGGTGTGGCCGATGTGCAGATCGGGCGCGGTGGGGTCGAAGCCGGCCTTGATCCGCAGCGGGCGGCCGCCGGCCTCGAACGCGGCGAGGCGGGTCTGGAGCTCCTCGCGCTTGAGGATTTCGTCGGCGCCGCGCGCAATGAGGTCGAAAGCCGGGCTGGGGGCGTCAATGGACATGGGAAGTCAAACCGTGAACCTGTAGGGAAGAAGGAGTCGCAAAGGTGACGCCGCCCGCAGTTCCGGGCCTGCGAGCATGAACCGCACGTTAAGGTCTAGTTAAACCGAAATGTCGAAAAAAACCAAGCCTGTCAAGCATTTGACGCATTCTTTTCGAGTCAACTATGGTACCCGTCTTGGCCGTCCCGACTGGGGAATCCGTTCAATGACATCACCGTCGAGTCGCACCCTGCGTAATCGCCTCGTTCGCCTGCGCAATCTGCACCAGGCCACCGAGCAGGAAGCCAACCAGATCCTGCCCGAAAACGGTCCCGCCCAAGGCTTCAACGGGCGCTGGACGCGCCGCCAATGGGTGCAGGCCAGCCTGGTCGCCACCATGGTCGCGCTGCTCGGCACCATCGTCCCCGGCTTCGACACCGTGCTGCAGCCCACGCCGGCCACGCCCATCCAGACCCTGTCGCTGAAACTCCCGCCGCTGTCGCTGGCGCGGCAGAAGGGCAATCTGGGCGACAGCTGGCAGGCGGTCACCGTCCGCCGCGGCGCCTCGCTCAAGCATCTGTTCGAAGAATTGGGCATCCCCGCCGCCGAGCTGGGGCGCGTGCTGGCGCATCCGGGCGCGAAGGCCGCGATCGGCCAGGTCACCCCGAAAACCCAGCTCTCGGTGGATCTGCCGATCAACGGCAAACTGCGCGCGCTGCGCTTCGTGCGCGGCGACGGCCAGCGCATCCAGCTGGAACTCACCGGCGACGGCGTGCGCGAGACCCTGCTGAGCCGCGATGTCGACGTGCGCACCGTGGTGCTCAGCGGCAAGGTCGGCGGCTCGCTGTTCCGTTCGGCGCGCAAGCTCGGACTGAGCGGCGCGCACCTCGACCAGCTCACCGACGAAATCTTCAAGTACGACATCGACTTCGATTCCGACCTCGATGCCGACGACCTCTTCAGCGTGGTGGTCGACCAGATGTGGGTCGATGGCGAACTGGAGAAGACCGGCGCGGTGCTGGCCGCGGCCTTCACCATCGACGGCAAGCTGCACACCGGCTTCCGCCACGTCCGCAACGGCAAGCCCGAATACTTCACCTCCGACGGCCGGCCGTTGAAGAAGAGCTTCATCCGCATGCCGATCCCGTACGCCCGGCTGAGCTCCAGCTTCGGCGCGCGCAGGCACCCGGTGCTGGGTCGCATGCGCATGCACAAGGGCGTGGACTACGCCGCCGGCACCGGCACGCCGATCCAGGCCGCCGGCGACGCGCGCGTGCACTCGGTCGGCTGGCAGGGCGGCTACGGTCGCGCGGTGGTGTTGGACCACGGCCGCGGCTACACCACCCTCTACGGCCACATGTCGCGCTTCGGCAACATCCGCCAGGGCCAGCGCATCCCGCAGGGCACGGTCATCGGTTATGTCGGCAGCACCGGCATGTCCACCGGCCCGCACCTGCATTACGAATTCCGGATCAACGGCGTCCACCGCAATCCGCTGAGCGTGACCATGCCGCCGCCCGAGCCGCTGCGCGGCACCGAGCTGGCGAGCTTCCGCACCGAGACCCAGCGCGCGATGACCAAGATCCGCACGGTCGAGAACATCGTGTTCCCGGACGCGGTGCAGACGCCGGAAAAAGCGCTGGCGATCGCGCTGGAAACCACCCCGGGCCGCAAGCCGCGCAAGAAGGGCTGAGTTCGCGCCCAGGTAATGAATATGCACACGCTTGCCGGTCGCGACTGGCAAGCCCTGCCGTCATCGCCGATCATGCGGCGATGACGACCGATACCCCCAATCCCAATCCCAATCCCAACCCCAATCCAGATCCTGACCTCTTCCTGGGCATGATCTCCGGCACCAGCGCCGATGGGATCGATGTCGCTATCGCCCGCTTCCATGACGCCCGAACCGACCGCGCGCCGCGCGCCGAAGTGCTGTTCGGCCACACCTATCCCTGGGATGCCGATCTGCGGGCCGTGCTGGTCGAGCTGGGCCAGCACGCGCCGAAGCTGACCCTGGACGAGATCGGCGAACTGGACGTGCGCATCGGCGCGGCGTTCGCCGACGCCGCCGCGCAGGCGATCCGAGACAGCGGCGTGCGACACGCGGATATCGCCGCGATCGGTTCGCACGGCCAGACGCTTCGCCATCGTCCCGACGGCCGCCGCGGCGACGGCGTGCACCGCTTCACGCTGCAGCTGGGCGACGCGAGCGTGATCGCCGAAACCACCGGCATCCGCACCGTCGCCGATTTCCGTCGACGCGATGTCGCCGCCGGCGGCCACGGCGCGCCGCTGCTCCCCGCGCTGCATGCCGCGCTGCTGTCCTCGCCCACCGAGGACCGCGCGGTGCTGAATCTCGGCGGCATCGCCAATCTCACCCTGCTGCCGGCACGGCACGGCGGATCGGAAGGCCACGGCGTGCGCGGCTTCGACACCGGCCCCGCGAACGGGCTGATGGACGCCTGGTGCCTGCGCCACACCGGCGCCGGCTTCGACCGCGGCGGCGCGTTCGCCGCGGGCGGGCGGGTGGACGATGCGCTGCTGTCGCGACTGCTCGACGACCCGTGGTTCGCGCTGCCGCCGCCGAAATCGACCGGCCGCGACCAGTTCCACCTGGGCTGGGTCGAATCCAAACTCGGCGGGACCGAAACGCCGGCCGACGTGCAGGCGACGCTGCTGGCGCTGACCGCGCGCACCGTCGCCGACGCCCTGCGCGCCACCCTGCCCGCCGCCGCGCGGGTGATCGGCTGTGGCGGCGGCGTCCACAATCCGGCGCTGATGCGCGCGCTGGCCGACGCGCTGCCCGGCATCGCGGTGGAATCCACCGCGGCGCACGGCATCGATCCCGATGTGGTCGAAGCGCTGGGCTTCGCCTGGCTGGCGCGGCAGACCGTGCTGGGACGCCCGGGCAACCTGCCCGGCGTCACCGGCGCGGCGGGGCCGCGGGTGCTGGGCGCGATCCATTCGCCGTAATCCGGTTCCGCAATTCGATTTTGTAGAGCGGCCTTCAGGCCGGCCCAGGCAGAACCCGGCCGGCGACGACATCAGGGCCGTGCCCACGGCTGACGAAAACGAAACGGTTGCGTACCGCAAGCAGCGGCCTGAAGGCCGCTCTACGGGCCGCTCTACGGGATCAATCTCGGCCGCCGAGTTTCTTGCCCACCGGCACGTCCTGCAGGAAACGCTCCAGTTCGTTCGGATCGAACTGCGCGGGCGGCGGCTCGGCCTCCGCAGGCGGCGGATCACCGATCCGTCCGATCAGCGAGAAACCCGGATCGTTGGGCACGGTTTCCAGCGCGGCGATCACCGACTGCATCACGTCCGACTCGGAGCCGTCGAAACGCAGCGCACCGCCCTCGCTGGCGTACAGCCCGCGCTCGATCAGATGCAGGATGGTCTCGTGCACGTCCCAGCCGTTGGTGCGCGCGACCTTGCGGATGCGCTCGGCCAGCACGGGATCGATATCGCGGAGGACGAGGTCGGTCATGGCGTCATGACGATCCCGTGGCCGGCGCCGCCGCGGCGGCGTTGGCGCTGCGGACCAGCCAGAAGCACAGCAGCAGCGCCGGAATGCCGATCAGCGCGGTGCCGATGAAGAAGATCGCGTAAGCATCGAGCAGCGCATGCGATTTGGCCAAGCCGTCCACCGCCGCGCCCGACAGGCCCTTGAGGAATTTGCCCGGCATCGCGTAGAACGAACTCAGCAGCGCGTACTGCGTGGCGGTGTAGCCGAGCGTGGTCAGGCTGGACATGTAGCCGACCAGCGCCACGCCCGCGAAGCCGGCGCTGAAATTGTCGATCGCCATCACCGCGGAGAACACCTGCGGATCGGCGCCGTGGTGGGCGAGATAGGCGAAGGCGAGATTGGACGCCGGGCCGACCACCGCACCGATCATCAGCGTGGTGACGAAGCCCAGCCGCAGCGCGCACAGCCCGGCGACGACGATGCCGACCGTGGTCGCGATCCAGCCGACCGTACCGCGCACGGTGCCGACGACGGCCTTGTCGATGCCCAGATCGGTGTAGAACGGATTCGCCATCGGGCCCATCACGAAATCGGGCAATCGATAGAGGCTGATCGCCAGCAGGATCAGCAGCGCGGCCTTGCCGTGATCGCGGAAGAACATGATCAGCGGGCCGACGGCGCCGTCGAAGAAACGCAGCAGCGGCCGCACGAGTGGCCGCGACCACGTCGCTTCGCGCACGGGCGCAACATCCCTGGCGCTGCGGACCAGCAGCCAGATCGCGACAGGCACGCCGACCGCGAACGCGACATCGTCCCAGCCCCACGGTTTCTTCCAGAAATTGTGCGCCACGATCATGTAGGCGATCGCGGCGACGCCGATCGCCAGGGCGCACAGCCAGCGCACCACCATCGCGTCGGAGACCCCGAGCTTGCCTGCGCGCGGATCCGGTACATCGATCGCGCTCGCGTCGTTGCCGGCGGTTCGCGACTCCCGCGCGAACAGCACCGCGAGCATGCCCAGCCCCATCAAACCGGCGATGAGTTCGTACGACGCCACCCAGCCGATCTTGGCCGCAATCACCAGGATCCAGGCATCGGTCAACAGCAGTGCGAAGCGGTAGCCGAGCTGGTAGGCCGAGCTGAGCAGCGACAGTTCCTCGCTGTTGTCGGCGCTTTCGATCCGCCATGCGTCGATGACGATGTCCTGGGTCGCCGATGCGAACGCGGCGACCAGCGCCAGCGCCGCGAAGGCGATCAATCCGCCCTGCGGGGTGAGGATCGCCATGCCGAACAATCCGATCGCGACGACCGCCTGCGCAAGGATCATCCATCCGCGCCGATGGCCGAGCAGCCGCCCCAGCACCGGCACATCGACCTTGTCGATGATCGGCGCCCACAGGAACTTCATCGAATACATGATGCCGACCCACGACAGGAAGCCGATCGCGGTCAGCTCGGTGCCGCCCTCGCGCAGCCACAGGCCCATGGTGTTGCCGACCAGCATGAACGGCAGGCCGGCCGACAGGCCCAGCAACAGCATCACCGCGACCTTGCGCTGGCGCAGGCCGCGCAGCACGTCGCGCCAGCCGGGGCGCTTCTTCGGGGATGCCGCGCTTGCGGTCGGGGCGCCTGACGTCATCGATGGCGTTTTCGCGTCGCTCATCCGGCGCGGCTCATGCGTCGTGGCTCATACGTCTTGGTCATAGCCGGCATAGTCCACGACATACGGCGCATGGTCTGAGAAGCGCGGATCCTTGTGGATCGCGCAGGCTTTCACCGCATCGCGCAGCGACGGGGTGATGAACTGGTAGTCGATGCGCCAGCCCACATCATTGGCGCGGGCCGCGCCGCGCTGCGACCACCATGTGTATTCGGCGACATCCGGCCGCAGTACGCGGAAACTGTCCAGCCAGCCCTGTTCGGGCGCGGCGGTGCCGTCGCCGCAGGCATCGCCGATCTGGCCGTTGAGCCAGGCGCGCTCCGCGGGCAGGCAGCCGGAGTTCTTCTGGTTCGAGGTCCAGTTCTTGATGTCGTT
>JBKJTC010000318.1:0-7652 GCA_046590925.1 Lysobacteraceae bacterium | reverse complement strand
ATCATCATACGAACCCGATGCCGCATCCAGACCGGACGAAGCTATCCGCGAACGGCAAAAAACAAACCGCATGCACATTCCAATTACAAGCTTCAGTGCTAAGTTCGGAGCATTGGGGTGCGCCCCGCTACTCCACCGTCACCGACTTCGCCAGATTCCGCGGCTTGTCCACATCCGTACCGCGCGCGAGTGCCGCGTGGTACGCCAGCAACTGCACGGGGATCGCATGCACGATCGGCGAGAGCAGGCCGACGTGGCGCGGGGTGCGGATGACGTGGACGCCTTCGGATTCGGTGAAGTGGCTGTCGGCGTCGGCGAAGACGTACATCTCGCCGCCGCGGGCGCGGACTTCCTGGATGTTCGATTTCACTTTTTCCAGCAGCGCGTCGTTCGGTGCGATCACCACCACCGGCATGTCGGCATCCACCAGCGCCAGCGGGCCGTGTTTCAGTTCGCCGGCCGGATAGGCCTCGGCGTGGATGTAGGAGATTTCCTTGAGCTTGAGCGCGCCTTCCAGCGCGATGGGGTAGTGGATGCCGCGGCCGAGGAACAGCGCGTGCTGCTTGGGCGCGAAACGGTCGGACCACACCACGATTTGCGGTTCCAAATTCAGCGCGTGCTGCACGCTTCCGGGCAGGTGACGCAGCGCGTCCAGCAGTTCGGCTTCCTGTTCCGCCGACAGCTTGCCCTGCACTTTCGCGACCGTGGCGGTCAGCGCGAACAGCGCGACCAGTTGGGTGGTGAAGGCTTTCGTCGAGGCCACGCCGATCTCGGCGCCGGCGCGGGTGTAGAACACCATGGTGCTGGCGCGCGGGATCGCGCTTTCGGGCACGTTGCAGATCGAGAGGGTCTTGTCGTGGCCCAGCGATTTCGCGTACTTCAACGCTTCCATCGTGTCCAGGGTTTCGCCCGACTGCGAGATGGTGACGATCAGCTGGCGCGGATTGGCCACGACCTTGCGGTAGCGGTATTCGCTGGCGATCTCGACGTTGCACGGCAGGCCGGTGATGGCCTCGAACCAGTAGCGCGCGGTCAGGCCAGCGTAATAACTGGTGCCGCAGGCGAGGATCTGCAGACCTTCGATCTCGCGCAGGATGCTGTCGGCATCCTTGCCGAACAGTTCCGGCGTGAAGCTGCCGTGGTCGATGATCGCTTCGATGGTGTCGGCGATCGCGCGCGGCTGCTCGTGGATTTCCTTCTGCATGAAGTGGCGGTACGGGCCGAGTTCCAGCGAGGCCAGCGACACGTCGGACACGTGGACGTCGCGCTGCACTTCGGTATCGGTGGCGTCGAACACGCGCACGCCGGTGCGCATCACTTCGGCGGTGTCGCCTTCTTCGAGGAAGATCACCCGGCGCGTGGCCTGGATGATCGCGGACACGTCGGAAGCGATGAAATTCTCGCCATCACCCAGGCCCACCAGCAGCGGGCAGCCCATGCGTGCGCAGACCATGCGCTCGGGCTCCTTGCGGCTGACGACGGCCAGCGCATAGGCGCCTTCGAGCTCCTTGACCACGCGCTGCAACGCATGCAGCAGGTCGTCGCCCCGGGTCAGATAGTGATGAATGAGATGCGCGATGACTTCGGTGTCGGTCTGCGACTCGAAGGTATAGCCGAGCGCGCGCAGGCGTTCGCGCTGCTGCTCGTGGTTCTCGATGATGCCGTTGTGCACCAGCGCCACGCCGTGGCTGATGTGCGGATGCGCGTTGTGCTCGGTGACGCCGCCGTGGGTGGCCCAGCGGGTGTGACCGATGCCGAGGTCGGCGCTGAAGGCTTCGCTGGCGGCCGCGCCTTCCATTTCGGCGACGCGCCCGGTGCGGCGCACGCGGCGGACGTCGCTGCCGTGAGCGGCGTTGCGGTCGACGATGGCGATGCCCGCCGAGTCGTAACCGCGATATTCGAGCCGCTTGAGACCCTCGATCAGAACAGGTACCACATCGCGATTCGCGATCGCGCCGACAATGCCGCACATGTACTCGTCACCTTCTGGTTTAGCCCGCGTATCGGCCTGCGTAGTGTAACGGCGAAAGCCCCGGCGAGCGTCCGCGCGGACGCGTCCGGACAGGGTGCGGACACGCCTTTCCGGAAATAAAATCCATACGGAACAATGGCTTGATGTTGGCACGGCGCTTGCATGACATCGTGCATCCACCCGCATCGGCCCACCCATGACCATCCGCGACACCTCCGGCCAGGACCTCTCGCTCAACCGCTCGCCGTTCGCGGCCAGCCGGCGTCGCTGGCTGATCGTCGGCGGCATCGCCGTGGCGCTGGCCGTGGCCATCGGCGGGGTGCTGTCGTCGTGGCGCGGCGGCGGCCGTTCGGTCGACACGGCGCGGCTGCGCATCGCCGAAGTGCAGCGCGGCGATCTGGTCCGCGACCTCTCGGCCGAAGGCCGGGTGATCTCGGCCAACAGCCCGACGCTCTACACGATCGCCGCCGGCACCGTGACCCTGAACGTGGTCGCGGGCGACGTGGTAAAGCAGGGCCAGACCCTCGCGGAAATCGACAGCCCCGAACTGCGCAGCCGGCTGGCGCAGGAAGAAGCCACGCTCGCCGGCCTGGAAGCCGAAGCCGGACGCGCCGAACTGGACGGCGAACTGACCCGCGCCAACGCGCGCAAGCTGTTGGACCAGGCCACGGTGGACAAGACCGCCGCAACGCGCGATCTGGAACGCAATCAGCGCGCCTTCGTCGGCGGCGCGGTGGCGCAGATCGACGTGGCCCGCGCCCAGGACGAACTCAAGAAGGCGGATCTCGCCCTCTCCGCCGCACAGCAGGCGCTGGCGCTGGAAGGCCGCGGCGCCGGCCTGGACACCCGCAACCGGCATCTGCTGGCCGACCGCCAGCGTTCTGCGGTGAACGAGCTGCGTCGCCAGGTCGAGGCGCTGACGCTGCGTGCACCGTTCGACGGCCAGGTCGGCCAGTTGATGATCGCCCAGCGCGCCAACGTCACCGCCAACGCGGCGGTGTTGAGCCTGGTCGATCTGTCGGTGTTCGAGGTCGAGATCAAGGTGCCGGAAAGTTTCGCGCGCGATCTGGGCATCGGTATTCCCGCGGAAATCATTGGTAACAGCGGCACCGGCAACAGCGGCGGCAGCGGCACCTTCGCCGCTGCGATCTCGGCGGTGTCGCCGGAAGTGGTGAACGGCGAAGTCGCGGCGCGCCTGCGCTTCTCCGACAAGCAGCCCGCGGGGCTGCGCCAGAACCAGCGCCTCAGCGCGCGGATCGTGCTGGACACGCGCCGCAACGTGCTCAACGTCGAGCGCGGCCCGTTCCTGGAGCAGGGCGGCGGCCTGTCCGCCTATGTCATGGAAGGCGACATCGCCGTGAAGCGTCCGCTGCGCACCGGCGTCAGCAGCCTCGGCGCCGTGGAAATCCTCGACGGCGCGAACGTCGGCGACCGCATCGTGGTGTCCGGCAGCGACCAGTTCGGCGACGCCGAACGCATCCGTATCTCTGGAGAATGATCATGCGCACTTCCCCCGGCTTCACGCATTCCGACAGCATCCGTTCCGACAATGACCGCATTTCTCTCGACAGCAGCAGCTTCGACAGCCCTTCCGACCCGTTCCTCTCCGTCCTGAACTGGTCGGCTCAGGAACTCATCGATGCCGTGCGCTGGTCGGCGCCGCCGCTGCATCGCTTCGATTTCGCGCCTTCGGCGAATGATGCCGCGACCCATCGCCCGCGCCGCGGCGGCAGTTTTCTCGCGATGCCGCGGTGGCCGTCGCGTTTCCGCATCGGCGGCTGAACTCATGTCGCATCTGTAGAGCGGGGTTCAGCCCGCTGCCCCGGTCGCGAAAAGGAGCAGCGGGCTGAAGCCCGCTCTACAGCACTGAAGCAAGACAAAAGATCGCGGCTGAAGCCGCTCCTACAAAAGACCTACACAAACACCGGAGTTCCCATGTTGCACATGCAAGGCGTCACCAAGGTCTACCGCACCGAGCTGGTCGAAACCCATGCGCTCCGGGCGCTGGATCTGCACGTGCGCGAGGGCGAGTTCGTGGCGGTCACCGGGCCGTCGGGTTCGGGCAAGACCACCTTCCTCAACATCGCCGGCCTGCTCGAAGAATTCACCGGCGGCACCTATCTGCTCGACGGGGAGGACGTGAGCAAGCTCGGCGACGATGCGCGCTCGAAGCTGCGCAACCGCAAGATCGGCTTCATCTTCCAGAGTTTCAATCTGATTCCCGATCTCAACCTGTTCGACAACGTCGACGCGCCGCTGCGTTATCGCGGCATGCCGGCGTCCGAGCGCCGCCAGCGCATCGAAGAAGCGTTGACCAAGGTCGGACTGGGCTCGCGCATGCGCCACTACCCATCGGAACTCTCGGGCGGCCAGCAGCAGCGCGCCGCCATCGCCCGCGCGCTCGCCGGCAGTCCGCGCCTGCTGCTGGCCGACGAACCCACCGGCAACCTCGATTCGCAGATGGCGCGCAGCGTGATGGAGCTGATGGAGGAGATCAACGGCCAGGGCACCACCATCGTGATGGTGACCCACGACCCCGAACTCGCCGCGCGCGCGCAGCGCAACGTGCATATCGTCGACGGCATGGTCACCGATCTGCGCAACGACAGCGTCCTGGTCGGCTCACCCGCCACGCAGACTTCAACGGTCCCGGCCTGAGGGCAACGCCATGTTCGCGAACAGCATGTACGGCTATTACTTCTCGCTCGCATTGCGCAGTTTCAAGCGCAACAAAGTCCTGACCGCGCTGATGGTGCTGGCGATCGCGCTGGGCATCGGCGCCAGCATGACCACGCTGACCGTCTTCCACGTGCTGTCCGGCGATCCGATCCCGCACAAGAGCGACCGATTGTTCTACCCGCGCCTCGACCCGGCGACCATGACCGGCTACCAGCCCGGCCAGGAGCCCGAGTCCCAGATGACCCGCTTCGATGCCGAAGCGCTGCTGCGCGAAAAGCGCGGCGACCGCCAGGCGCTGATGACCGCAGGCGGCGTCGCGATCGAACCGGGACGCAACGGGCTGAATCCGTTCGTCGCCAACGCGCGCTACACCACCGCGGACTTCTTCCCGATGTTCGACGCGCCCTTCGAATACGGTCGCGGCTGGACCGCGGAGGACGACAAGGCGCGCGCGCGGGTCGTGGTGATCTCCGCTGAACTCAACGAAAAACTCTTCGGCGGGGGCAACAGCGTGGGCAAGTCGCTCCGCGCCGAACAGACCGCGTTCAAGATCATCGGCGTGCTGAAGGCGTGGCGTCCCAGCCCGCGCTTCTACGACCTGACCCAGAGCCGCTTCGGCTCGGACGAACAGTTGTTCATCCCGTTCTGGACGTCGCGCGCACTGGACATGTCGCCGAACGGCAACATGAACTGCTGGGGCAGCGGCGCACGCGACGGCGGCGAAGACAAGGAAGGCAACTACGGCATCAACGCGAGCTGCGCCTGGCTGCAGTACTGGGTGGAACTGGACTCGCCCGCCAAAGCCGACGCCTATCGCCGCTACCTCACCAACTATTCCGATCAGCAGCGCGCGGCCGGCCGCTTCCAGCGTCCCGCCAACGTCCGTCTGGACGACGTGATGGCGTGGCTCGACACCAACGGCGTCGTGCCGTCCGACGTGCGCCTGCAGGGCTGGTTGGCGTTCGGCTTCTTATTCGTCTGTCTGGTCAACACCATCGGCCTGCTGCTGGCCAAATTCCTGCGCCGCTCCGCCGAGATCGGCGTGCGCCGCGCGCTGGGCGCGACCCGGCGCGAAATCTTCGTCCAGTATCTGATCGAAGCCGGGGTGGTCGGTCTGGCCGGCGGCGCGCTCGGCATCGGCTTCGCATTGCTGGGCCTGTGGGCGGTTCGCCAGCAGCCTACCGACTACGCAGAACTCGCCAATCTCGACGGCAGCATGCTGCTGGCCGCGATCACGATCACCTTGTTCGCGAGCCTGCTCGCCGGCCTGTTGCCGGCCTGGCGCGCCTGCCGGATCGCGCCGGCCATCCAGCTCAAATCGCAGTAGAGCGGACGTCAGTCCGCTGCGCTTTGCACCCACGAATCCAGCGGACTGACGTCCGCTCTACATACTTCTACACAGCGTTACCGGAGCCCACCATGGATATCCGCCCCATCCTTTCCACGCTGCGCCGTCACAAGACCGCGGCCGCGCTGATCGTGCTGGAAATCGCGCTGAGCTGCGCGATCGTCTGCAACGCGCTGTTCCTGATCGACACCCGCATGGAGCGGATGAATCGCGCCACCGGCCTCGCCGAAGACGAGATCGTGCGCATCAACGTCGCGGGCATCGGCACCAACGACAATGTCGATGCCGCGGCGAAGACCGATCTCGCCGCACTGCGCGCGATCCCCGGCGTGAAATACGCGACCATGACCAACCATGTCCCGTTCGACGACTCGTCCTGGAATTCATCGGTCAGCATCAAGCCCGATCAGCAGATTCCCAGCCTCAATGTGGGCGTGTATCTGGGCGACGAACAGTTGTTGGAAACCTTCGGTCTGAAGCTCATGGCCGGGCGCGACTTCCTGCCGGAGGAATACATCGACATGAGCACGATCGGCGACGACACCTCGATCGCCGCAGCGATCGTGACCCGCGGCATGGCGGAGAAATTGTTTCCCGGCGAGAACGCGGTCGGCAAGCTGTTGCACGACAGTTGGGGCACCAATCCGATCAAGATCGTCGGCGTGGTCGACACCCTGATCCGCCCCAACGACAACGAGGGTCCGGTCAATGCGCAGAACTCGATGCTGCTGCCGATCCGTCCGACTTCGGGCCGCTTCGCGATCCGCACCAGCCCCGAACGCCGGGAGGAAATACTGAAAGCCGCCGTGGCGACGCTGGAGAAGGTCAACCGCAGCCGGATCATCATGGACCAGGGCGCGTTCACCGATGTCATCGACGAGTATTACCAGCAGGACAAGGCGATGGCCTGGCTGCTCGGTGCGGTGTGCGTCGCGCTGATGATCGTCACCGCGCTGGGCATCGTCGGCCTCGCGAGTTTCTGGGTGCAGCAGCGCACCAAACAGATCGGCGTGCGCCGCGGGCTGGGCGCCACCCGCGGGCAGATTCTGCGTTATTTCCAGACCGAGAATTTCCTGCTCGCCACCATCGGCATCGTGCTGGGCATGCTCGGCGCTTTCGGCCTGAACCAGCTGCTGATGACGCATTACGAACTGCCACGTTTGCCGGCGCTGTATCTGCCGGTGGGCGCAGTCGCGCTGTGGCTGCTCGGCCAGATCGCGGTGTACGGCCCGGCCAAGCGCGCGGCCGCGGTGCCGCCTGCGGTGGCGACGCGCAGCGTGTGAGGGAATACTCGCAGACGGAGACAATAGCTGTCATCCCGAACCCCGGCTTTATCGGGGTGAGGGACCTGCTTCTGCGCCTGTAGCGTAAAAGCAGATCCCTCGCTTTGCTCGGGATGACAGTTTTTTTACGCTCAGCGCGCGTCTGCCAGCATCTCTCGCCGCCTGCAAAAGCAATTCACCCCCACCCTGAGTTACGCTTTCCACATGCCCACGATTCTCGTCATCGACGACAACCCCGCCGTCGCCACCGCGCTGGAGACACTGTTCTCGCTGCACGATATCGACACCCGCATCGCGGCCAGCCCCGACGCCGGTCTGATCGCGTTGCGCCAGTCGCCGCTGGATCTGGTGATGCAGGACATGAACTTCG
>JBKJTC010000012.1:0-10112 GCA_046590925.1 Lysobacteraceae bacterium | reverse complement strand
GGCAGCAGATAACCAGTCTCGCGATCAATCGGTCGAAATCGGCTCATGCACTCAGGCATCCGGGAGAGCGAACGCGATTTTAGCGGGGACGGGGATAGTCCGACAGGCTGCTAGCGATACCCGATATGGCCAACGGTGGGAGCGACGCAAGTCGCGACGAATCGCCGAAAGATTCCATGCGACTGTCGCGACTTGCGTCGCTCCCACAGTAAAGCGCTGCGATCAATCTGCAGGCGTACCGAAAATCCGGTCGCCGGCATCGCCCAGACCGGGCAGGATGTAGCCGTGCTCGTTCAGGCGTTCGTCGATGGCGGCGGCCACCACTTCGGTATCCGGATGCGCCGCTTCCAGCGCGCGCAGGCCTTCCGGCGCCGCGACCAGGAAGATCGCTTTCACCCGCGCCACGCCCGAGGCTTTCAGCATGTCGATGGCGGCGATGGCGCTGCCGCCGGTGGCCAGCATCGGGTCGATCAGCAGCGCGGTGCGGCCGGCGATGTCGTGGACCAGACGCTCGTAATACGCGTGCGGCTGCAGCGTCTGTTCGTCGCGCCGCAATCCGATCACGCTCACCGGCGCAGACGGCAGCAGCACCTGCACGCCGGGCAGGAAGCCCAGGCCCGCGCGCAGGATCGGCACCAGCGTGATCTGCTGCTGATCGCATCGGCCGATCGTCAGCGGCCCGGCCCAAGTGTCGACGGTGGCGTCGTGCAAGGCCAGATCGGCGGTGGCTTCGTAGGCCAGCAGGGCGGCGACTTCGCCCACCACCTGCCGGAACAGCGCCGGGCCGGTGGCGGCATCGCGCAGGATCCCGAGTTTGTGACGGACCAGCGGATGGCGGATTTCGATGGTTTTCATGGCGCAAGATTAACCCACGGTGTCGCTTCGTAGCCCGTATCCCGCGAAGCGGGATGCGGGATGCGGGAGCTTTGCGGCTGTCGTGGTCCCGGATGTCTTCGACATCCGGGCTACCTTGCTCCGGTGCCGATCGATGCCGCGAACTGCGCTACTGCTTCTGCGCAGCGGTCGGTGCGCGTCTGCAACAGCAGATGCGGACCATCCAGCGCGACCTGACGTGCATTCGCGATGCCGGCGAGCAGTTGGCGACCTGCGCCTGCGCGCAGCAGGCGGTCGTGATTCGCCTTCAGCGTCAATGTCGGCACCGCGATGCGTGCAAGACGGTCGGACATGTCGACGCGCATCGCCGCAGCGGCGCGGGCGCGCTGCACTGCGGGCGCGACTTCATCCAGCGCGGCGCGCAGCGTCCGCCGGAGTTCGGGCGTACTCCATCGCCCCAGCAGCACCGCCGACAGTACGGCGGCAGGCAATGCGCGAGTCTGCGCGAACCGGGTCAGCGGCGCGAACGGCGCCAGCAGCGGCACCGGCGCGCGCGCGAACGTGGTCGACAACACCAGTCCGACCAGATTCCGAGGCGGATCGGCCGCGATGGCGATCGCGATCGGGCCGGAGAACGATTCGCCCAGCAGCACGAACGGCGCCAAGGTCGGCAACGCGGCGCGGGCGAAGGCTTCGAGTTCGGTATAGCCGAGCGGCCGGTCCGGCGGATAACCGATCGCATGGACGTTACCGAAGCCCGCGGCGCGCGCGGCTGCGATGAAGTCATCCAGCATCCGCGTGGTGCCGTCCAGCCCGGGCAGGATGTACAGCGCGGTCGTGTCGAGGCGTCGCATCGCGGACTATTGTGCGCCGCCTGACGGCCGCAACGGCGATTCGATCCGTTGCCCGCGACGGTCATCCCGCAAGCCAACCTCCTGTTGAAACTGACAGGCGGCAATATCCGGTCGCCCTTTTTAAGCTCAGAGCGCCCGATCCGGGCGACTTCTCCAGACGAAAAGGGACTTTATGAGCCAGAACCTGCTGTCCTTGAATTTCACCGACGAACAACTGCTCGCAGTGGACAATGCCCTGACCGCGCTGGAATCGGCCCTGCCGGGGCTGATCTCGCTGACCGCCGACCAGCGCAAAGGCCTTGCGCGGATGGGGCCGAAGTCCGAAGCCTTTTGCCGCCAGACCCTGACGGTGCTGGCGCAGAACCCGCAGGTCATCCCGCCCAGCATCGACCTGGCCGAAGCGCAGGCGGACTTGGCCGCGCTGGAACGGCTGCGCCCGCGGCTGGCGCGCCTGCAGCGCCTGAACGAGCGTGCCGAGGATACCGACGACGCGCTCGGCAGCGATGTCATGGCTTTCGCGCTGGAAGGCTATGCGCTGCTGAAAGTGGCCGGCCGCAACCAGGGCCTGGAAGGCCTGCGAAAAGAGCTGTCCGCCCGCTTCGCCAAGAGCAGCGCCAAGCCCGACACGCCGCCCGCGACCTGAGGATGGCTGCCCTGCGGTACGGCCCGACAGCCGTGCCGCAGGGCAGGGGCGCAGGCGAACCGCCCGCCCAAGACGCATCGGGGCTTCGCGCCCCGGTGTCGTGCCGAAAAGCGCCACTGCCGGCCCGCGAACCGGCAACCGTGGCGAAAAAAGCGCCAACATCGACCCTCGAACTGGCAACGATGGCGAATAAAGCGCCATCGCCGGTCCCTGATCCGGCAGCCTTGGCGAAAAAAGCATCATCGTCGGCCCGCGCAGCGGCAGCGATGACGAAACAAGCGCCATCGGTGGCCCGCAAAGCGCCAACCCACACCCCCGCATCCCCGTAGGAGGGCCTTCAGGTCCGAGCTTCGGCGTCGCGATCACAAACCATCGGGCCTGAAGACCCTCCTACATGGGCACCCGATGGCCGCCCGGCGCTGCCATGCCGGCGCAAGCACCGATTACGGACCTGCGCCAAGGCGAAGCACCGATCTGCGGTGCTACCGTCCAATCGCCCGCAGGATCAGGGAGCGGGCAGCCCCGCGTCGACGGATGGGCGGCCTGCCGCCCGGTCCGCGCGCGCCACTCTTCATGAAGAACATTCAAGGAAACGGTCATGTCGAAGCATCTTTCTTTTCACCCTTGCATTGCGGTTGTGCTGGGCCTCTCAGCGCTGACGGCTAGCCCATTTGTGAGCGCTCAATGTGGTTGCGCTGGTGATGGTCATGGCGCACCAAAAGCCGCCACTGGGTTAGGGCAGGAATTCCCGCAGGCTCCCGACCTCTCCGCCGATGCGGCCTGGCAGGTGTACGAATTCGAGCGCGACGGCATCCGCTATGTGCAGGTCAACGACCGGTCCGGCGCGGTGCGCGCGGCGGCCGGGCGCATCGGCGAGACCTTCTGGGCCATGCCTATCGGCAGCGATGCCGACCGCGTCGCGGTGCAGGGCGACGCTGCGCCCATGGGCACGCCGCAGCTGCTGTTCCGCTCCAGCGACGTCGAGGTGGTGCTGTATCGGGACGGCACCCGTCAGCGCTGGCTGATCCGCGCGCCCGTCACCCACTGAGGGCAGAGTCAGCGTGCCGGCAGCGGCAGGTCCTGCGCCTGCGGATCGGTATCCGCAGGCTCCCACAGCAGGATATGCACGCCATGCGCGGGGCGGCGCCGCAGGGCGCCGCCATAAGCCTTGACCCGGCGCCCCAGATCCACCTCGGCCACGGTGCTGGCGCGGCTGATCTGGGGCGGCTGGCTGGGCGTTGCGGTCATCTTGATGCTGATGCCGCGCCGCCCGCCGCGCCGCCACACCCGCAGCGTTACCCGGTACGCCTCCGGCGCGCAGTCCGACAGCAGCGCGAAGGCATTGCAGATGCAACGGTAGGCCGCCAACTGCAGGTCCACCGTCAGCGTCCGGGGCTGGCCGCGCATCTGCGCATAGTGCACCTCCGCCTTGCCCGCCCAGAAGTCGGTGAAGCTTTCCGGGTGAATCACCGCGTACAGACCGCGTTCTTCGATGTGCAGCGGATACAGCGCAGCGGACTGGCTCTCGAACCACTGCATGTGCTCGACCGCCCTGCTGTTGAGCAGCATCGCCGCGCTGTACTGTTCGTGCGCTTTCAGCGTGTCCACAAGGTGCTTGCGCTGATCGTCCATGCAGACCTGCATCTGCGCCATATACAGAACTTTCTCACGCAGATTGCGTTCGTTCGACATGAAGCTGGACTGCGCCAGTTCGAGCGCCTGCTTTTCCAAGATGCCGAGCTGTCGTGCACGCTCGAACGAGTGCGATATCTTTTCTCCGAGCAGCAGCAATGTGCTGGCTGCAATGGCCAATGCCAATTGCGGGAGGAATACGGTGGAATCGTAAGTTTCCGGTATGCCTGTGTAAGTGAGGGTTTGTGCGATGGCGACATTTGCGATCACGACGCCAATGGCGGCTCCACGCCAACCATGGAGGAGAGTCAAGCCGATGGCGGGCACAATCATCAGCATTAGTAGTGCTTGCTGTAATGAAGGGTCGATCCATTCTTTCAGGCTGATCGCTGAAAAAAGCATCACGATGAAACCAACGGATATCAGCATGTCTCTTACAAGATTTTTTGGCGCTTCTTGATCGCTTTTCCGCCTTGCGAAAAAGAGGACAGGTACTGCAATCAGAAGAATCCCAAGATAGTCGCCAGTCACATATCTGAGGAAATCTTGAGGCGTGATTTGGGTTGTAGGGCCATCGAGAAAATAATTGAGCAGGTTGTTGCAGATCGAGGACCATACAGCCATTGACAAGCCGACAAGTGGCAACCAACGACTGATGGCTTCTGGCGTATTGAGTCGATTGCGGATAAAGCGCGGTACCGCGCTGATCATTGCTATGAGCAGGAAGGGACTTAGATACGCCCAGATTTCACTGTACTGCTCTGCTTTTGGAACGCGCAGCGTCAACAACGCCGCTGTATCGCCTACAAAGACATAAGGCCAATAACGGTAAGGCAGCAATAGCAGGGCGACTGCCCGAAGTCCGGCTGGCAAGAACCATTGATCGAAAGACAGATATCGCAGGACTAGATACGCGCCGCAGTAGGCCGCGCCCAGCGCCAATCCCTTGGCCATGTCGTTCCATCGCTTGTCGTCCATGCGCACCCCTCTTGGTTCCGGGCCTGTCCCCAGAACATCGTTGTTCCAGAGTCTTGCTCCGAGCGTAAAGCAAAAAACTTGGGAAAGTGAAACAAAAAGAAAAGAATTACAGCCAGCCCACCACCATCCCGAACAGCCGCAGATGCGGCAGGTCGGTTTCGTAGACTTCGGTGCGCTCGGTGTCGCTGGAATGTCCCACCAGCAGCCAATGGTCGCGGCGCACCAGCACGCGGCGGATATCCGGCCGGCCCCACAGGGTGAAGGCGTAGATGGCGCCATCCACCACGTCGCTCTGCGCGGTGGCGCGTGCGTCCACCAGCACCAGCGCATCGCGTTCGATCAACGGCGCCAGGGCCTGCGAGGGTTGCAGCGTCCAGCGCGTGTCCTCGACAGGCGTGGCGCCCAGTTTGCGGCGCGCGACGAACTCCAGCAGATAGCAGTCGTCCAAGGCGTCCGGCCGGCCGAAGTCGGCCAGACGCGGGATGCGTACATGCCCCTTGGGGAGGGGCATTTCCAGCGCTTCGGCCATCACCCCTGCTTCCACCAGCCGGGCGTAAGCCACGCTGATCCGCTCGGGAGGCACCGCTAGCAGCGCGCCCAGATTGGGCGCGTACTGGGCGGGAATGGGCCGGCGGCCCCTGCGCCATTGCGAGACCTGATTACTGGACACCCCTGTTTTCAGGGCGATGTAGTCGTTGCGCATGCCGGCGGTCTTGATGGCTTCGGCAAACGCCTGGGTATAGGGGTCCACGGGCGATCCCTGTTCCGTTGAAGAGGTTTGTGCAGATTAGACGACGAATCTATTGACATGTAAAGTTGTAAAGATGTATTAAAAGTAACGTTTGATGTATTTCATGTCGCCACCGGTGCAATAGCCGTGGCCGGACCGGGCGAAAAGTGCCCCTGACTCGCGGCGCAGCCGCAAAGGACGTTGAACATGGTGGTTTCGAGCGACCCGGGCGGCAGAATCCGCCGCACAGCGGGCCAATGGCCCGCTTTGGAGCCGAGGCGTGTTGTGCATTCCCGGCTTCGGTGTCGGTCGCCTCACAGTCGCGGGATGTGCGACTGCCAAGGTCGATCATGCTTCCTCTGCCCACGGCACGGGGGCCGCCCGCCATGCTCACCCTGAGTCGTCGCGTCGGCGAAACCATCTATATCGGCGACGACATCTGCGTGACCGTCTACGACCGCCTGCGCTATCACCTGATCCTGGGCGTGCTCATGCCTGCGAATGCGACCTTGCGCTACGGGGACACTTGCTTTCGTCCGGCGATCCTGCCCGGCGGCGAGCGGTGCTACCTGCTGACCCTGTTGAGCCTGGATGATTTCTGGGTGGAGGCTCCCGGGTCGATGCCTGAGCAGGCCGTGCGGGTCCGCGTCCGATTCAATCCGACCTATCTGGGGGCATCGTCGCTGCATATGCGCCAGGTCAAGATCGACATCGGCGCGCCGCCGTCGGTGGCGGTCCATCGCGAGGAAATCTACTTTCGGGTACTGCGGGACGCGGGCGAGCGGCTGCCAGCGATACCGTTTTCGGCATGGCTGCATCAGGCCCTGCATGCGCCTTCGGGCCGAGCGGCGGCGTGATGCGCGATGCGCCGAACATGCACGTGCCGAAGAGAAATCCATCGAAAACAAAAGTCCCTACACGAATTGCCGCTGATCGATGCGGCACTGCTGGATGCGGTGCTGCGCACGGCGCAGTGCCTGCTGTTCGTGGGGTTGATGCTGTTCTGTTGAATCGTCCGGAACTGTCGGCACCAACCGCCGGAACCGCGGCCTACAAAGGAGTCATGCAATGAATCAAGAAAAAAGCGAAACGCAAAGGCAGGGTGCCGGTGGTATCGGCATTCTGCGGCGATTCTGGGGCCGCCGTCTGGGTCGGGCATCGATCGTAGTCGCGCTGCTGGCCGGTGCCGGCGCGGTTGCGCAGGTGACGACAGAAGATCCTCCGCCCGAGTTCTGTTACCAGGGCATATCGCAGATCTGTCGCGACACGCTGGAGAAGGCCGAACAGGCCATGCGTAGTGCGCCGGGCAATGCCTCCATCGCGCAGTTGCTCGAACAGGCGGAGACGAACGTGTTTCCGGCAACGGAAAGTGCGGCATACATCTATCGGGTGAAAGATCAGCAGGGTACGTTGCATAGCGGGGGCTTTACTGCCGATGCTCTTGGCTCGGACGCCAGTCTGATTTCCGGCGGCCACGGCTGCATCCGCGGCGACGATCCCAATCAACCCGAGCTGTGCGCGGATGAGGACGAACTGGTCGCACGGGTGGTCGACAAATACCGATGGCTGTCGTCGCAATGCACCTTCGGCGCGGCGAGTCTGGCGGCTGATCTGCGTGTGGCGCCCTACAAGGAGGCGGAGAGCAACGCGAGTTCGCCCCTCATCAACTACGGCATCGTCAATTATGGTCATCGACACTACACCACGCAGTACAGCTGCAACGATGGCAAAAGTGGCGTTTACACGTTCAGGATCCGCAAGGAGGCTTCGTTTACATGCCCTTTCGGTTACAACCGCCTGGGCGATACCATTCCCAATGATGGCGTGAACGATCTCACCTTGCCGGTCCTCTGCAAATACAATCGCGGCTCGCAGCAGATCACCGGCCCCATCCAGCAGTGCGCCAGCTGCGAAGCCAGCCCTTACCCCGTCTATCCCGCCACCGGCGACAAGGCGCGGGCCGAGGTGGACTTCGAGTTCGCCGGGCGGCCATTCACGCGTTACTACCATTCGCTGCGCCAGTTCCGGAACAATGTCGGCTTCGCGGTGGGCTGGAGCCATACCTTCAGCGACCGCGTGGTGTTCGGCCTCAACGGGACCAACGCTGCGGCCATCGTCGACGATGCGGGTACCTATGAAGGCTACGCGCCGATCGGCAACAACCGCCTTCGCGGCCAGAACTCGACCGATACCGTGCTGGAGTACGTGCAGACGGGCCCGGTGCGCTGGCGTCAACGTCTGCCCGATGGCGAGGTGCGCGAGTTCAACGCCGACCGGCAGTTGACCGCGATCCGCGACCCGGACGATGCGCGTCTGGATGTCGTGCTGGGCTACGCGAACGGCTTGCTGGCCACGGTCACCGATGGCCAGGGCCGCAAGGTCCGCTTCCGCTACAACGGCGCCAAACTGATGACGCGGGTGGAACTGCCGGACGGCGAGGTCATCGTGTACGACTACGACGACGACCGCAATCTGACCACCGTCGACTACGGCAGCGGCCGCGTGCGCCAGTACCACTACGCCGAGCCCGCACTGATCGGCGATGCCAGCCAGCGCAACCACATGACCGGCATCACCGCCGAGACCGGCGACCGCTTCGCCTCGTTCCGCTACGACGCGCGCGGCCGCGTGATCGAGAGCCGGGTGTTCGGCACGCCCAACCATGTCACCACGGTGCGCTACGACAGCCAGTCGCAGGCGACCGTGACCACCGCCGACAACGAGCAGCGCGTCTACACGATCCTGCCGGGCCTGTACCGGCGCATCACCGGCGTGCGGACGGTCGGCCAGACCACACAGGACGCGCAACTCTTCGATAGCTTGGGGCGGCTGCAGCGCAGCACCGACCGGAAGCTGGTGCATACCGATTACGAATACCACGCCACCGATCACTACCTTTCCGCGACGGTCGAAGCGGTCGGCACGCCCGACCAGCGCCGCCAGGAAACCGTGCGCGACCCGGCGACCAACCGGATCACCGAGCAGAGCATCCGTGATGCGGCCGGGCAACTGAAAGCGCAGACCCAGTGGGCCTACAACAGCCGCGCGCAGCCCGTGTCGGTGAAGCAGATCGACCCGGCGACCGGCGATACGCGCACCGCCGCCATCGCCTATTGCGAAGCGGCCGATGTCGCTGTCGGTACCTGCCCGCAGATTGGCCTCGTCGTCAGCGTCGACGGCGCCCGCAGCAATCCCCGCGACAGCGCCCAGGGCAATGCGGACATCACCCGCTACGAATATCGCGCGGCCGATGCGCCCGCGTGCGCCGCGACACCGGCCGCCTGCGCATGGCGCAAGGGCGACCTGTGGCGGATCGTCGATGCGGAACTGCATGTCACTGAGATCTTGGCCTACGACGGCGCCGGCCGCGTGAAGTCGATCCGCGACGCCAATGGCGTGGTCACCGACCTGGACTACGACCCGCGCGGCTGGCTGCTCGCCAGCAAGGTGCGCGGCATCGACGATGCCAGCGAGGCCGACGACCGCATCGAGCGGATCGAGTACACCGCCGATGGGCAGGTGCATCGCGTCACCCAGCCCGACGGCGTGTACGTCACCTTCGGCTACGACGATGCCCGGCGTTTGACCTCCATCGCCGACCGCGACGGCAACGCCATCACCTACACGTTGAACGCCGCTGGCGAACGCCTGAACGAATCGACGCGCGACGCAGGCGGCGATCTGCTGCGCACGCTGTCCAGCACGTTCGACACGCTGGGCCGTCTGGAGACGCAGACCGATGCCTATCAGCATTCGACGGGCTTCCTGTACGACGCCGAAGACAATCTGTCGTTGATGACCGATGCGCTGGGCCGCAAGACCGGCTACGACCACGATGCCCTTGGGCGCTTGCGCACCACTCTGGAGGACATGGATGGCATCGCCGCGCTGACGCAGATCGAATACGACGCGCTGGATCAGGTGAAGAAGATCACCGACCCGAACGGCCTGCCGACGCTGTACGACTACAACGGCTTCGGCGATCTGGTCAGCCAGCAAAGCCCGGACACCCGCACCACCAGCGCCACCCACGACGAAGCCGGCAACCTCAAGACCCACACCGACGGCCGCGGCGTCACCGCGACCTATGCCTACGATGCGCTGGATCGGATGACCGCCATCGCGTATCCCGACAGCAGCCGTAACGTGCGCTACGCCTACGACACCGCGCCTGCCGCGTGCCCGGCCGGGGAGCGCTTCGCCAAGGGACAACTGTCGGCCACCACCGACCCCACCGGCGGTACCGGTTATTGCTACGACCGCTACGGCCACGTCGCCCGCAAACTGCAGACCACGCAGGGCCGGACGTACGTGCTGCGGTATTTGCACACCGATCCGCAGGGCCGGCTGCCGGGAGAGACGGCCGCGCCGCAGCCCGCGCCGCCGGGCAACCAGATGATCGGCATGACCTATCCGGACGGCAGCGGCGTGCGGATCGTGC
>JBKJTC010000053.1:0-30505 GCA_046590925.1 Lysobacteraceae bacterium | reverse complement strand
CGTTGTCGTAGCTGTGGCCGAAGGTCAACCCGGCCGCGTTGAAACGGCTGGCGCCGTAGCGGATCAGGTCGATGATCGTCTGGAGTTCGTCGGTCATGTCGGCACGGCGGGCGCCCGGGGCGCGGAGTGACCGCGAAGTATAACGGTCGCGCGGTTATCATGACCGGACCCGATGCCATGTCCCGATGAAGAACCCGCCGCGATGTTCAACCGCACCACCCTGCTGATCCTGCTCATCGCCCTGGCCACCGGCGCCGGTCTGTGGGCCGCCGAATACGCGTTCGAGCGCACGCCATCCAAGGGCCCCGAGCTGCAGGCCATGCGCCTGCTGTCGACGCCGCGGGAATTGCCGGCCTTCACCCTGCAGCAGTCGGACCGCACCCAACTGGTGCCGGGCGAACTGCGCGGGCACTGGACGGTGGTGTTCATCGGCTTCACGTACTGCCCGGACGTGTGCCCGACCACCCTGGCCGAACTGGCGCAGGCACAGAAGCGGTGGGCCGCGCTGCCCGAAAGCACCCGGCCGCGGGTGTTGTTCGTCTCGGTGGACCCGGAGCGCGACACCATCGAAAAAATCGGCGAGTACGCGCACGCGTTCCACAAGGACACCCTCGCCGCCACCGCCGATGTTCCGTCGCTGGAAACATTCGCGAAATCGCTGTCGCTGGTCTTCGCCAAGGTGCCGCCTGCCGAGGGCGCGCCGGTCGATCAGTACGCCGTCGATCATTCCGCCGCCCTCGTCGTGCTCGACCCGAAGGGCCGCATGGCGGGCGTGATCCAGCCGCCGTTCGTACCCAAGGCCATCGCCGAGGATCTGATCGCGCTGACGAAGGCCGGACAATGACGGGGCTGCGATCATGGGCCTGATCACCACCCTCACCTACGCCCTGCCGCACCGGCTGATGTCGTCGGCCGCGCGCAAGCTGGCCTACTCGCGCAATCCGGCGATCAAGCAGTGGCTGATCGACACCGTGACCCGCAGGTTCAAGGTCGATCTGGGCGAAGCCGCCGAACCGGACCCGAACGCCTACCCGACCTTCAACGCCTTCTTCACCCGTGCGCTGAAATCCGACGCACGCATTCCCGACGCCGACCCGCGCGCGCTGCTGATGCCGGCCGACGGCCATATCAGCCAGTGCGGCGACATCGTCAACGGCCGTATCTTCCAGGCGAAAGGACAGTCGTTCACCGCCGCGGAGCTGCTGGGCGACGAAGCCGCCGCCGCGCCGTTCGCCGATGGCCTGTTCGCGACCGTGTACCTGTCGCCGCGCGACTACCATCGCGTACACATGCCGTGGGCGGGCACGCTGCGCGAAACCGTGCATGTGCCGGGCAGGCTGTTCAGCGTCGGCACCGATGCGGTGAAGTCGGTGCCGCGACTGTTCGCGCGCAACGAACGTCTGGTCTGCCATTTCGATACCGACTTCGGACCGATGTGCCAGGTGATGGTCGGCGCGCTGCTGGTGTCCGGCGTGGAAACGGTGTGGAGCGGCGTCGAGATCCCCGCCTACGGCGACCGCATCACCCGCAAGGACTATCGCGGGCAGAACATCACCCTGGATCGCTTCGCCGAAATGGCGCGCTTCAACTACGGTTCCACCGTCATCGTGCTGTTGCCGAAAGGCGTGGCGACGTTGTCCGCCGCGCTCGCATCGGAAACGCCGGTGCGGTTGGGACAGCGTCTCGCGCAGATGCGTTGACACGAGCGTGACCCGCGTCGCATCTCCGCGACTCGATACGGCAGCGCATGTGTGTTGTCCGCGAAAGTCGACCGGTCAAACCTGTCAGTTCTACCAGCCCATATCGCATTGATATTGGCGCATGCCATCCCGTAACGTGACTCAAGCGCCGGTACACGCACCGGCGTGCAGCCACGCCGCGCAGGTCGCGCGCGGCCCCAACACGACAGGGAGCACCGTATGCGTCGCAAGGGCACCATCGCCATCATCGATCTCGACCAGTGCGCCATCGCCATCGCAACCGCCAAGGACGAATACACCGTCGCAGAAATCGATCCCGACTGGCGGATCGACATCGGCGACACCATCGAATGGGAGAACGGCGACGATCTCGGCTTCGAGACGTACGAGAACATGACCAAGGCCACCAATGGCGACGTGTTCGTGCAGAACCATTACATCAACGAGAGGACGCTGCGCCTGCAGTTCCCGGGCTGAACGCCCCGCGCCGCGCGGGCGGCGATCTCCGGGACGAGCGGCTACACTCCAGCGTCGCCCACCCGACGCTGGAGCTGCGCATGCGCCGCATCGTAAAACCGTTGTCCCTGCTGCTCGCCCTCGCATTCCTGGTCTGGATGTACTTCGCGCCGCAGCTCACCGTGCGCTCGATGCTGATGGCCGCGCAACGCGGCGATGCAGAAGAGTTGGCCGCTCACGTGGATTTTCCCGCGCTGCGTCAGGATCTGAAGACGCAGTTTTCCATCGCCGCGGCCGAACGCATCGGCGGCGACGGCAGCGGCGGCTGGCGCGACTTCGGCGCCGCACTCGCGACTTCCGCTGCGGGCCCCGCGATCGACGCGATGGTGTCGGAACAGGGACTGATGCTGATGTTCACCGGCCGCGGCCTCGCCCGCGACGGTCTGGCGGCGGTACCGCCGGACGATGCGACCGGCCGGCAAGGCAGCGGCGCGATCGATATGCAGCAGTGGAAGACTTCCACAGGCTACGAAGATTTTTCGACCTTCGTCGTGACCCTGGAGCCGCAGGGCGACGATGTCGCCCCCGCGAAACTGATCTTCAAACGTTACAGGCTGCTGTGGTGGAAGCTGTCGGGGATGGAGATCCGATAGCGGATCCGACCGTAACCGCTACGCCCCTTCGCGTCGCATCGGCAGGCGCTTATCCTCCGCACCCTTCCAGACGGATCTGCTGTCCCGGCTTCACCGTATAGCGCGGCGCCTTGAGCCCGTTGGCCTTCCCCAGTTCGCCGATCCGGCAGTCGTACTTGCGCGAGATCGACATCAGCGTGTCGCCACGGGCGACCTTGTGCTGGCGCACCGGCTTGGGCTTCGGCTTGTCCTGCGGCTTGACCGCTGCCGGTGTGGGCGCGCTTCCGGCAGGCACTGCGGTGCCGTCTTCGCCGGTCGCGGTGCCGACCACGGTCTCGATCGCACCCACGCGGACGATCGCGGACGTCGGGTCGCTGGTCACCACTTGCCTGGCCAGTTCGGCACGTTGGCCCTGGAGGCAGTGCCGGTTGTAGAGACCGACGATTTTCGCGGTGCCGTTCATGGTGGTGCCGCTGGGGATCCAGTCGTCGGCCTCGTAGCGGGGGTTGAGATTGCGCAGCGCGCGCATGAAACCGTCGCGGGTGCCGCCGTTGCCGAGGCAGATCGTCAGTTCGTAGATCGAAGCGGGACGCGCGAGACGGAAGGTCGACGGCTTGGCGTCGATTTTCGGGAAACTCAGGCCGTATTCCTTCGGATGCAGATACAGCCACGCCGCGGCGATGACCATCGGCACGTAGTCCTTGGTCTCGGCCGGGAACTGCTCGTAGACCGAGGCGTCCCAGAAGCTGCGGCCGCCGGTGGCGCGATACACGCGCAGCGCGCGGCCTTCGCCGCCGTTGTAGGCGGCGAGCCAGAACTCGATGTTGTTGCCGAATTCGGCATTGCGCTCGTTGAGGTAAGCGGCGGCGGCGCCAGCCGACATGCGCGGGTCGTAGCGGGTATCGAACCCGGTGCCGTCCGGTCCCAGACCGAATCGACGGCCGGTGGCCGGCATGAACTGCAGCGGCCCGACCGCACCGGCGCGCGAACCCACGTGGACACGGCCGGTGGACTCCTTGGCCATGATCCCGAACAGCAGCGCCTCGGGCAGGCCGCTGCGCTGGAACGCCGGCGACATCTGGTCGCGCATGTACTGGTAATTCTCATGCGTCTGGATCAGCGAGACGCGCATGTCGGTCAACCAGCGGCGGATGCCGGCCTGCACCGCCGGATTCATCCGCACCATGTTGACGAAACGCTGACCGTCGTCGCTGAGCAGCGCCGCGGCCTCGGCGGACGCCGGCACGTCGGCGGTGGCGATCTCGGTATCGATCAAACCCTGCACGTCTTCGCCGATCGCCGAGTCGCCGGCGGCGCGCCCGTCGACATCGGTCTTGAGCAGGCGTTTGTAGGTGGCGAGCAGATTTGAGATCGGGCAACCCTTGAGCTTGAGGCAGGCGGCGATGACGTCCTCCATGTCCTCCAGCGCGGCGTTGCTTTCGAGCGTGCCGGCGGGGTCGCTGTTGCCGACCTTCACCAGCGCGTCGCGATAGCGGCCTTCGGCGGCGGCCATCCGCATCTTCACCGCATCCAGATCGCGGGTCTTGCGCGACTGCGCATGCAGATCGTGGGAAGGCAGGGCCGCCAGCGCCAACAACACAAGCAACGACAGCGAACACAGGCGGGCGAGCGGGCGGGCGACAGCGACGAATGGGGACATGAACGGCACGGGCAACAGTGGGGAAGGCAGGGTAGCCCCCGGTGCGGGCCCGGGCAACCCGCGGAAGTCATCACCAAAGGCGCAGTTCAGAGCCACCGCAGCCATCCACGCCAGGGGCGAATCCCGAATAGAATCCGGGGCTGACTTTCGCGAACCCGCTTCGCACCCCACTCCGAGGACGCTTCATGGACCCCATCCTGGTCGGCAAGGCCGTAACCACCGACACCAGCGGCAACGTGCATCTGCTGCCCAAGTTCGGCAACCGCCATGGCCTGATCGCTGGGGCCACCGGCACCGGCAAGACCGTGACCCTGATGACGCTCGCCGAAGGTTTCTCGCGGATCGGCGTGCCGGTGTTCCTGGCCGACGTGAAGGGCGACGTGGCCGGGCTGGCCGTCGCAGGGACGATGAACGAGAAGATCCAGCAGCGATTGGCGCTGATGGGCGACCCGGACTACCGCAACGAAGCCAACCCGGTGGTGTTCTGGGACATCTACGGCAAGCTCGGCCACCCGGTGCGGACCACGGTGAGCGAGATGGGTCCGACCCTGCTGGGCCGCATCCTCGAACTCAACGACACCCAGGCCGGCGTGCTGGACATCGTCTTCAAGCTGGCCGACGACCGCGGCCTGCTGCTGCTGGATCTGGAAGACCTGCGCGCCCTGCTCGGCCTGGTCGCCGAAGAGCGCAAGGACATCTCCACCAGCTACGGTCTGGTCAGCGCGCAGTCGATCGGCGCGATCCAGCGCGCGCTGCTGCGGCTGGAGCAGGAGGGCGCCGACATGTTCTTCGGCGAACCGGCGCTGGAACTCAACGATCTGATGCGCACCACCCAGGACGGGCGCGGCGTGCTCAACATCCTCGCCGCCGACCAGTTGATCCTCAAACCGAAGCTGTATTCCAGCTTCCTGCTGTGGCTGCTGTCGGAGCTGTTCGAAAGCCTGCCGGAAGTCGGCGATCTGGAAAAACCCAAGCTTGTGTTCGTGTTCGACGAAGCACATCTGCTGTTCGACGACGCCCCGCCGGCGCTGCAGCAGCGCATCGAGCAAGTGGTGCGGATCATCCGTTCCAAGGGCGTGGGCGTGTATTTCTGCTCGCAGTTCCCCGACGATGTGCCGGACGCGATCCTCGGCCAGCTCGGCAACCGTTTCCAGCACGCGCTGCGCGCGTTCACGCCGCGCGACCAGAAAGCGGTCAAGACCGCAGCGCAGACCTTCGTCGCGAATCCGGCGCTGGACGTGGCCAAGGTGATCGCCGAACTCGGCACCGGCGAGGCGCTGGTCTCCACGCTGCAGGACATACCCGGTAAAGGCGGGGGCATCCCGATGCCGGTCGAGCGCACGCTGATCGCGCCGCCGCGCTGCCGGATGGGCGCGATCACCGAAGCCGAACGCGCCCAGGTGCGCGCCGGCAGCCCGGTCGGCATTCGTTACGACACCCGCGTCGACCGCGAATCCGCGGCCGAGATGCTGGCGAAGAAAGTCGAAGCCGCGCCCGGGCAGGCCAAGGCGCCGCCCGCCCGCACCCGCGCCGAAGACGATGCCGAGGAAGGCGGCTTCGGCCAGTCGGTGAAGGACGCCGTATTCGGCACTAAACGCCGTCAGGGCATGGTCGAAACCATGGCCAAACAGACCGCGCGCACCGTCGGCAACCAGCTGGGCAAACAGATCCTGCGCGGCCTGCTCGGCGGCATCTTCGGCGGCAAGCGCTGATCGCCCCGACCGCACCTGTCCACCCATTACCCCGCACCCATTCCCGACCAACCGAGATCCGAACGATGAAATCAAGCAAGTCCGCTGCGCTGCTCTGGCTCGCCCTGCCCTTCGCGCTGTTCGCCACCGGCTGTCAGAAGGACGCTGCCGAAGAAGCCGAGGCGACTTCGGCAGCCGACGTCGCCGCAGAAACGCCTGCGGTCGAAGCCGCGCCGGTCGAAGCCGTCAAGGCCGCCGAACCGCCCGCGCCGCTGCCCGGCACCGATGCCACGATCATCCAAGACCACGCCACCCCCACCGCGGCCGCACCGAGCTTCGACGCCAAGGCCTTCGAAGGCCATTACGCGTCCGGCGACACCATGCTGGACATCGCCGCTGGCGGTACGTTCGCGCTGAAGATCGACGGCAATACCATCGACGGCAACTGGACCCTGCAGCCGGGCGGCAAGACCGCGACCCTCGACCCGAACAGCAAGGGCGAAACCGACCGCCAGATCGAAATCGTGTCGAACGACAGCGTGAAGATCGTCGGCGGCGCCACCCTCACCCGCCACAGCGGCGCCCACTGAGGCGATGTCCCGTTGGCGGCCGCCGGCCGAAAAAAGCACGGCCCTCATCACCCGTGAGGGCCACGACCGGCTGAAGGCCGAACTGGACGATCTCTGGCGCGTGCGCCGGCCCGAAGTGGTCAAAGCCCTCGCCGCTGCGGCGGCCGAGGGCGACCGCTCCGAGAACGCCGAATACACCTACCGCAAGAAACAGCTCGGCGAGATCGATCGCCGCGTGCGCTACCTGTCGAAACGTCTGGAACATCTGCGCGTGGTCGACACCGCGCCCAGCGACCCGGACGCGGTGTTCTTCGGCGCGACCGTCGAGGTCGAACACACGGTCAGCGGAGACATCAGCCGCTACCGCATCGTCGGCCCCGACGAGACCGACGCGAAACTCGGCTGGATCAGCATCGACTCACCGCTGGCGCGGGCGATGTTGAAGAAACGCGTGGACGATGAGTTCGAGGCGCAGTTGCCGGGTGGGCTGCAGAAGTTCTTCATCGTAGCGGTGGAGTACGCATCATCCGTGGAAAAAACGTAGTCCGGGTAGAGCGCAGCGGCTTTCAACGGCGCAGCCAGTCAGCCCGGATTACGCGCTTTTTTACGCGGTTGTGTGCGTACAATTTGGCCATGACCGCCACACCGCCCGCCACGCCCCACGTTCCCGGCTACACCATCAACCGGCACCTTGCCCGCGGCGGCATGGCCGAAGTATTCGTGGCCGAGCACATCGCGCTGAAGCGGCCGGTCGCGTTGAAGATCCTGCGCATGGCCGAAGCCGGCGGCGCCGATGCGGTCGAACGTTTCGAGCAGGAAACGCGGCTGATCGCCGAACTCAGCCATCCGAACATCGTCGGCATTCACGACGTCGGTCACAGCAGCGACGGTGCGCTGTATTACGCGATGCCGTTCCTGCCCGGCGGCGACCTGACAGCGCGCGCCTCGCCGCGTCCGTTGGCGGAAATCCGCAAGCTGCTGGCCTCGCTGCTCGATGCCCTGGGCTACGCGCACGGCAAGGGCATCGTGCACCGCGACATCAAACCGGCGAACGTGCTGTTCGATGAGCACGGCACGCCGCAACTCGCCGATTTCGGCGTCGCCATCCGCACCCTGAACAGCGAACGATTGACGCAAGTCGGCCTCACGGTAGGTTCGACCGGCTACATGAGCCCGGAGCAGGCGCGCGGGATGCCGGTGGACGCGCGCTCGGACCTGTACAGCGTGGGCGTGCTGGCCTATGAATTGCTGACCGGCAGTCTGCCGTTCCGCGGCGTGGATGCATTCGAGGTGGCGATCGCCCAGTTGGAGCAGAACGTCCCGCGCCTGCCGAGGGAGCGCGCGCACTGGCAGGGTTTCATCGACAAAGCGCTGGCCCGCCAGCCGGCGCAGCGCTTCCAGAACGCGGCGGAGATGGCGACGGCGCTCGACCGCATCCCCGATGCAGCGCCGCTGATCGCGGGGCGCAGGCTTGCGCTGGCGGCCATGGTCGTGGCCGGCGCTGCGGCCCTGGGGCTGGCGGCGTGGACGCTGTGGCCTGAACCCAAAGCGATGACCGCCGCCGAGATCGACCAGCTGATCGCCGCCGACCGGCTGTTGCCGCCGGCGCGGCCGAACGCGCTGGACAGTTTGATCGCGGCCCCGAAGCAGGCCGATTACGACCGGCTTCGCGTGCAGTTGGAAGACAGGCTGCGAACGCGACTGCTCGCTGCGATGGATGCACGTCGCTGGGACGAGGTGCAGCGCGGCTACAGCGTTTGGCAGGACGCCAGCATGCGCCTGGGCAGCGCGCCGACGACGCGGATTGCAGTGGCGGACACGGTCGACAGCGCACTTCGGACCGAATTCGATTCGGCCATCAAGGCCTATGATCGCGGCATCGCCGAGCCGGCTTTGCCGCTGTTCGCACTGATCGAACAGCCGAGCGCAGGATTGACGGCGCGGCGCGACCTGCTCCAGCAGATCCCCATTCGCGCCGAGGGCATCGTCGACGCTGGCGGGCCAAAACTCGGCATCGCCAAGGCGCCGACCTATACCGGCAAGGGACTGGCGGTGAGCGTGGCGGCGGTCAGCACCGCGCTTTACGCGCGCTACGCCAGCGCTGCGGGACTCAAGCCCGCCAAATGCGAGGGAGATGCCGCGACAGCGGCAGTCGCCCGATGCGTAAACTACGCCGACGCCCGGGAGTTCGCGCGCTGGTTCAGCAAGCAGAGCGGCCAGACGTATCGTTTGCCCAGCGTCGCCGAGTGGAAAGCGGCGGACAACCAAGGGCTGGTCAACGCGGGGCCGGCCGTGCGGGTATGGAGCCGCGATTGCAGGACCGTGCGCACCGTCCATCGGCCCAATGCCGTGCGCCGCGGATTGGGCAAGGTTCGCGAGGTCTTCGGCGGCCGCGGAGCCCCGGTCCAGGTCTCGCAGAACTGCAAGGGACAGCTCAGCCTGAGCGCGCTGGGCAGCGATGGCGGCAGCAGCGCGCACGCATCCAGCCTGCGCTCGGCCGATATCGGAATCGGTCTGGTCCGCGATATCGCCGCGCTGCCCCGGCCTGCCGATTAGCGGATTGCCCGGGCTCCTGCGAACCGCCGATTCCGGACCGCCCTTGCCAGCGCGATCGGCGTACGATCCCGACACCCGGGTCTTTCGGAGCAAAGCGATGCGTCGTCTACACACTACCGCCTTCCTGGCCGCCCTTTTCGTCTGCATGTCGCTGTCCGCATCGGCTGCGGAGCCGGATGCGGCGGACAAGCCGCATCTGTTCGAACGCTTCAAGGCCCTGGCCGGCGAATGGAGCGGCGCCGGGCTCGACGGCAATTCGATGCCGGACACCACCGTGAGCTACACCGTCACCGCCGGCGGCCATGCGGTGGAAGAACTGTTGTTCCCGGGCACGTCCCATGAGATGCGCACGCTCTACGTGCGCGACGGCGACGACGTGGTGCTGGTGCATTTCTGCGCCAGCGGGAATCATCCGAAGATGCGTTCGCGCATGGATCGCAACGACGAGGTGGTGTTCGATTTCGACGGCGCGATCAATTTCGACCCCGCCAAGGCCGCGCACATGCACGACGCGCGCTTCGCCTTCGTCGGCCCGGACGAACTGACCAGTCGCTGGCAGTTCTGGGGCGGCGGCAAACCGGCGGCGCATGTCGCCGACTTCCACCTCAAACGGGTGAAGATCGAACCGAACGAGCTGGTGGATCCGCCGCGCTGAGGGACGATGGCGGGTTTTCAACAGCGTAGCTGGTCATCCGCTCCGTGGGCACCAGCGACCGGGGCGGCTTGATCCCGCGCGCGCGATGCATTGCGATACGCGCCGCGCTCGCCCATCCTTTGCGTCATGCCCCGCATCCTCGTCTTCCAGCACGTCGCCGCCGAGCCCCTGGGCACGCTGGACCCGTTGATCCGTCGGCGCGGCCATCGGGTCCGTTTCGTCAACTTCGAACGCCATCCCGATGCCGAGCCGAAGATCGACCGCTATCGCGGCCTGGTGGTGCTGGGCGGGCCGATGAACATCGAAGATCAGGCCCAACGGCCGCACCTGCGGACGGAACTGCGGGTCATCGAGCAGGCGCTCGCTCAGGGCAAACCGGTGCTGGGCATCTGTCTCGGCGCGCAGCTGCTGGCGCACGTGTTGGGCGCGCCGGTGCGCAAGCACGATCAGACCGAGATCGGCTGGTATCGGCTCGAACTCACCGAGGCCGGTCTGGCCGACAGGGTGGTATCGCCTCTGGGCGCGACGACGCAGGTCTTCCAGTGGCATGCCCGAAGCTATGCGCTGCCGGACGGCGCGATCCAACTGGCGCGCACCAGCACCTGCGAACAACAGGCCTTCCGCTACGGCGACATGGCCTACGGCGTGCAGTTCCATCCCGAGGCGAATCAGCCGCTGATCGAACGCTGGCTGGGCAATCCCGACTACGCCGACGAACTGGCCGCTTCCGGTCTGGCCCAGGACGACGCCAGCATCCGCGCGCAGAGCGCGTCGCTGGCCTTGCCGATGCAAAGCCAGGCCGAAGCCATGTTCGAGAATTTCCTCGACCTGATCGGCCGGCCGCAGCGGCGCTTCACCTTGCCGTCGCGGGAATGGGTGTGACCGTGGAGTCGGCGGCTCAAGGATGGCCTCAATGGCCGTCGAGCACTTGTCTCGCAGAATCCGGCGGCAATGCTGCGAGCGCCCTCCGCGCGATATTCTCAGCGTTCGCTTTGCCAACCGCACCCGCCTGCACGCCCAGAAACATGCCCACCACGGTTCCAAGAAACGCTGTCAACGAACCGATGAGAGTCATGATTTGCGGAATATCCCAATTTTTACCGCCCGTCAGAACAAACGCCAGACATCCGATCAGCGCCAGTCCGAACAGGATGATCCACATCGCGCTTCCATATTTCAGTTCATCAGAAACATTCGATTCCGACATCGCAATTCTCCCTTTTTGCAGGGACGAAACCAACTCTGGCATAACGCATTGAATGCCTCGGCATCATTTCGGAATCAGGGCCATACCACTCAAAAGGATGGTTTTTCTCGCGCGGTTCGACTTCATTCGTGAGGCGAGCGACGACGCCAAATCGTTCAGAGCGGACGCAGTCCGACAGCAATTTCGCCTCAGTCGCCGAACCCCAGCGTGTCCTCCGGCAACGGCGCATCCTCCATCCAGATCGGCGCGGTGCCGATCCGTTTCCTTGGTTCCGGCTGGTCGGTGTAGCCGTCCTCGCCGACCACGCGGCGCGTCACGATCTGCGTGCCGTTCAGGCGGTTGGTGCTGATCGATGTCGAGTCGTGCGCGTTGGTGCGGCTGTAGAGCGTCACGTCGTCGCCGATCAACCGCATCTTCGTCTGCTTCGGATCGAAGCGAAACCGGTACAGAGACTGGATCGCGGTGGTGCCGCCGTCGAGATCCTCGACGAGCAACACGCCTTTCTTCACGCTCAACGACGCGGTGCCGAGCGGCGAGCCGCCCATCCGCATCTCGCCGGCCGGATCGAAGCCCATGCTGGTGTCGTCGGCATAGCCGATCATCACTTTCAGCACGCGTACGTCGTCGTTGGCGGCAACGACGGCGAGGTCGCGCAGGCCGTCGCCGGTGAGGTCGGCGTCGAGGCGGGTTTCGATTTCCGCGCCATCCGGGATGTAGGGCGCCAGCTGTTCGGCGGTCATCGGCGGATGTTGGGGGCGATCGGCGCAGATTGCGGTGTAAGCGCCGGCGAGCGCCACGATGGCGACCGCGATCTGTGCGAACGGAAACAGGCGTGAACGTGGAGGTGATCGCATGGTTGTCGACATGGATGAGGAAGCCGGATGCCATTGTGCACAACGCGGCATGCGGCCGCGATGGGCCACGCGCCGCCTGTCGGAAATCGGATCGCTGCGCTGTACCTGGGCTACGAAACTATCGGCGACGGATACACTCGCCCCACTCGAACGGGCTGGAAGCATTCGGCCTCTTCGAAAAAACGCGCGTCCTGGCCGGGATACCAGCCGGGAATGCCCGCCATCGGCAGCGGGCGCAACTCCAGCGGATCGTTCAACACCGTGCCTTCGGCGATCGCGCGGGCGACCTGCGCGACGCAGACATCGTCGTCGCCATCGCCCTGCACCACCAGACATTTGCCGACCAGAAAAACTTCCGGCACCAGCGCGTGCTCCAGCAGCGCATGGCCGATCACCGCGGCGATGCGGATATCGCCGTTGCGCCAGGCATCGGCATGCGCATGGAACAACATCGACCACGCATGGCGATTCCAGAGTTCAAGCAACTGCGGGTCGCGCACGCGAACGATGGCGCCGGCTTCGTCGAACTGGGTCAGCGCGTACTGCGCGCGGTTGCGCTGCGACGGGCCCATGGTGGCGATGTGCGCGATCTGCTGCGCGTTGAGCGCGCGCTTGATCGCGGGATAGCGGCACCAGATCGCGGCGTTGAACAGATCGTGCCAGTTCCCGGCGCGGGTCGCGATGGCGCCGTGTTCGGCGATCCGGGTCTCGTAGTGCAGACCGTCGTCGAGCAAGGCCTGATCCTGCAACGCGAAACGTTTGTCGGCGGCAAGCAGCGCTGCGTTCAGATGGTCGACCGTCGGCCATCCAGATGCCGCAAACCAGGGCTCGAACGCGGAAACGCCGGCGAATACGGGATGTTCGAAACAGCGAGGATCGATCTCGCTGCGAGTTGGCGCAATGAAGCGGCGCTTCGCCATGCCCGTCAGTCGTCGGGCATCAGGAGTCGAGTACCGCCTCGCCGTACAGATCGTGTTCGTCGCTGCCCATGATTTCGACATCGACGAACTGCCCCGGGCGCAGGCCGGCTTCGAGGCTGTTCTGGATCTGCACCAGGCCGTCGATTTCCGGCGCGTCGGCCATCGAGCGCGCGATGCCCAGGTCGCCATCCACCGAATCCACCAGGCAGCGCTGCACGCTGCCGACCTTGGCCGCGAGCTTGGCTTCGGAAATCTCCGCCTGACGCTCCATGAAGCGCGCG
Organism: Lysobacteraceae bacterium; assembly: GCA_046590925.1. Lineage (GTDB taxonomy): Bacteria > Pseudomonadota > Gammaproteobacteria > Xanthomonadales > Xanthomonadaceae > Lysobacter_I. The sequence goes on along the minus strand of JBKJTC010000053.1, from coordinate 17,324 downwards.
AGGCGCTCCTGTTTCACGTCTTCCGGCACCGGATCGGGCAATGCGTTCGCGGCTGCGCCTTCCACCGGCGAATAGGCGAAGGCGCCGACGCGATCGAGCTGCGCTTCGTCGAGGAAATCCAGCAATTGCTCGAACTCGGCCTCGGTCTCGCCCGGGAAGCCGACGATGAACGTGCTGCGGATGGTGATGTCAGGCGCGATGCCGCGCCAGCGCTGGATGCGTTCTAGGGTCTTGTCGACCGCGCCCGGGCGCTTCATCAGCTTGAGCACGCGCGGACTGGCGTGCTGGAAGGGAATGTCGAGATACGGAAGTAATTTCCCGTCAGCCATCAACGGAATGATGTCGTCGACGTGCGGATACGGGTACACGTAATGCAGGCGCGTCCACAGCCCGAGCTCGGACAGACCTTCGCACAGCGCTTTCATCCGCGTCTGGTAGGCCTTGCCGCGCCAGGTGCGCTCGGCGTATTTCACGTCGACGCCGTAAGCGCTGGTGTCCTGCGAGATCACCAGCAGTTCCTTCACCCCGCCCATCGCAAGCTTTTCGGCTTCGCGCAGCACCTCGTCGACAGGACGCGAGACCAGATCGCCGCGCATCGACGGGATGATGCAGAAGCTGCAGCGATGATTGCAGCCCTCGGAAATCTTCAGATAGGCGTAGTGCTTCGGCGTGAGCTTGATGCCCACGTCATTTTCGGCGAGCTTGCGCGGCACCAGATCGGTGAACGGGTTGTGCTGCGGCGGCAGCGCCTTGTACACGGCCGCCATCACGCTCTGGTAATCCTGCGGGCCGGTGATCGCCAGCACGTCCGGATGCGCTTCGCGGATCTGCTCCGGACGCTTGCCCAGGCAGCCGGTGACGATGACCTTGCCGTTCTCGGCCATCGCCTCGCCGATGGCGTCCAGCGATTCGGTCACCGCCGAATCGATGAAGCCGCAGGTGTTCACCACCACCACGTCGGCATCGTCGTAAGTCTGCACGATGTCGTAACCCTCGACCCTGAGCTGGGTGAGGATGCGTTCGGAGTCCACCAGTGCCTTCGGGCAACCGAGACTGACGAAACCGACCTTGCGGCCGTTGGAAGGGGTGTCGAGCAGGGACATGGATGCGATCCGGTCAGGCGCGATGCCGGCGCCGCGGAATGGGCGCCGTGCATGTAAAACGGGCGCGCAGTATACCGCCCCGCCCCATGCGGCCCTTCCCGCCGCCCGGGATCGCGGCGGCGGCGGTAGGATGTCGGTCTCCGTCATCGCGAGACCAGACCTCATGGGCGAGTGGATTCCACTGACGACGCCGGCCGGCCCGGTTCAGGCTTGGCTGTCGCAGCCGCACACATCGCAGTCGGAGATACCACCACGGGGCGCGGTGGTGGTCGTTCAGGAAATCTTCGGCGTGAATCCGCATATCCGCCGGGTCGCCGACCGCTTCGCGCAGGCGGGCTTCACGGCGATGGCCCCGGCGCTGTTCGATCCGGTCAGGCCCGGGGTCGAACTGGGCTACGACGACGCCGGCACCGCGCTCGGTCGCGAACTGGCCGCCGAACTGGGCTTCGAGCGCGCATTGCAGGTGGTGTCCGCCGCCGCGCGCTGGCTGCGCGAAGCCGATCACCGGGTCGGCGTGGTCGGCTTCTGCTGGGGCGGCACCGTGGCGATGCTGGCCAATACCCGCCAGGGGCTGCCGTCGGTCACCTATTACGGCGGCCGCAGCGTGCCGTTCCTCGGCGAGCCGGCGCGGGCGGCGATGCTGTTCCATTTCGGCGAGCAGGACCGCCTGATCCCGCCGGAGGACATACAGCAGCACCGGGACCATCATCCCGACGCGATCATCCACACCTATCCGGCCGGCCACGGCTTCAACTGCGACGAGCGCCGCGACTTCGCGCCCGAATCCGCGGCGCTGGCCTGGGGCCGCACCACCGCTTTCCTTTCGGAGCACCTGCGATGAGCCGCCGTTCGCACAACGACGTCCACGGTTGGCATCTGCACCCGCAGCTCGCCGACGACACCCATCCGCTGGCGCAGTTCGCGCTGTGCGAAGTGCGGCTGATGGACGACGCCAATCATCCGTGGCTGATCCTGGTACCCCGCGTGGAGAACGCGGTGGAAGTGATCGATCTCGACGCCGCGCAGCAGGCGCAGCTGATGCAGGAGATCGATCGCGCCAGCCGCGCGCTGCAGACTGCAGTGAAACCGCACAAATTGAACGTGGCCGCGCTGGGCAACGTGGTGCCGCAGTTGCATGTGCATGTGATCGCGCGCTTCCACGACGACATCGCCTGGCCGCGGCCGGTGTGGGGCATGGCCACCGCGCAGCCGTATTCGCCGGAACTACTGATCGCCCGGGTCGAAGTGCTGCGTGCCGCATTGTCGGCATGAGCGACAGCGGAGCCGGCCTGCGACCGGACACGCGGCCGGACAGACGCTTCGAACGCCTCGCCGACGATGCCTGGCTGATCGCATTCGATGCACCGCTCGCGTCGATCCTCGATCCTGAAACGAATGCGCGCGTGCATGCGCTCGCCGCGCGCATCCGCGCCGCGGCGCCAGACTGGCTGCGCGATCTGGTCCCCGCGTACGCCACGCTCGCGGTCTTCTTCGATCTCGATACCATCGATGCCGAATCCGCGCGGGATTGGCTGCGCATGCAATGTATCGGCGATCTCGCCGACGCGCAGGCAAGCGCATCGCGCGCGATCGAGATTCCGGTGCGCTACGGCGGCGCCTTCGGCGAGGATCTCGATGCCGCGGCCGCGGAACTCGGCATCGCCGCGGACACATTGATCTCGCGCCACGGCGGCCCGCTCTACACCGTGGCGATGATCGGTTTCGCGCCCGGCTTCCCCTATCTCAGCGGTCTCGATCCGTCGCTGGCGCTGCCGCGGCTGGGCACCCCGCGTACGCGCGTGCCCGCCGGCAGCGTCGCCATCGGCGGCGCGCAGACCGGCATCTATCCGCGCGAAAGTCCCGGCGGCTGGCGGTTGCTCGGGCGCACGCCGCTGCGGCTGTTCGACCCGCAGCGCGCGTCGCCGTCGCTGCTCGCCCCCGGAGACCGCGTGCGCTTCGTCGCCATCGACGACGATGCCTTCGCGCGACTGGAGCGCGGCGCATGAGCGGGAGCACATGAGCGGGGCCGCGTGGCGCGTGATCGCGCCCGGTTCGCTGACCACGGTGCAGGATCGGGGTCGCGACGGCTGGCGTCATCTTGGCGTCGGCCGTGCAGGCGCGCTCGATCCCGCATCGGCCGCGCTGGCGAACCGGATGGTCGGCAATCCGTCCGATGCGGCCGTTCTCGAAATCACCCTGATCGGGCCAACGCTCGAACTACCGCAGCCGGCGCGGATCGCACTGTGCGGGGCCGCCGTGGACGCGCGTTTCGAAGACGCGCAGAACTGCGTCCACACCCTCCCCTGCGGGCGGCCGGTCGATCTGCCCGCTGGACTGCTGCGGCTCGGTGCGATCCGCAGCGGGCTACGCGCGTGGCTGGCGGTGGCCGGCGGCTTCGACGTGCCGCGCGTGCTCGGCAGCCGCAGCACCGATCTGCGCGGCGGGTTCGGCGGTCTGCACGGGCGTGCGCTGCGCAGCGGCGATGGACTTCCGCTGGGGCCGCAACCGACGCATGACTTGGTCGAACCGCAGTCACCCGCATGGTGGATCGCGCTGGACACCGCACCTGCGAACGCTTCGCCGATCCGTTACGTGCCCAGCGAATGCAGCGCCGCCAGCATCGATGCCGCACATGCGCTGGCGTCGCACGACTGGCGCGTCGATCCGCGCAGCGACCGCCAGGGCCTGCGCTGCAGCGGCGCGCCTATCGTCGCGACGCTGCCGGAGCAGATTTCGGCGCCGGTCGCGCCCGGCACCCTCCAGTTGCCGCCAGACGGCCAACCCATCGTGCTGCTCGTCGACGCGCAGACCGTCGGCGGTTATCCGCGGCTGGGCCATGTGATTTCCGTCGATCTTCCGCGGCTGGCGCAGCTGCGCGCGGGCGATGCGCTGCGCTTCGAAGCGATCACCGCCGACGCCGCGACCCTGCTGCGGCGCAAGCGCGATGCGGAACTGACGCGCGCCATGCTCGCGATCGACGACCGGCTGCGGCGCGCATGAGCCGCGGCGGATTTGCAGCCGGTCACGGCATTGCCTAGTCTGCATTTTTCCGTAGCGGAACCGCCCGTGCCACGCATCGATTTCAACTGCGATCTGGGCGAAGGCTGCGGCGACGACGCGGCGATCATGCCGTGGATCACCTCGGCGAACATCGCCTGCGGCGCGCATGCCGGCGACGACGCGACCATCCGCGAAACGCTGCGGCTGTGCCGGCAGCATGGCGTGGTCGCCGGTGCGCATCCGGGCTACGACGACCGCACGCACTTCGGCCGGCGCGACATGGAACTGGCGCCGCACGACATCGCCGCGCTGATCCGCAGCCAACTCGAACGCATCGCCGCGATCGCCCGCGAGGAAGACATTGCGTTGCACCACGTCAAACCCCACGGCGCGCTCTACAACCGCTCCGCACGCGACCCGCTGGTCGCCGCCGCCATCGCCGCGGCGGTGCGCGAATTCGATCCGACGCTGGCGCTGGTGGGACTGTCAGGCTCGGCCTCCACCGCGGCCGGCGACGCCGCCGGATTGCGCGTGGCGCATGAAGTGTTCGCCGAACGCGGCTACAGCAACGACGCACGCCTGCTGCCGCGCGGCACGCCGGGCGCGGTGTTGGACACGCTCGACGCTGCGCTTGCGCAGGCGCGGTTGCTTGCGCTGCATTCGCAGGTGCACAGCGCTGAAGGCCTGTTGTTGTCGCTGCGCGCCGACACCCTGTGCCTGCACGGCGACCGCGACGACGCGGCGATCTTCGCCCGCGCGCTGCGCGAAGCTCTGACCGCCGATGGCGTCGACATTCTTCCGTTCATGGCCGAAACCGGGATGCGACCCTGATGGAAACCACGCTCATCAATTACTGGCCGCTGATCGGCGTGCTCGCGGTCGTGCTCGGCTTCGTGCTGCGCCTGAATCCGGCGCTGGTGGTGGTGGCGGCCGGCTTCATCACCGGCCTCGCCGCGAATCTGTCGCCGCTTGAGGTGCTGGACATCCTCGGCAAGGCCTTCACCGACAAACGCTTCCTGCTGCTGTTCCTGATCGCGCTGCCGGTGATCGGCCTGCTCGAACGACATGGTTTGAAAGAGCACGCGCAGGCGTGGATCGCGCGTCTCCGCGGCGCGACGACTGCCCGACTGCTGGTGGCCTATCTGTTCATGCGCCAGGTGAGTTCCGCGGCCGGTCTGACCAGCCTCGGCGGCCACCCGCAGGCGGTCCGCCCGCTGGTCGCGCCGATGGCCGAAGCCGCCGCCGAGATCGCGCACGGCGACCTGCCGCAGGCCGAACGCGAGCGCATCCGCGCGTTGTCGGCGGCCACCGACAACGTCGGCCTGTTCTTCGGCGAAGACATCTTCATCGCCTTCGGCGCAGTGCTGCTGATCCAGGGCGTGCTCGGCGACAAGGGCATCGCGCTGGAACCGCTCCAGATCGCGCTGTGGGGCATTCCCACCGCGATCTGCGCGTTCGTGATCCACGCGTGGCGGATCATGCGCTTCGAGCGCGCGATGGCCGCGCGGCTCGCGCAAACGAAAGTCGCGACGCCGGACGAGAGCGCCCCGGAATGATCGGCCTGACCGCTGTCTACTGGCTGCTCGGCCTCTACTTCGCATCGCTGGCCTGGCGCGGCGTCCGCGATGCCGCGAATCCGCGTCGACATACCACCGCATTGTTCTGGGCGCTGCTCGCGCTGCTGCTGTTCGCGGCCGAGCACCTGCCGGTGCGACTCGTCGGCGGGTGCGTGGTGCTGATCGCGCTGATCGCCGGTCTCGGCGGCCTGCGCACCGGCCACTACGAAGAAACCACCGCCGACGAAAAACGCAGCGAAGCCGCGCGCCTCGGCAATCGACTGTTCCTGCCGGCGCTGCTGATTCCCGCGATCACCGTGCTGGGGACGTTGTCGCTCAAATACGTCAGCATCGGCGGGCAACCGCTGTTCGACAACGCCAACACCATGACGCTCAGTTCGCTGGCCATCGCCTGCGTGATTGCGCTCGCGGTGGCATGCGGCATCACCCGGCAAAGTCCGGCCAGCGCGGTCGAACAATCGCGCCGGCTGGTCGACGCCATCGGCTGGGCGGCGCTGCTGCCGGTGCTGCTGGCGGCGCTGGGCAGCGTATTCGATGCGGCCGGCGTCGGCCAGGCGGTCGCCGGCGTGGTGCGCGCGGTGATCCCGGTCGAGAACGCTTTTCTCGTTGTCGTCGCCTACGCGCTGGGCATGGCGCTGTTCACCATCATCATGGGCAATGCATTTGCCGCGTTCCCGGTGATGACCGTGGGCATCGCAATACCGCTGTTGGTGACCCTGCACGGCGCCGACGCTGCGCCGCTGGCGGCCATCGGCATGCTCTCGGGCTACTGCGGCACGCTGATGACGCCGATGGCGGCCAACTTCAATCTGGTGCCGGCCGCGCTGCTGGAGTTGAAAGACCCGTACGCCGTGATCCGCGCGCAGTGGCGTACCGGCGCGCTGCTGCTGGGTTGCAACATCCTGCTGATCTATTTCATCGCGCTGCGCTGAGTCATGCCGAAGCCGAAATCCCACCAGCGCACCGTCCTGCTGACCGGCTTCGATCCGTTCGGCGGCGAAAGCATCAATTCGAGCTGGCTCGCGGTCGAAACGCTGCACGGCGAGACCATCGCCGGCCGTCGCGTCGTCGCTGCGCAACTGCCGACATCGTTCGCGCGCGGGCCGCGCGCGCTGCGGGCCGCGATCCGCAGACACGCGCCCGAACTGAACCTCTGCGTCGGCCAGGCCGGCGGACGCGCGCAGATCTCGCTGGAGCGGGTCGCGATCAACATCAACGACGCGCGCATCGCCGACAACGACGGCGCGCAGCCGGTGGACACACCCATCGTGCGCGGCGGCCCGGCCGCCTATTTTTCGACGTTGCCGATCAAGGCGATGTTCGCCGCGATGCGCGAAGCCGGCATACCCGCGGAGATTTCGCAGACCGCCGGCACCTTCGTCTGCAATCGCATGTTCTATGCGCTGATGCATGCGCTGGCGGAAGACGGCAATCTGCGCGGCGGCGTTCGCGGCGGCTTCGTGCATATTCCTTACGTGCCCGAGCAGGCCGCCGCACATCCGGGCGCGCCAAGCCTGTCCCTGGGCATCGTGGTCGCAGGCTTGAGAATCATGATGGAAACCGCGCTGCGCACCCGCAAGGACCGTCGCATCGCGGCCGGTGCGACGCACTGAATCACCATCCGCCGATCAGTACCCCGCGATCTAAAGTGCCCCGCGATCAATCTGCGCCGAACCACTGCGAGTAATTGCGCCAACGACCCACTGATTTCGTATGCATCGGCTGCCGCACCTGCCAGCGACTGAGCGTCTGCACCGAGCGTCCGCTGGTGTGGAAGTCCAGGCAGCGTTCGTCCCAGGGCAGCCCGGCGAAATCGATCAACCGCCGGATCTGCGCTTCGGTATCGGTCACCATCGTTTCGTACTGCACTTCGAGGATCGGCAGCGGCGACACCGATTGCCAGTGGCGCATCAGCCGTTCCTGCTCTTCGATGAAGAAGCGGATGTCGTCGATATCGGTGGCATAGGTCGCCAGCGGCGAGAAACTTTCGCTGAAGATCGACAGCGCGATATCGCGCGGATCGCGCCGGCACCAGACGATGCGCGCGTCGGCGAACAGCATCGCGATCAGGCCGACATGCAGGAAGTTGTAGGGTTGCTTGTCGATCAGACGCGCTGCGCCATCGGCCGCGGCACCGGCAAGTTGCAGGTATCCCGATGCCTGGCGATGCGCCCATGCCGCGTCGAAACGCGCCGCGTCCTGCGGCCAGTGCAGACCGGTTTCCGTGGATGCGTCCTGCGCGATCGAGACGATTCCGGTCAACTCCCCACAGCCGTGCGCCTGCGGATGCGCGGCGAGAATCTGTTCGACCAGTGTGGTGCCGCTGCGTGTCATGCCCAGCACGAAGACGGGGCGTTCGTCGCTCAGGGCATCGACATGGCGCGCGCGCAGCAGGTCGGCGGTCAGCGCTTCGATGGTCGCATCGATCTTCGCGGTGAATTCCGCGCGGTCGAAACCGCCGTCGACGCGTCGACGCAGCGCGTTCGCGCTCGACCAGTGCCGGGCCGCTCCGGCGTAGGCGCCGCGTGCGTCGTCGCGCTTGCCCAGGACGAAATGCAGATACGCCTGCTGGTGTTCGGAGACGGTCGCCCGCGCCAGCATCGCCTCGGCTTCGTTCACAAGCGCCTCCGGTGCCTGCGCACGCAGCAGCGCGATCGATGCCGCCAGCGGGTCGCCCCACTCCGGCTGCAGCGCATGCGCGCGCGCGTACGCATCCTGCGCCTGCGCGGCGTCGCCCAGGTCTTCCTGCACCCAGCCGAGTTCCAGCCACAACAGCGCGTCGTCCGCGAACCGCTGCAGACCTTCGCGCACAGTGTCCAGAGCTTGCGCCGGCATGCCGATTTTGCGCCGGCACTGCGACAGGCGCAGGAACAATCCCGCATCGATCGACTGCCCGGGCACGGTCTGTTCGGCGAGGCGCTCGTACATCGTCAAGGCTTCGGCATGATGTTCGAGTGCGTATTCGGTTTCGGCCAGCGCGCGCGCGATCTGCGCCTGCCCCGGCGCCAGCGTGTGAGCCTGCCGGAACGCGGGCAACGCGTCGGCGTCGCGGCGTGCGGTGTAGAGCGCCATGCCGAGGAAATACCACGCCTCCGGCGATGCCGGCTGCAGGGTCGCGACCCGGCGGAAGGTCTCCACCGACTCGTCCGCGTGTCCAGTCGAAGCAAGAAACTGGCCGAATTCCATCAACAGCGGAACCGCCTCCGGCGCCAGTGCGACCGCAGTGCGCATCGCCTGCAGCGCCAGGTCGTTGCGTCCCGCGCTTTGCGCCAGCACGGCATGGGCGCGATGCACGGCGGGATCGCGCGGCGTTTGTTGCAGCAGCGGCGCAAGCGCCTGCTCGGCTTCGGGCAGGCGCGACTGGCGCAGATGGTCGTAGACGCGTTCGAGCGGATTCATGCGCGGGCGCTCATCGAGGCATGCCCATCAACGCATGATCAACGATGAATCGTGCGACGCACCGATACGCGATTCCCACGGCAACCGCGATCACGCCTTGACGACTTTGGTTCCGGCGATCAGATCGTGGCCGCAGCGATGATCAGCACGGAAGATCAACAGCACATTCACGATCGACAGCAGCGGCCCGATCCACGGCACCAGACCGACGGCCTGCATCGACAGATAGCGCAGCACGATCAATCGCCCGAACGACAACCTGTGGCCATCGAGACCGACGATGCGTATCTTCAGCAAGCGCTTGCCCCAGGTCTGCGCCGTCGCGTACAGCGGATAGCTCTGGATCGCAAAGAACACGACCAGACTGACCAGCCCCCACGCCAGCTCCGTCATCAACGACATGGGCCGACCGCTGGTCGCCGCATCCATCACCTGACTGAAATAGCCGCCGAAGAACATGACGGGCAACAGGATGGCCAGCAGGATGAGCACATCGACGATGGCCGCAGCCAGACGCTCGCCGCGCCCCGCGAGTTCGCCATCCAGAGCGTAATCGGCGATGGTCGATTCGGGCGCGCGGTACGGGTTGTTCTGCTGATCCATCGAATTTTCTTCCGGTATTTTTTAAGGAGAAAGCCGCCTCAGGTGCGCGGCAGCGTCACGCCGGTCTGACCCTGGTATTTGCCGCCGCGGTCCTTGTACGAGGTTTCGCAGACTTCGTCGGACTGGAAGAACAGCATCTGCGCCACGCCTTCGTTGGCGTAGATGCGCGCCGGCAGCGGCGTGGTGTTGCTGAATTCCAGGGTGACGTGCCCTTCCCACTCCGGCTCCAGCGGGGTGACGTTGACGATGATGCCGCAGCGCGCATACGTGCTTTTGCCGAGGCAGACCACCAGCGTGTCGCGGGGAATGCGGAAGTATTCGACCGTGCGCGCCAGCGCGAAGGAATTCGGCGGAATGATGCAGACGTCGTTCTCGATGTCGACGAAGCTGCCCGGATCGAAATGCTTGGGATCGACGATCGTCGAGTTGATATTGGTGAAGATCTTGAACTCGCGCGAACAGCGCACGTCGTAGCCGTAGCTGGAGGTGCCGTAACTGACGATCCGCTGGCCGTCGGCGGCATGCTTGACCTGCCCGGGCTCGAACGGCTCGATCATGCCGTGTTGTTCGGACATGCGGCGGATCCAGCGATCGCTCTTGATGCTCATGCAGTCGTTCCCGGGGCCGCGGGGCCCGTCTCCAATCGTGGTCAGGGCGACATTCTACGGGATCGGCCCGGAAGGCACCGGAGATGACATGCCCGGAACGACGAAGGCCCGGCATTGCCGGGCCTTCGAGTGAAGCGAACAGGAATGGATCAGAAGCCGCTTGCGTTCAAACGACCGTTGCTGACCACCTTGCCGTTGCAGGAGGCCGTGGGCACGGCGCTGCCGAGGATCGCCGACTTGATGGTGGCGGCATTGGCGCCCGGATGCGACGAGGCGTAAAGCGCGGCGGCGCCGGTCACGTGCGGCGTGGCCATGGAGGTGCCGCTGTAGCTGGCGTAGCCGGACGCCAACTTGCCCTTGGAGCTGACCGGCACAGTCGAATTGACCGCAGAGCCGGGCGCGCAGATATCGACCGTCGTCGCGCCATACTGCGAGTAGCTGGCGAGGGCACCGGTGCTGGTCAGTGCAGCGACCGCGATGATATTGGCGTTCGGATAGTTCGACGGATAGCTGGCGGTGGTGTCGTTGTTGGCGCCGGAATTGCCGGCCGCGGCGATGAACAGGATGCCTGCGGTGTTGGCGCGGCCGATCGCGTCCTGCAGGCCCTGCGAGAAACCGCCACCGCCCCAGGAGTTGCTGGTCGCGACGATATTCAAGCCGTGACGGGTCTTGAGATCCGTGAACTAATCGACCGCCTTGATCGCATTGGCGGTGGTGCCGCCATTACGGCCCAGGAAACGGCCCGAGATGAGCTTCACGCCGCTCCAGCACACGCCGGCCACGCCGGTGCCATTGCCGCCGACGCCAGCGATGGTGCCGGACACATGCGTGCCGTGGTCGTCGCTGGCGCCGCCGGAATTGATGTTGTTGCTGTTGCCGTCGAAGTCCCAGCCGCGGATATCGTCGACATAACCGTTGCCGTCGTTGTCGACGCCGTCGGCCGGATCGTAGGGGTTGGTCCAGATGTTCGCGGCCAGATCGGTATGGTTGAAGTAGATGCCTTCGTCGATCACGCCGACCAGCACGCCGCTGCAGTCGGTGTGGCCCGCGGCCCAGGCTTCGGCAGCCTGCGAGCCGAACTGGTTGGCCGGGGTGGTGGCGTCGCCGTACATGCCCCACAGCGAACCGTTGGTGTAATAGGTGTCGTTCGACACCGCGGTGTGCTGGTAGGTCCAGTTCGGCTCGGCGTATTCCACGTTCGGATTGGCCGACAGCACGCGGACCGCGCCAGCGAGATCGGCACCGGCCGGCAGCCGCATCAACGCCATCTCGCCCTTGCCGCCACGGCCCTGACGGACCACATCGAGCTTCTGCGCACCCATGCCGCGACGCACACCGTCCTGGTCGGTGGCGGTGGTGCCATCGCGGAACTTGATCAGCAATTCGCCCGCTTCATGGGCGCGACCGGCATTCAGGCCGGAAATCACCGCATCCGGGCGACCGCCCGCGAATGCAGCCGAGGAGAGGCCAAGCGAGGCGAGAATGGCGGTGACGAGCGTGGCGCGAAGAACGATACGATCCATGAGCGATTGATCCCCTGATATGCATGAAGTGAGTTGGTCGAAAGTGCATAGGCCGGATGTGCGCTGCACTCCTCATGAACATATACGGATCGGTTTCGAGAATGCACGATGCTGCGCAGCATTTCCGACGAGTGGTCGTCGCATCACGACTTCGCGGGAGTCTCAATCGATAAAGACTATCGACCATCGAATTGAACCAGAGGAAAACTATCGTCAGACAAGCTGTGCGCCGATTCCCGCCCGAAGCCGCGGCCGCTTCTCCAATTCTTCGAGAAGCCGCCGGGCCACGTTGCGGTAGGCCTCGGCCGCGTGCGAATCCGGGTTGGAGCGCACTACCGGCACGCCCGCATCGCCCTGCTCGCGGATCGCGATCTCCAGCGGCAGCGAACCCAGCAGCGGCAGGCCATAGGTCGCGGCCATGCGCTCGCCGCCGCCGCTGCCGAACAGGTGCTCGACATGGCCGCAGTTCGAACACACGTGCTGGGCCATGTTCTCGATCAGGCCCAGCACCGGCACTTCGACTTTCTCGAACATTTTCAGCGCCTTGCGGGCGTCGAGCGTGGCCACGTCCTGCGGCGTCGTAACGATGACCGCACCGGCGACCGGAATCTTCTGCGCCAGCGTCAACTGGATATCGCCGGTACCCGGCGGCAGATCCACCACCAGAATGTCGAGGCCTTCATCGCCGTCACCGCCCCAGCGGGTTTCGTTCAATAGCTGGGTCAGGGCCGAGGTGGCCATCGGGCCGCGCCAGATCATCGGCGTGTCCTGCTCGACGAGGAACCCGATCGACATGGTTTCGACACCGTGGGCCCGCATCGGAACGATCGATTTGCCGTCCGGGCTGTCGGGACGGCCCGACAGGCCCAGCATGGTCGGGATACTGGGGCCGTAGATATCGGCATCCAGCAGGCCGACCCGGGCGCCCAGATCGGCCAGGGCCACGGCCAGGTTGGTGGCGGTGGTCGATTTGCCGACACCGCCCTTGCCCGAACCGATCGCGATGATGTTGCGGATCCGGGGCAGCGGCGACAGATTCGGCTGGACGGCATGGGAGGGGATTCGGAGCGGGCTGGGACTATTCATATCTCTATTGTGGCCGCCGCGCCTCCCCGCAGCCAGCCCGGATCGCCGCAAAAATCGTCCGCGCCCAGCGTCCACTCTATCCATACGCCTTTGGACCGTGCGATGCCTCGGCGCGGCTCACATGACACAGCCGTTAAACTCATGTTAAGTTTCGATGGCAGATAGCAGGGGGTCATTTGCTGTCTCGATCTCGTTAACGACTTGAAACCGGGGATATCCATGACTTCTCGCAATTCGCGCCTCCTGCGGCGCAGCCAGCTCACATCCGCCATTCTGGCCTCGTTCCTGATCTCGGGAATGGCTCTTGCCCAGGACGCCAGCAGCACCAAAGACGAAGACAAAAAAGACGAGGCATCAGCCAGCAGCCAGCAGTCGGGCAATCTCGACCGCATCCAGGTCATCGGCAGCCGCATCAAGCGCGCCGAAGTCGAAGGCCCGTCGCCCGTTACCATCATTTCAACGGAACAACTCCAGAAGGAGGGCTTCGTTACCGTCTCCGAGGCGCTGAAGAGCATCACTCAGAATGCCGGTTCGAGCCAGAACGAACTGAATTCGGCCGGCGGCTTCACCCCGAATGGTAGCCCGATCAACCTGCGTGGCTTGGGTGAGGGCCGTACCCTGTTGCTGATCAACGGCCGTCGCGCCGCCGACTATCCGTTCCCGTACAACGGGCAGAGCAACTTCCAGAACTTCGGCAATATCCCGACCGCCGCGGTCGAGCGTGTGGAAATCCTCAGCGGCGGCGCTTCGGCGATCTACGGTTCTGACGCGGTGGCCGGCGTCGTCAATATCGTCTTGAAGAAAAACTACGAAGGCGACGTGTTCCACCTGCGCGGCGGCACTGCCACCAGCGGCGGCGGCGACTTCAGTGATTTGCAGTGGGTGGGCGGCCGGACCGGCGACAACTGGAGCGTTACTTATGCGCTGCAGCATTTCGCCGATGAAACGATTTTTGCCAACCAGCGCGATTTCATGGATTCCCGCCTAGACAACCCGTTGCCGCCAGCCGTCATCGGCATTCAGCCGGTGAGCACCCTGCGTATCAACCGCGTGACCGGTTCCAGCGCCAACTCCTACTTTGCCCCACCGGCCGGCACCTGTGCGCGCTTCGGCGGCGAATACGTCGACTGGACCTTCCGTAGTCTGCTCACCAACGGAACCGTCAACACACTCGGCAACGCATGCGGCTACTACAAAGACGTGGGCTACCAAAGCATCACCAACGGCAACAACGATCTCTCTGGCTACATTTACGGCAACTGGCAGTTCGATAACGGCATGGAACTGTGGAGCAGCCTGATGGGCTACCACTCTAAGTCCGAGCTCACCGGTGGCCTGGAAGCGATTCTCGGGGCTCATATCGATGGCCCGGCCACGGCCCTCACACCCAGCAGCACCATCACGCGCTTCTTTGCGACTAACCCGACGATCAACTCGACCGTCAACGTCCAGCGTATCCTCACACCGCAAGAAGTCGGTGGGATCGACAATACACTGCAGAAATTCGACGAGAAGTCTCTCGACTTCGCAGCGGGTCTGCGTGGAAGCTTCGGCGACCGCTTTGATTGGGACCTGACTATCGGCCGCGCCGATTATTATGCCAGCCGTACCCGTCCGCGCTTGGATGGTTCGCTTGTTTCCGACTACTTCTTCGGTCCAAATCTGGGTACAACAGCCGCCCCCAGGTATCTGATCAATCTTGATCGTTTTTATCGCCCGCTGACCCCTGCGGAATACGCGAACCTGTCGACGACTCTGAAATACAAATCGCACTCTTGGGTGACCCAGGGCAGCTTCGTGGTCAGTGGCGACCTGTTCGAAATGCCCGCTGGCCCGCTCGGCTTCGCCGCTGTCGCTGAATTCACCAATCAGGGATACGACCTGAATTCGCCCGAAGGCATTCTGCCGAACAATAGGACCGTCTATAACCTTACCGGCACTAATGGCGGCGGCGAGCGCGATCGCTACGCGGTCGGCGGCGAAGTCAGCATTCCGATCTTCAGCATGCTGAAGGCCAATCTGGCCGGCCGATACGACAAATACGACGACATTACCAATGTCGACGACGCTCGCACTTGGGCCGCAGGATTGGAGTTCCGCCCACTAGATTCGCTGCTGTTCCGCGCCAACTATTCCACCAGCTTCAAGGCGCCGGACATGCACTATGTCTACAACGAAGGCAGCGGCAGCTTCACTTCTCCGCTCGACACCTTCCGTTGCCTCTCGACAGGTGGCACGCCAGGCACCGCTACCTGCGCAGGCACTACCTATACCTATTCGGTGTTCGCCACCAGCCGTGGCAATCCGGAATTGGAAGAAGAGACTGGCAAGTCGCTGACTACCGGCGTCGTCTGGGACATCACCGACGACCTGTCGATCCAAGCCGACTACTACAGAATTCGGCTCGATGGCGCGGTTGCGAACCTCACCACTGCGTTCATTCTCGACGCTGAAGCTGGTTGCCGCACTGGCTTTACACGTCAAAGAAACCCGTACCAGTTCGATATCAGCTCCGCTTTCTGCCAGGACATGATCAGCCGCGTCACCCGTACACCGGCAGCAGGTGAACCGACCGACCGAGTTTCGCTCGTCACCAGCAACCCGGTCAATCAGTCGTATCGCTGGGTCGATGGCGTCGACGCGTCGGTGAAGTATCGCCTCGATACCGACCGCTTCGGCGACTTCAACTTCTCGCTGGAATGGTCGCATGTGCTCAGCTATGAGCTGCAGACCTTCGTCACCGATACCATCGATCGCAATTTCCGCGACGATCCGGGCAACTTCGACTTCCGTAGCCGCATCCGCGCCTCGACGAGTTGGAGCCGTGGCGACTGGGCGGCAAACGTGTTCATGAGCCGCTCCGGCAGCCTGCCCAATTGGGCGGAAACCGGACGAATCGCTCCGTATTTCCTCTGGAATGCGAATGTGAGCAAGAAGATAACGGACAAAGCGACTATCGGGTTCTTCGTGAACAACATCTTTAACAACTTCCACCCCGACGACAGCACGTTCAACAGCTATCCGTACTACTGGCGGGGTTACAGCCCGGTGGGACGCACGATTTCCGCGCAGTTCGAATACAAGTTCAAGTAATCCCGCGTTACCTGCGATACGAAAGAGCCCGGCGAAAGCCGGGTTTTTTCTGTTGGACGCAGTCCTACTGAACGCCGACCGGGTTTCGGCGCACCGATCTTCCATACCCCCCCGAATGCGGTATAAAGACGTGTCCCGGAACAGGCAACGCCGGCCGGGTTTCCACAACGATCCATGCCCTGGGAGGGGAAAGATGCGCATCAAGTCCTTCATTTCACTGCTCGCTCTGCCGCTGTTGGCCGCGTCGCTCGTCGCGTCGGCGCAGAATTCGCCGATCGGCCGCTGGAAGACCATCGACGACGAAACCGGCAAGGCGATGACCATCGTCGAGGTCTACGAGGCCAAGAACAACACGCTGGCGGCCAAGGTCGTCGAAACCCTGTACGCGCCGAATGCGGTCTGCACCAAGTGCAGCGGCAAAGACAAGGGCAAACCGATCATCGGGATGCCGGTGCTGTGGAACCTGAAAGCCATCAGCGGCGGCTGGGGCGAAGGCAACGGCTTCAAGCCTTCGACCGGCGACAGCTTCAAAGCCAAGACCGTGAAGCTGATCGAGGGCGGCAGCAAACTGGAAGTCACCGGCTGCAAGATGATGTTCTGCCGCTCGGCGAACTGGGTCCGCGTCAACTGATCGACTGCACCCGCATGAACCAAACGAACGGCCCGTGATCGGAGACGATCCACGGGCCGTTTGCATTGACAGCCCATCCTTTCGACCCGAGCCGCCATGATCCGCAGACCTCTCGCCCTGTTCGCCCTGCTTTGCCTGTTGCCGCTGACCGCAATGGCCCAGAACACGCCCATCGGCCGCTGGCGCAGCATCGACGACGCCACCGGCAAGCCCAAGGCGGTGATCGAAGTTTCCGCGGCCGATAACGGGACGCTGTCGGCCAGGATCGTGCAACTGATCGACACCAGCGACGGCCCGAACCCGCTGTGCGATGCCTGCAGCGGCGCGCGCCGCAACAAGCCGATCCTGGGCATGACCATCGCCTGGGGCCTGAAACCGCAGGGCAAGGTGTGGAGCGGCGGCCGCATCCTCGACCCGGAGAACGGCAAGGAGTATTCGGTGAAGTTCACGCCGATCACGGGCGGCAAGAAGCTGGAGGTGCGGGGTTTCCTGGGCGTCGCGCTGCTCGGCCGCACCCAGACCTGGGTGCGGGAGTCGCCGTAGGCGCGCGTGCGATAATCGGCGGCCCCGTTTCCGCAGCCTACCGTGCCCATGCCACGCTCCGCGCTCGTCACCAACGCCCTGCCCTACGCCAACGGCCAGATCCATCTGGGCCATCTGGTCGGCTACATCCAGGCCGACATCTGGGTCCGCGCGCGGCG
>JBKJTC010000013.1:0-27883 GCA_046590925.1 Lysobacteraceae bacterium | reverse complement strand
GCGATCAGCTGGTTCGGCATGCAGACGCTGTTCGTGTTCATGATCGGCTTCGTCCAGCAGCGGTTTCCGCAGCTGGACGACAAGGCCACCGGACAGCTGATGTCCTTCAGTTTCCTCTCGCTCAATGCGGTCGCCGCGGTGTTGCCGGCGCTGGCGCTCAATCCGCTGGCGCAGCGCTTCCGCGAAGTGCGCGTGCATGCGGCCAGCCTGCTGCTGATGGCGCTGGGGTTCGGCTACGTCTATGCGTTCGCCCACAGCGCCGCATCGCTGTACCTCGGCATGGCGATCATCGGCGTGGGCTGGGGCGCGATCGTCAGCCTGCCGTTCGCGATCTTCTCGCAAAGCGTTTCCCCGGCGCGCATCGGCCTGTACATGGGCGTGTTCAATCTCAGCGTGGTGCTGCCGCAGCTGGCGGTGAGCCTGGGCGTGGGCTACCTGCTGTCGCAGCTGGAGAACAAGGGGCTGGTCTTCGCGATCGGCGGCGTGTGCATGCTGCTGTCGGCGTTCGCATGGCTGGCGGTGCGTCAGGGTGCGCGCCGCGGGCCGGATGCGGTGGGATCCGCCGCGCATTGACGCGGCCGCGGGGGCGATGAACGGCGACGAGGCGGGTGGTCCCGGTGCGGGATGGTCCGCGAGGTTCTACACTGCGTCACAGCACTCGACGGACAGCCCCATGCGCCCACGCAAGACCAAGGCCACTTCTGTCGACATCGCCCATCGCGCGGGGGTGTCGCAGGCCACCGTTTCACGCGTGCTGCGCGGCAGCCCGCTGGTCAACGCCGATACCCGCAAGCGCGTGCTCGACGCGGTGCAGGAGCTGAATTACAAGGTCGACCGTCGCGCATCGAGCCTGCGCACCCAGCGCGCCGGCACCCTGGCCTTGCTGTTGTTCGAAGACCCGACCGAAGACGGTTCGCAGATCAACCCGTTCTTCCTGTCGATGCTGGGCTCGATCACCCGCGCCTGCGCCCGGCATAACCACGATCTGCTGGTGTCGTTCCAGCAGCTGTCGGACGATTGGCACGCCGACTACGAAGACAGCATGAAGGCCGACGGCCTGATCCTGCTGGGTTATGGCGATTATGTCGACTACCGCCCGAAGCTCGAACGTCTGGTCGAACAGGGCACCCATTTCGTGCGCTGGGGCGCGGTGCTGCCGGACCAGCCGGGCGTGTCGATCGGCTGCGACAATTTCGCCGGCGGACGCTTGGTCGGCGAACATCTGCTCGGCCTCGGGCGCAAGCGCATCGCCTTCCTCGGCGATGCTTCCAGCCACTACCCGGAATTCCACGAACGTTATCGCGGCTGCGAGATCGTGCAGCGCGAAGCCGGCATCCCGGCCGAATCCGCGCTGCAGGTGGATGCGCTGAGTTCGGAAGAGGAAGGCTACGAAGCGGCGAAAGCGCTGCTGGGCCGCGGCGTATTGTTCGACGCGGTGTTCGCGGCCAGCGATCTGATCGCGATCGGCGCGCTGCGCGCATTGCTCGAACACGGCCTGCGCGTGCCGGAGGACATCGCGGTGGTCGGCTTCGACGATATCGCGATGTCGCGCTTCTGCAATCCGCCGCTGACCACCGTATATCAGGACACCGCCAGCGCGGGCGAACTGCTGGTCGAGACCCTACTCAAGCGCGTCCACGAACAGCCGGCGGAAAGCAGGATGCTGCCGGCGACGCTGGTGGTGCGGCGGTCGAGCGGGGCTGCGGGCTGAAGTAAGGTACGCAACCGCGATCGGGTTTTGTGGGAGCGACGATTTGTGGGAGCGACGCAAGTCGCGACGCTCTTCGGTCAAGCATTCCGTACGCTGTCGCGACTTGCGTCGCTCCCACACTCAAGGCTTCAGTGCGCGGCCGCGGCCGTTGCGTCGTGCACCGCCTTCGGCTCCCGCACCAGCACCAGACACAGCGCGCCGACGATCAGGCTGCTTCCGCTGATCATCAGCGCATAGATCGACTGACTGTCGAACAGCGTCTTGAGCGTGAGCCCCAGCAGCGTGGCGGCCACGATCTGCGGAATCACGATGAACATGTTGAAGATGCCCATGTACAGGCCCATCTTTTTCTCTTCGACGCAGGACGCCAGCAGCGCATAGGGCATCGACAGGATGCTGGCCCACGACACGCCGACCAGCGCGAACGACAGGATCAGATACTGCGGCGACGGCACGTAGGCCATCGACAGGAAACCGATGCCGCCCAGCAGCAGCGATACGAAGTGCACGAGCCTGCGATTGAGCACGAAGCGCGAGGCGTAGAAACTCAACAGCAGCGCCACGACCATCGACGACAGCCCGTAATAGCCCATGTAAGAACCGACCAGATCCGCCGCGTTCTGGTACGCGGCATTCGCGGTCTGGAATGCCTGGGCTTGCGCCGCAATCGTGGTGTCGAATGCGGCGGGATCGGGCGCCGGGGCCTTGAACACGTGCTCGGTCAATGCCGGCGTGGCCATGCTCCACATGCTGAAGAACGACAGCCAGCTGAAGAACTGCACCACGCCGATGGCCAGCATCTGCCGCGGCATGTGCAGGATGTTGTGGAAGATTTCGGCGATGAAATTGCCGGAGGATTTTTTCTCTTCGGCGAAGCGCGCCAGGTCTTCGGGCGGATATTCCTTGGTGGTGAACACGGTCACCAGAATGCTGACGAGAAACACGAAGGCACCGACCGCGAACGCCACTTTCACCGACAGCGGCACCACGCCCGGCCCCGCCTCGTTGGACACGCCCAGCTGATTGACGAACCACGGCAGATTGCTCGCCACCCAGGTGCCGATGCCGATGATGAGCGTCTGCAGCACGAAGCCGTACGAGCGCTGCTGTTCCGGCAGCTTGTCGGCCACCAGCGCGCGGAAGGGCTCCATGCTGATGTTGATCGAAGCATCCAGCACCCACAACAGACCCACCGCCATCCACAGCGTCGGCGAGTGCGGCATGAAGATCAGTGCGATCGAAGCGAGAATCGCGCCGATCAGGAAGTAGGGCCGGCGTCGCCCGAGGATGGGGTGCCAGGTACGGTCGCTGAAGTAACCGATGATCGGCTGCACCAGCAGCCCGGTCAGCGGCGCGGCGATCCACAGCAGCGGCAGTGCGTCTTTCTCAGCGCCCAGCGTCTGGAAGATGCGCGACATGAAGCCGCCCTGCAGCGCGAAGCCGAACTGGATGCCCAGAAAACCGAACGACATGTTCCAGATCTGCCAGAACGACAACTCCGGTTTCCGGTGCGTGGTGGGTGAATGCGTCGTGCCTGCGGTCATTGCGTCGGTTCCCGGTGATGCCTGCGCGCGTCGTTGCTGACGCGTCGTGCGCAGCTACGATGCCCGTGCGCATCGCCCGCGGCACGTTGCAGTGCAGCATCGACGGATGCAAACGTATTCAAGCGGAAATGCGCCGCAACGCATGCGCGTCGACAGCGGTGGCGTGGCATCGTCGCGCTCCCGACACCATGCGCGGACAGGTCATCGACATGCAGCAAAACGGTGTCGACGTCTCGATCGGTCGAGGGTCACATGGCCTTCGCGGCGCAGTGTTTGGCGATGAAGGCCTCGTGGCTGGGCATCGCGTCGGTGCATTTGGCGATCACGCCGCGGATGTTGGCCATGAATTCGGCGATCTTCTCTTCCGGATACACATCCACCAGCGCGTGGTACGACCGAGGCGCCATGCGCTGGCCGTGCATCACCTGCACCCAACTCGGCTCGGCGAACAGTTCGTTGGCGTCGCGGAAGATGCGGCCGTTGCTCTTGAACAGCTCCATCTTGCGCCGCAGCGACTCGGGCACCTCCATCGTCCGCACGTGATCCCAGAATGCGGTGTCGTCGCGCTCGGTGGCGTGGTAATGCAGGATGATGAAGTCGCGGATCTTGTCGAACTCGAAGTCGGAGTGCGCGTTGAACTCGTCGATGTCGGTTTCCTCGAATCCGGCGTGCGGGAAGAACGCGGTCAGCCGCGCGATGCTGGACTGGATCAGATGGATGCTGGTCGATTCCAGCGGCTCCATGAACCCGCTGGCCAGACCGATCGCGACCACGTTCTTGTTCCAGAATTTCTTTCGCTTGCCGGTGACGAAGCGCAGCGGCCGCGGCTCGGCCAGGGCCTCGCCTTCGAGATTGGCCAGCAGCGTTGCGATGGCGGCGTCCTCGCTGATGTGCTTGCTGCTGAACACATAGCCGTTGCCGACCCGGTGCTGCAGCGGGATGCGCCACTGCCAGCCGGCCTCGCGCGCGGTGGATCGCGTGTACGGCGTAAGCGCAGTCGTACGCTCGCACGGCACCGCCACCGCGCGGTCGCAGGGCAGCCAGTGGGTCCAGTCGATGTAGCCTGTCTTGAGCGTCTGTTCGATCAGCAGGCCGCGGAAACCGGAGCAGTCGACGAACAGCTGCCCGGGGACGCGTTCGCCGTTGTCGAGCGTGATCGCGGCGACGAAGCCGTTCTCCGGGTGCTGCTCGACGCCGACCACCTTGCCCTCGGTGCGGACCACGCCGCGCGCTTCGGCGTAGCGGCGCAGGAAGCGCGCGTACAGCCCGGCGTCGAAATGATAGGCGTAACCGATGTCGGCCAGCGGCGAATTCGGGCGATCGGTGATCGCGCGCATGAACTTGTTGTGGCGCGCGGCGTGGGTGTTGATCGAATAATCGTCCAGCGGCGCGGCCTTGCCGGCCTGGTGCATCTTCAGCCAGTACTGGTAGAACGGCACCAGACCCAGATCCTGGCCGATCTTGCCGAAGCCGTGGATGTAGCGGTCGCCCTGTCGCCCCCAGTTCACGAACTCGATGCCGAGCTTGAACGAGCCCATGGTTTCGCGCATGAACTGGTTCTCGTCCAGATCCAGCGCCTGGTTGTAGAGCTTGATCATCGGGATCGTGGCTTCGCCCACGCCGACGGTGCCGATCTCCTCGGATTCCACCAGCCGGATCGAATAGGATCGGTTCAGCACTTTCGACAGCGCCGCGGCGGTCATCCAGCCGGCGGTGCCGCCGCCCACGATCACGATTTCGGATACGCGATCGGACACAAGTTCCGACACGCGACCAGCGTCGACAGGTACAGCGTTCATGCATCGTAGCCCCAGGGAAATGCGTCACAAGTATGCGACGGCCGCAGGCGCCGGTCATCCCGCAGCGCACCGACGGACAACGCGCGGCGCGGCTGCATACGTATTCATGGCGCTGCTTGCGGCGCTGGCAGCCCCGATCGTTCATGCGTACGCACCGCATGCCGCCTGCGATGCCGTGGACACCGCGACGGTGCTGCATCCGGCGGCCGAGCCTGCGCGCGATGCGCGCGCCTTTTGGCTGGACCGTCGGCTGATCCAGTGGCCGGGCGTTGCGGTCGACGGAAGATTCCGTCTTTACACCTCGGCGACCGCCAAGCTGCGCGCCGAACCCGGGCGTGCGGTGAGCGGCGCGGACCGGTCCGTGGGGTTGAATGCGGTGAAGGCCGAACTGCCGGCGGCGCTGGCCGAGCGCTTCCGCTTCGTCGGCGACGGCCTACGCCTGCAATGGGCCGCGAGCGACGACGTGCGCATCGACGAATGGCTGCGTGGGCAAGTGCTGCTGGTGCGCGAAGACGCGCAGGGTCGCGTGCTGGACGCCACCGCGCTGCAGTCGCCGGGTGCGCTGGACGATCTGTACGCTGCGGCCGAATCCGCGACGCTGGGCGCGGGCCGCTACGGCCGGCCGGATATTTCCGAAGATGTCGCCACCCGCTTCGCGCTGTGGGCGCCGACCGCGCAGGCGGTATCCGTATGTCTGTATGGCGACGGCGCGCTCAGTACGGGCATGCGCGCGTTGCCATCGCGACGCGACGACGCCACCGGCGCGTGGACGCTGGATCTGCCCGGCGCGATGCATGGGCAGCGATACGCCTATCTGGTCGATGTCTTCGTTCCCGGCGTCGGCATCGTCCGCAACCGCGTCACCGATCCGTATTCGGTCGGCCTGACCGCGGACTCGAAGCGCAGCGTGGTGCTCGATCTCGATCACGTCACGACCAAACCTGCCGGCTGGGACGCCGCCCCGCGTCCCGCGCCGCTGGCGTCCGCCACCGACATGACGATCTACGAATTGCACGTGCGCGATTTTTCGATCGGCGACAACACCGTGCGTCCGGCGTGGCGCGGCAAATATCTGGCCTTCACCGAAAACGATGCGGCGGGGATGCGTCATCTGCGCGCGCTTCGCGACGCGGGCATGACCGATGTGCATCTGCTGCCGGTGTTCGATATCGCCACCGTTCCGGAGCGCGGATGCGTCACGCCCGCGATTCCCCAGGCCGCTCCCGACAGCGACGCGCAGCAGGCGGCGACCAGCGCGGTCGCCGCGAAGGACTGCTTCAACTGGGGTTACGACCCATACCACTTCAACGCCCCGGAAGGCAGTTACGCGACCGATCCCGACGACGGCGCCGGCCGCGTGCGCGAGTTCCGTGCGATGGTGCAGGCGCTGCACGGCGCCGGCCTGCGCGTGGGCATGGATGTGGTCTACAACCACACCACATCCTCCGGCCAGGCATCGAGCTCGGTGCTCGACCGCATCGTGCCCGGTTACTACCAGCGCCTCGACGCCGCCGGCAAGGTCGAACGCTCCACCTGCTGCGACAACACCGCCACCGAGCATCGGATGATGGCGAAGCTGATGATCGAATCGGCGGCGCTGTGGGCGAAGCATTACCGCATCGATTCGTTCCGCTTCGATCTGATGGGCCACCAGCCGCGCGACGCGATGCTGCGCCTGCAAAGCGCGGTGGACGCCGCCGCTGGCCGCCGCATCGACCTGATCGGCGAGGGTTGGAACTTCGGCGAGATCGCCGACGGCGCGCGTTTCGTGCAGGCGTCGCAGCGTTCGCTCAACGACACCGGCATCGCCACGTTCAGCGACCGCGCGCGCGATGCCCTGCGCGGCGGCGGCTGCTGCGACAGCGGCGAGGCGCTGATGGCGCAGGGCCTGATCAGCGGCCTGCACTACGCGCCGAATGCGCTGGCGGCGGGCAAGGATCAAACCGCCGCGCTGCTGCGCGCGGCGGACATGGCGCGGGTCGGGCTGGCCGGCACGCTGCGAGATGTGCGCATGACGACGTACGACGGCGAACAGAAGCGGCTGGCCGACATCGATTACGCAGGCCAGCCCGCGGGCTACGCCGCGCAGCCGGACGAAGTCGTGAACTACGTCGAGAACCACGACAACCCGACCCTGTTCGACATCCTCGCGCTGAAGCTGCCGCGCGACACCTCGCGGGAAGATCGTACGCGCGTGCAATTGCTCGGCGCCGCGTTCGTGAGCTTCAGCCAGGGCATCGCGTATTACCACGCCGGCATGGAAGTGCTGCGTTCGAAAACGCTGGACCGCAACAGTTACGACTCCGGCGACTGGTTCAACCGGCTGGACTGGACCTACGCCGACAACGGTTTCGGTGCCGGGTTGCCGCCGTCGCGCGACAACGGCAAGGACTGGGCGTTGCTGAAGCCGGTGCTGGCGGACGCATCGATCAAACCGCATTCAAAGGACATCGTGTGGATGCGCGATGCGTTCAACGATCTGTTGCGCATCCGCGCCGGTTCGACGCTGTTCCGCATGCGTACGGCCGATGATGTGCGTGCGCGATTGGCGTTCCGCAATGTCGGTCCGCGACAGAATCCGGTGGTGATCGAGGCGCATCTCGACGGCGTGGGGTATGCCGGCGCGGGGTTCCGGGAGATCCTGTATTTCATCAACGTCTCGCCCGAAGAGCAGACCCTGGCCCTGCCGGAAGAAGCGGGCAAGGCGTATGTCCTGCATCCGGTGCAGCGTGCTGCGGACGCCACGGATACGCGACCGCGCGATGCCCGGTACGATCCAGCGCGCGGGCGTTTCACGATTCCACCGCGCACTGCGGTGGTGTATGTCGTCGAGTGATGGATTCCCAGGAATACGCATGAAGATGGTCTTCGATTCGAGCCGTGGATCCGCTGGCTGCGGTGGGTTTCCAGAGCAAGAGCAAATCCCCCCTGCCCCCCTTTTTCAAAGGGGGGAACGACGTGGGTTTCAAGAGACGTCGCGGCATGGATTGGTTTCATTGATCAGCGAAAGATTCATTCTTCTTCCCGCAGGCAGAAAATCGGTCCGATTCAATATAAAACCCTGCGCCGTTGCATCAATCGGCGCCGCTGCATTATTACCCCCTTTGAAAAAGGGGCTCGACGGCAGCGAAGCTGGCGGCGGGGGGATTTCGCCGCGCCGCGCGGCAGCGCGGCGTGGCGCGACGCTCGCCGCGACGCATGCAACCCTGTTGATGTCGATGCTGTGGCTGGCGTCGTCCGCGCAGGCCGCGACCGTCGCCCAAGTTGCCTCGCCCGACGGCGCGCTGAAGGTGGAGCTGGATCTCAGCGGCGAAGGCCGCCTGGCCTATCGCGTCGCGCGCAAGGGCCAACCGCTGATCGGCGATTCGCGGCTGGGCTTCATCCTGCGCAACGGCCGTCAGTTCCTGCGCGGCATCGCGCTGGATTCGCAGTCGGCGCGCAGCTTCGACGAGACCTGGGAACAGCCCTGGGGCGAGCGCCGCTTCGTCCGCAATCATTACAACGAGCTGCGCGCGCGCTTCGTCGAGAGCGATCGCGACCGTCGGCGCTTCGACGTGGTGGTGCGCGTGTTCGACGACGGCATCGGCTTCCGCTACGAATTCCCGAAGCAGGCCGGGCTGGACGAAGTGCAGATCGAAGAAGAACTGACCGAGTTCGCGATCGCGAAGCCGGCGACCGCCTGGTGGATTCCGGCCTTCGAATGGAATCGCGAGGAGTATCTGTACAGCCGCACGCCGCTGGCGGAAGTGGGCGTGGCGCAAACACCCATCACGCTGCGCACCGACGACGGCGTTCACGTCTCCATCCACGAAGCGGCGCTGGTCGACTACGCCGGCATGAACCTCGCGAAGGGCGACGGCGGGCGGCTGCGCGCATCGCTCACGCCCGGCAGCCCGGCGAAAGTCGTGCGCCGCGTGCCGTTCACCACGCCGTGGCGCACGATCCAGATCGCCGATCGCGCGGGTGGCTTGGTGGAATCCAGTCTGATCCTCAATCTCAACGAACCCAACAAGCTCGGCGACGTGAGCTGGTTCAAGCCGTCGAAGTATGTCGGCGTGTGGTGGTCGCTGCATCTGGAACAGGAAACCTGGGCGACCGGCCCCAAGCACGGCGCGACCACGGCGAATACGAAGCGCTACATCGATTTCGCCGCGAAATACGGCTTCCGCGGCGTGCTGGTGGAGGGCTGGAACACCGGCTGGGACGGCGACTGGTTCGCCAACGGCTGGCAGTTCGATTTCGCGAAACCTACGGCCGACTACGATCTGGAAGGCCTGGCCGCCTATGCGAAATCGAAAGGCGTGCATCTGGTCGGTCACCACGAAACCGCGTGCGCGGTCAGTCATTACGAGCGGCAGATGGACAAGGCGTTCGCGACGTTCGCGCGCCTGGGCATCGATTCGGTGAAGACCGGTTACGTCTGCGATGCCGGACAGATCGAGCGCCAGGATCGCGCGGATGGTCCGGTGGCGCGCGAGTGGCACGAAAGCCAGTTCATGAGCAACCATCACCTGCGCGTGCTGGAGGCGGCGGCGAAGCATCGCATCGCGATCAACGCGCACGAACCGATCAAGGACACCGGCCTGCGCCGCACGTATCCGAACTGGATCTCGCGCGAAGGCGCGCGCGGCCAGGAATTCAACGCCTGGGGCAATCCGCCGAACCCGCCGGAGCACGAACCCATCCTGATCTTCACCCGCATGCTCGCCGGACCGATGGATTTCACGCCCGGCGTGCTGAGTCTGCAGGGTCGCGGCCAGCCGCTGCAGAGCACGCTGGCGCGCCAGCTCGCGCTGTACGTGACGCTGTACAGCCCGATCCAGATGGCCGCCGATCTGCCGGAGAACTACGCCAAGCACATGGATGCGTTCCAGTTCATCCGCGATGTGCCGGTCGATTGGCAGGACACGCGCGCGCTCAACGGCGAGATCGGCGATTACGCGACCATCGTGCGCAAGGACCGCAACAGCGAGGCGTGGTATCTGGGCAGCGTCACCGACGAAAACGCGCGCACGCTGGACGTGCCGCTGTCGTTCCTCGACGCCGGCCGCACCTATGTCGCGCAGATCTATCGCGACGGCGACAGTGCGGATTACAGAACGAACCGCTTCGCGTTCGCGCGCGAAACGCGCGAGGTGAAGCGCACGGATACGCTGACGCTGCGGCTGGGTGCAGGCGGCGGCCAGGCGATCCGGTTCGTGCCGAAGCGTTGAAGTAGTCGATCCCGACATGTTCAATCCCGCGCCGCGCATCCGGACCGTGACCATCCATGGACGTCACGTCTGCCATGTCATCGACGATGCGCTGCTCGATCCCGATGCGATGGTCGAGTACGCCGCGCGGCATATCGGCGAATTCTCGGAAGCCGGGCACAACGGCTATCCCGGCCTGGAACTGCGAATGCCGGAGCGCTTCTCGACGCAGCTCGATGCGTTCTTCGCCGCGCATCTGCGGCGTGCGTTCGACGTACGCCGCACCGAGCGCATGTACAGCCGGCTCGCGATCGCCACGACGCCGCCCGAACGGCTGCGGCCGTCGCAGTCGATCTGTCATATCGACCGGCTGAGCGTGGAGCCGAAGCATCGCATCGTCGCGTCGGTGCTGTATCTGTTCCGGGACGCGCGCCTGGGCGGCACCAGTTTCTACGGCCCCAATCATCCGCCCGAAGTCCTGCTGCCGATGATCGCCGACGCCAACACGCTGGATCGCGATGCGTTCCGCGAACGTTACGGCATCGACACCGGCTACATGACCGCATCGAACGCCTGGTTCACGAAGTTGCAGACCGTGTCGGCGCGCTACAACCGCATCATCTTCTACGAAGGCACCGTGTTCCATACCGGCGAAATGGCGCATCCCGAATTGCTGTCGGCGGATCCGCGTGCGGGTCGTCTGTGCCTCAACGGTTTTTTCACCTGCCGGCGCAGTCTGGCGCCGGTCTGATCCATTCGCAGGAGCGTCCGCGATGACATCAATGTCTGTTTTCCGCTGTGCAGCGCTGATGTCGCTGCTTGTGGTGTGCGCGGTGCATGCAAAAGACGTCTTGCCGCATCGGGATCCGGCGCGTATCGATGTGTTGACGCTTCCCGTGCCCGGACTCGCGCCCGACGGCCTGCGGGTGCGCGTGTTCCTGCCGGAAGACTACGATCCGACGGCGGACATCGGCTATCCCGTGCTGTATCTCAACGACGGCCAGGACGCGGAGGCGGTGGCGCTGCAGACGACGCTGGACGACATGACCGGGCGCGGCGAGATCCGGGCGGTGATCGCGGTCGCGATTGACATGCCGGCAGCGCGCATGGCGGCCTATGGTTTTTCTGATCGCGCCGAACAGCGCAGCGTGACGGCGGCGACGCGGCACGGCGAAGTCGGCGCGCAGGCGTACGCGTATTCCGAATGGGTGGCGATGGGTCTGGTGCCGGCCATCGATGCGCGCTACCGCACCCGCGCACGCGCCGAAGCGCGCACTATCGTTGGCTGGTCGCTCGGCGCGGCCAACGCGCTGAATCTTGCGTGGCAGTATCCGGACGTGTTCGCCAACGTCGGTGCGTTCTCGCCGTCGCTGTGGCTGTCGACGCAGCGCGGTAATCCTGTGGACATCGAAGCCGGCCGCATCGCGCAACGGATGATCGCGGGCGGCCAGTACCATGCCGGCAGCCGGTTCTTCTTCGCGGCGGGCGACGCCGAGGAAACCGACGACCGCGACGGCGACGGGGTGATCGATGTGCTCGACGATGTCCGCGATCTCATCGACGGCTGGCGCGTGTCCGGCGAATCGGAGCCGCGCGCGAAGGGTCTGCGACAGCTCGGTCATTCGGTGAATCCCGATTACGCGATGAAGGCAGGGCGTGCCGATGCATCCCTGCTGGTGGTCGCGGGCGGCAAGCACGAACAAGCGACGTGGGCGAAGATGCTGCCGTCGTTCCTGCGCTGGGCCCATGCGGTGCATGCGCCGCCGTTGAACGCGACCGGCGCGACGGAAAGCTGGCATCGCGTGCCCTCGCGCCATGTCGATGCGCGCGATGTCGATGTCTGGCTGCCGCCAAGTTATGGTCGCGAACCGGAACGCCGCTACCCGGTGCTGTACATGCACGACGGCCAGAACCTGTTCGATCCGTCGCTGAGCTACACGGGCATCGATTGGGATATCGACGGTGCGATGACTCGCCTGATCGAAGCCGGCGATGTCGGGCCCGGCAACATCCGCGAGGCGATCGTGGTCGGCGTGTCCAACACGCCGCTGCGCTTCGCCGAATACATGCCGAAAGCGCCGGTGCGTACGGCGACGGTCGGCAGCGGTATCGAGGGCGGCCCCGTCGGCCCGCCGGAAGACCTGCGTTCGGACGACTACCTGCGCTTCCTGGTCGATGAACTCAAACCCTTCATCGACGCCCAGTACCGCACGCAGCCCGGTCGCGACGAAACTTTCGTGATGGGATCGAGCATGGGCGGGTTGATCTCGCTGTACGCCATCGCGCGCTATCCCAAAGTGTTCGGCGGCGTCGGCGCGGTGTCGACCCACTGGCCGGCCTGCGATGGCTGCATGGTCGACTGGTTCGGCGCGCACCTGCCGGACGCGCGCACGCATCGGCTGTATTTCGACTACGGCACCGCCGGGATCGACGCGCGGTATGCGCCGTACCAGATCCGGATGGATGCGGCCCTGCGCGATGCCGGCTACGTCGAAGGCCGCGAATGGATCACGCGCAGTTTCGACGGTGCCGATCACAACGAAGCGGCCTGGCGCGCACGCGTCGATCTTCCGCTGCGCTTCCTGCTGGGGCGGTGATGTACCGGCGGACCGGCGTGGCATTGAGTCGGAAGGCTCGGCACAAACGAACTGTCCGCGCGCTTTGCATAAACGGCCGCCGAACCGAAAACGCCGCCCGCTGTACAAAGGCGATATTGCGGTACGGCCCGGTGGCCGTGCCGACCGGGCAGGGGTGGGCTGAACGACGGTGGTTGCACGGAAACGCGCCCCATCACGCCACCGACGCGGGACTGCTGCCGGAGGCGATGAAGGAAAAAGCACGGAACGCATACCCTCAAAGTGCCGGCGGTGTCGAAAAAAATCGACATCGCTGGCTCGCACAGGGGTAAGCAGGCGAAAAAGCGTCATGACTGGCCTTCCAAACGGCAGCAGTGGCGAAGAAAGCGTCGTTGGAAGCCCTCGCAGCGGCATCAATGGGGAAATGCCCGCATAGCTCGGTCGCAGAAGCGCAATTGCGCGTCCAACATCCGTTCGCAGCAGCCTTGCAGGATATTGATAATCGATCGAGACCAAAGCTACCGCCTTGGACCGTTCTGTCATCCCATACGATGCAGGTCCACAACTGCCGCCTGTGGACGGTTGGCATGCCGTCGGCCCGCCAAGGGATGCCGCCGCGCGTACATAGCCAAGCTATCGTATCGCTCAGGTTTATCGCACTGCCTGCTTCAACACCCATCGCGTAGCCTCGATTTGCTGCCCTGCGTGCCTGTCGCCGCCACCCGGAGGCGGCGGCGTTGGTGGCGTAACTAACACCTTATGGACAATTTCAAGGAGAACGCGATGAATGTGTACGACAAGCAAGTGACTGCGCTGCGCGCTGGAATACTGACCGTGGCGATGCTGACGCCTGCAATGGCTTGGGCCAGCTGCTGCGCCTCGGATGATAAGGGCGCGCCGAGTGCCGCGCGCGGCTTGGGCGAATCATCTCCGGCCGCTCCGGATCTGTCTGCTGATGCAGCGTGGCGGGTCTACGAATTCGAGCGCGACGGTATTCGCTATACGCAGATCAACGACAGCGCGGGCACTGTGCGCGCCGCAGTGGGCCGGATCGGCGGGACAGTGTGGGTGTTGCCGATCGGGCGCGACGCGGATCGCGTGCTGCTACCTGGTGATGCACTGCCCGCAGGCAACACGCGCGTGTTGCTGCGCTCGCGGGAAGTTGAGGTCGTACTAATCGAGAACGGTGCAACGCAATACTGGTGGGTCCGTGCGCTGACGTCGGCGGACTAAACAATGGGTTGTGGTTCGGACATCAGGAACCCGATGCGGTGCGTACGGCGGTGCTTGAAGGTGCCGTCGTACGCCCGCGCCAGCATTTCCAGCTCCTGCATTGCGCGCTGCATCTCTGGTGTCTGCTTCAATGGTGCCGACGGCACGCAATCGACGAAGACCGTAAGGCCCATGCGCCCGCGCTTGTGCCAGCCGCGCGTCTGGATGGTGAACTCGGTGGGCTCCATGATGGTCAACACGTCCATCGCGCTGCAGATCGCGCGATAGGCGGCCAGTTGAAGCGGCACGCTGAGGCGCTTGGGAGATTTCCCGACCAGAACCAGCCGCAAGCGGGCGCGGCCTTGCCAACGCTCGCCGAAAGCTTCCGACAACAGCACCGCATGCAGCCCATAGGTCTCGATCTCGAAGGGATAAAGCAATTCGCTATGCCGCAGCAGCGCACGCGATGATTCCACGCCCGTCGAGATGGCGTCCATCGCCTGCCGGTACAGCCCTTCGTCTTTGAGCGTCTGCGCAACGGCGTTGCGATACGCATCCAGATCGTCGCGAGCATAGGCGAGCAACAGCGCCTTCTCCCGGTAACGCTGCTCGAACGATTGGAAAATGGAGCGCACCGCTCCCATCGTTTGCATGTCGGATTCTTTGTGCTGCTGCTGTAGTTGTATGGCGATTAGTTCACTGCGGAGCGAATCGCCTGAGCGTTCGTGCAATTTAGAAATGCGAATGCCCACCGCCAGCAGCCCGCCCGACGTGGCCGCGAGTGCCGTCTGGGCGATGAGTACAACCGGATCAGCGGTGCTGATTGAATGAATTTCTGGTAATGCCAAAGAAATCGCGAAATTGACGAGCATCGTGCCCACCGCGGCGCCGTGCCAGCCGTGCAGGGTAGTGAGATAGACCAACGGAAGCAGCATGAATACCAATGGCAGCAGGCGAATCTCGGTTCCTATCTTGACTGGAATCATGGCGGCTCCGTAGAGCGCGACCACCATCAAGACTGCGATGGCGAGAGTTTGCGCGATGTGCGTGCGTGTATTGCGCCATTGATGACGTTGTTGCCAAAGCAAGCAGGGCAAGATCAGCATCAGGATGCCGAGAAAATCACCCACGCAAAAACTGATAAATCGCTCGATGGTGAATGTCGGTGTCGGGCCTTGCAGAGCAATGTTGATAAGCCTGCCTGCGATAGTCGACCATAAGCAGGCCGCGAGCGCAATCAGTGGAAGCTGTCTTACGATGAGCTGGTGATCGCTGAATTTCTTACGAATGTAGAGTGGCAGGATCGAGATGAAAGTCACGAGAAGAAATGGGCTGAGATAAGCCCACTGCGCAGTGTACTGCTCAGCTTTTGGTGCGCGGATGTTGAGCAGTGCCGCGGCATCGCCCGCGAACACATAAGGCCAATAGCGCATCGGTACCAGCAACAGGCAGGTCAAGCGCAAACCGGCCGGCAGATACCACTGATCGACGGAGAACCGCCACAGGATCGAGAATCCGACGGAATAGGCAGCCGCTATCGCAATGCCCCGAGCTAAAGTTTTCCACCCCCGTGCGTCCATGCAACTCCCTGTTCCGTCTTCCCGCAAGAAGCGCTTAACGTCTTACGGGGAAATGATCATCGTGTCAACGGGCTGCGCCGTCTTCTCGGTCGGATACTAAAGCCAGCCAACGACCGCACCGCGCAACGCCAACTCCTGCATCATAGGTTCCTCCACCAGGATGCGGTCCTTGTCGGTTTCCTGCATGCACAATACCCAGCCTTCGCGGCGGATCTGGATGCGGCGGATATGCGGCCGTCCGAAGAGGGTGAAGGCGTAGATGCCGCCATCGATCACCCGGTCCTGCGTCAGCGTACGCACATCGACCAGCACTACCGTGCGCGCCGGAATCAGCGGTGTCATCGCATCGTTGGGCTGGAACGTCCAGCGCACCTCGTCCAACGGCGTCATGCCGATTTTCTGACGCACCAGGAATTCGGGCAGAAGGATGAAGCCCGGGCCATCGCCATAGTCGAACGAATGCAGTCGATCCACGGCAACGTGGTCGTTCGGCACCGTACCGGAGCCGATGCCATCGCGCGGAATGCAGCCGGACAGCAGCAGGCGCGCATAGGGCTCGCTGATCCGTTCCGGCGGTACGCCCAGCATTTCAGCGACGGCAGGCGCGCGGCCTGCGGGAATCGGACGCCGACCGGTGCGCCATTGCGAAACGTAGTTGTCCACCACGCCCGCACGTTTGGCGATATCGCTGTTGCGAGTCTTGGTGGCATCCATCGCTTCGATGAAGGCTCGGGTGTATTTGTCCATCGCGCATGTGTTTCCGGTCAGGTGGGTGCAGCCTACTTCAAAAAATGTTGACATTCAAATGGTAGCGACGCTAATAATTTGAAAAGAGAGTGTTCAACCGGGCGAGTCGCCGCCCATCCCCTTCGGAGAAATGCAGGATGCTGG
Source organism: Lysobacteraceae bacterium (assembly GCA_046590925.1). GTDB lineage: Bacteria > Pseudomonadota > Gammaproteobacteria > Xanthomonadales > Xanthomonadaceae > Lysobacter_I. The sequence continues at coordinate 11,378 of JBKJTC010000013.1, read as the reverse complement.
TGCTGACATGCCGGGTGGGCGCAAGCCTCCGAATCGGCGACGAGATTCATGTGACTTTGCAGGGCCGCCTGCGCAACCGCGTCACGGTCGGGGTGGTCGCTCCGGCGGCGGCCTCCGTGATGCTGGACCGCGCCTGTCTGCAGCCGGTGGTGCTGCCCGGCGGGAGGCACTGGTACCTGTTTTCGCTGCTGGGCGTGCGTCGCTTCCGGGTGGGCGATGTCGAGGTGGGCGTATGGGTGCCTGGCGAAGAAGTTTCGTCGGTCGCCGATTGCGACGAGGTTGTGCATGTCGGCGTGATCGCCCCGCAGGCGATGCGCATTGGATACGAGCAGGCGCCCGCCAGAACGGCCCCATTCGGCGCCCATTGGCGCTCGACGATGACCAATCACTGCCACTGAGGCTGCTCATCATGCTCACTCTGACCCGCCGAGTCGGCGAAACCATCTGCATCGGCGACGATATCTGCGTGACCGTCTACGACAAACTGCGCTACCACATCATGCTAGGTGTATTGGCACCGCACGGCGCGACCTTGGATTTTGGCGGCAGCAGCGTGCGCCCGGTCGCGCTGCCCGACGGGGTGAAGTTCTATCTGCTGACTCTGTTGAACCAGGATGATTTCACCGTAGGTGAGGCCCGCGTCAGCGTTCGGTTCAAGCCCTCGTTCCTCGGCGTTGCAACACTGCGGGCGCAACAGGTTCGTGTTGGCATCGCCGCGCCGCGATCGATAGAGGTGCATCGTGAGGAGATATACGCGCGGAAGCGGCTTGATACCGGCGGGCAGCTTCCGCCGATGTCGGTCCCCGCCTGGCTACGCCGCGCGAATCTGGCCGTTTCTTGTCGTGCAGCCGCGTGAATGCTGCGTCAGCAGATTTGCTTGGTCCCGGGGAAGCCCATCAGGCTTTATCCGGAATGGTTTTTAAGCCTTGTGATGAATGCAGCGCGCAGCCTGATGCTTCTGCTCCTGCTGATATTCTGTTGACACAGCGGGCAGCGTGCTGCGCATACAAAGTCGGACTATTTTAAATAGGGAATGCGGATGAAAAAGTTCATCAATCTGTTGCTTCTGTCGACGGCATTGTTCCTGCAGGCAGGATGTTTGCTGTCGGCGCCGTCGCCTGCCGCGAAGTCGGCGCACACTCGTAGCCTGGAAAAATGGTACCCCGATAAGGGCGCGCAGGCCCTGGCTGTAGCGGCCGAATTCGACGATGCCGCCGAAGTGCGGCGGCTGATGAAAGAGGAGGGCGTGAACCCGGACAAGCACTTCTCGCCGGAAGGCATGCCGTTGATCGCGTGGCCGGTCTTCACGAAGAATCCGGCGGGTCTCAAGGCGATGTTGGAGAATGGTGCGGACCCCAATGCCGCTACTTTGCACCCTGCTCAGAATACTGAGCGATTCAGAGGGCGATACGAAAATAATGCAATGGTATGGGCGGCTAAGCAGGAAGATCCGATCTATCTACGCTATCTGCTAGATCATGGCGGCGATCCAAATACTCGCAACTCTAATGGCGAAACCCTGCTGTTTCAGGCTTTTATCTGGCAGGACCAATGGCAGAACGTTAAGTTGCTTGTCGAGCGTGGCGCAAATGTGAATGGAATAAGTCAGGTGACAACGATTCTGCATGACTATACCGGCAACGGGGGGTTCGAAAAGGCTTACTGGCTGTTGCAGCATGGCGCTGACCCCAATCCCCCAAACGGCTTGCAAAAAAGCCAAAAACACCGGTCCCTTATCATAGAGTCGATTTTCTGGAAGCCCATGAAAGTAGGCAAAGGGCGCGAATGGCAGGTCAAATGCCAGCAATGGCTGCTGGCGCGTGGTTATAAGCGCCCTCCGATACCTAAACACTATCGCGAAGACCGAGAAGCATTTGGCTACGAAACCGTTGAATCGAAAGTGCCCTTACCTGAATTTCAGGAGATTACGCCATGACCAGGATGGAAGACTTGGAAAAGTACCGTGCATGGTGTGAGCATTTGCAAGCCTTGGGTACCCCCGAGGCCATGGCCGACCTGGAGCAGTTGAAGTCGATGCACCATGCGGTTGAGAGTTCCCGCCTGGGCCAAGATGTATACACATCCGCGGCAGGCGAGGGTCAACCACCGCTGGGCTGGCGTCGAGGCAGTGAGAATCTTGAAGAGATCAGGCGGCAAATCCCTGAATTGGCGGAATTGCCCGACAATGCAATTTATGACTATCTGAAACCCGACAAGTCTGGCTTCCGCGCCGAAATCTATCTCCCCGATCCAGAAATTCTTGGCGCCGGCTACAAGCCAGTTATAGCGTTCAAAGGGTCTTCCGGCCCGATCGAACTAGCGGATGGCACGAAGCGCGAGACCTTGCTGGAAGACTTCGCCGGCATCAACGGTCCGCAGGCCATCGGCCTGCAGACCGATTACTACGATCGCGCAATGCGTCTGGCCAAGGACTTCAAGCAGTTCGGCGCTTCTGTCGACTACACCGGTCACTCTCTCGGCGGCGGCTTGGCGACGGCTGCCGTCGCAGTCAGTGGCGAGCGCGCGGTAACCGTCAACGCCGCACCGCTGCACCCGATGACAGCGCAGCGATTCGCGGATCAGAACCCGGGAGTTGAGCTTCACGACCCCAATCCACGCATTACCGCGTACCAAGTGCGGGGCGAATTACTGAGCGATGGCGTGGTCCACAACATCGACCGGCTGGACGCCTTCCACAACAGGCAACTGGCTGAAGTGATGCGTCACTCGTCAACCATCCTGCTCAACGTGCCCGATGATGTGCGGGAGGAATTGAAAGAGCGGATCGGCGAGCAGATGCCGCCGCATGCTCGCGCGTCGTTCGGTGCGCTCGTGGAACAGATGGCGACCGGCGACCTCGAAAGCCACTTGCGCGACATGCCGCTGTCGGCCGGGCGCGTGGTGCCGATGCAGGCAATGAAGCGCAGTGACTCCGATGACCCCGAAAGCGCGCCGATCCCGCGCGCGGACGTTCCCAGCCTGTCGGGTGTGTCGAGCTTCGCCGGGCCGCTGTTGGAACTGGCGCATCGCGAGGCGGAAGCGGCACGCGCCGGCAATGAGCTGGGCGAGTTGGTCGAGTTCGGCGGCAAGCATCAGGCGAAGATGCTGGACAATACCGGCGATGCCGTGAGCGGCATGGCAGGCGTTGCGGCCGATGCGCAAAGCGGCGTAACCCGCACCATGGGACAGACGGCGGCGACCGGTCTGCGCATGAGCGGCGAAGCCTCTGCCGACGTCCGCGAGTTCGCCGGAAGGGCGGAGGCGACCGTCGATTTCGTGCAGGGAGAAGTTCAGGCGCGCGGTGCATCCGCTGGCCCGGCTGTCCTTCGCGGGATCGGAGATATCGACCTTCTGCCCGATGGCGTGCAGCGCTGGGCGAACCGTGAGGCATCCGAACTGCAGCAGGCCGGCAGTGCGGCCCGAGCGCGCAATATCGGCGAAGCGGCAGACGCCTTGCGCGATGCCAGCCAGGAAGCACGGTAGATCCGCGAAAACTCGCAGTTTGTCGCGCAGACTTTGGACACGGTGACCGTGCGCGGCAGTCAGAATCAGCACGATGCGATTGTCTATGCGGGCAAGTCGGTGGATCAGGTTCTGGATGTCGCCGGCGAAAAATTGGCGCACGTCAGCGGTTATGCGCCTACTGCCGGCGCGGTGGTGCTTGCGGGCGCTGCCTTGCACGTCAACACCGTTAGGACGCATGGTGATCCCGTGAGCATCGCCAAGTCGGTGACGTTCAGTGGGCTGGCATACCCTTCAGGTAACGAGAGTTTCCAGCGTCATCTCAATGACACAGCGGAACCGAGCATAGAAGCGAAGTTGGATACGTTCGAGGCCGGATTGCTGGCCAAATATCCTTCGCTATCCACGAAAAAGAACGAACGCGACGATGACCCGTCGCGAGAATCCGAAGGGCAGCAGCGCGAGCATCGTCCAGCCGCGCCGCTGATGACCGAACCCGCGCACCCTGCCCATCTGATGTACCAACAGGCGCAGAGCGCGATCGCCAAGGTCGAAGCTGCGCCGGGCATGGGCTTGACCCAGCACGAAAAGCAGACGCTGGGCGCGTCGAGCGTGGCCGAGGCGCTGTCCGCCAACAGTTGGAACTTTACTCGCGTCGATCATGTGGTGCCGAGCCATCGCATCGACCCGCAGACCGGACGTTCGGAAGCGGTGTTCGTCGTGCAAGGCGACTTGAACGATCCGGCGCATCGTCGGATTGCCGTCAATATGGAGCAAGCCCTGTCCCAGACCATCGAGCAATCGTCTTCGGTAGCGCAGACCGTGCAGCAGACCCGACAACAAACGATGGAGTTGCAGCAGACGCAGGCCGCAGCGCAGGACATGGACGGTCCGAAGGGTCCGGTCATGCGGATGGGCAGCCGCACGATGTCGCCGCCGAACGGCGATATGGGCGACCACGGTGGTGGAGGCGATGGCTAATATTTCAGGATAGGCAAGCGGGTGCATGTCGCGGACAACAGCGTAATAGCGACGGGCGATCAATCCGCAGTCGACGGCGCTTCCGGCTTTACCGCTTCCGGGCTGACCTTTTCGATGGTGTGGCGCAGTTCGCGGCCGAGGATGGTCTGCGCGTCCTTCGCCCAGTTGTCCAGGCGCGCGTCGAAGACGAGTTTGCTGTTCTCGTCGGGCCACACCAGTTTCAGTTCGCGCAGTTTCTGGATGAAACTGCGGAACAGGGTCTTGTCGAAGAATTCCGGCGCGGCCGGCGCGTACAGCAGGCTCAGGCGCTGCGCGGCGAGGTGGCAGAGGCTTTCGAGTTCGCCCGCACCCAGCGCGCCCGGGCCGTTCTTGGCCAGTACCGAGATCGCGATGTAGTAGCGCTCGAACGCCTGCTGCAGCGGGTGGCCCAGCGCGCGCAGGCGGAACACTTCGTCGGACTGCCCGGCGTTGCGCGCCAGGATGCCGCCGTCGTCGTCGCTCACCTGCTCCAGCAGGCCTTCGCGGATGAACACCGCGATGGTGCGTTCGAGCTGGTCGGCGAAGCCGTCCTCGTCCCACGGCAGGAACAGCTCGGTCTGCATGAATGGATACAGCGAGCGGCCGATGCGCAGCAGCGTGTTGCGGCTCATCCGCCGGTTGTGCTGGAAGCAGCAGGCGATCCACGCGGTGGCGACGAACAGGTGCAGCACGTTGTTGCGGAAATAACTCAGCAGCACCGCGGTGTCGCCGTCCACGTGCAGCACGTCGCCCAGCGGATGCGCGGTGCGCGCCAGCACGCCGATCTCTTCGCCATGGGCGACGATCTGTTCGGGCGTGTGCGGGGTGACGGTGACGCGGTCGGAGTACGGCACTTCGGCCAGCAGCGTCTTCGACAGCGCGATCTGCGCCAGCAGGTCGGCTTCGCCCATCGCATGCTTGGGCGTGGACAGCACCGCCAGCGCCAGCAGGTTGATTGGATTGACGTCCGCGGCGCGGTTGATGTTGATCTGGATGCGGTCGGCCAGGGTGTCGGTGGCGCCGGCCAGCCACTGCGGCTTCTCGTCTTCGCCCACGGGTTTGCCGTCCCATTCCGGCGCCTGTTGGGCGAGGATGTCTGTGAGGGTGATCGGTTCGCCGAAATTCACTACCACCTGGCCGTAGTTCTGCCGCAGCACCCGGGGAATCCCCATCAGCAGCTGCCAGACCGATTCCTTGTCCTTGGGTTTGCCCGACAGTTCGTCCAGATAGCTGTTGCCCTCCATCAGCTTTTCGTAGCCGACGTACACCGGCTGGAACAGCACCGGGCGCACCGGCTGGCGCAGATAGGCGCGGATGGTCATCGCCAGCATGCCGCCCTTGGGCTGCAGCAGGCGGCCGGTGCGCGAGCGCCCGCCTTCGATGAAGTATTCGATCGAATAGCCGCCCGCCACCAGCTGCGCGACGTATTCGGAAAACACCGCCGAATACAGCGCGTTGCCGCGGAAGCTGCGACGCAGGAAGAACGCGCCGCCCTTGCGCAGGATGGTGCCGATGACCGGCAGGTTGAGGTTGATGCCCGCGGCGATATGCGGCGGCACGATGCCCTGCGTGTACAGCACATAGCTCAGCAGCAGGTAATCCATGTGGCTGCGGTGGCTGGGCACGTACACCACTTCATAGCCGGGCGCGACCTGCTTGAGTTTGTCGAGGTGGTGCACCAGCACGCCGCGGTAGATCCGGTTCCACACCGTGGTGAGCAGGAACGAGGCCGAACGCACCGCCGGCGGCGAATAGTCGGCGGCGATCTCGTAGGCGCAGGCGTGGGCCCGCTTCCAGGCGTCCTCTTCCTTGATGTTCTCGCGGCGCGCGGTGTCGACGATGGCCTGCTTCACCGGGTCGGAGGACAGCACCTTGTCGATCAGCAGCCGGCGGGTGGACAGGTCCGGGCCGATCACCGCCTCGCGGATGCGGTTGAAGTGGGTGCGCAGCACGCGCGACACCCTGCGCACCGCAAGTTCCGGCGGCAGGTCTTCGGCGACGACGCTGCGCACCGGGACAGGGGCAGCGAACTGCACGAAGGTGTCGCGACCGTTGAGCAGGATCGCGAGCAGCCGGCGGAAGCGGCCGACGAGGGTCCAGTTCTCGGAGAACAGCACCGAGAACCAGCTGTTGTTCCGGTCCGGGGCGCGGCCGACGAAGATCGACACCGGCACCAGCTGCACGTCCAGCGTCGGATCGACGCGGTGGGCGTCGAGCAGCCGGGCCAGCGCTTCGGAATGGCGCCGCGCCGGGCGCGCCATCTTCGGCGGCTTGCCTGTGGCGAGGTCCACGGCCATGTCCGCGGCCAGCCCCAGCGTGGAGTTGGCGTTGCGCCGCGACAGCGCGACATAGGCGCGCTTGCGCTTCAGCGGGTCGCCGGGCAGCGGCCGCAGCGCCGACGGCAGCCCGACCTCGCGGCAGGCGCGGTCGAGGATCAACGCGTTGGACAGCCCGTAATCCTCCAGCACGAAGCAGATCGGGCGCGGATCGTCGTTCAGCGATTCGGGCAGCGGCTCGATGCGCAGTTCGATCCACGGTTCCAGCACCTTGGCCAGCAGTCCGGCCCACCACGGTCGACGACCGCTGCGGGTCTGGGACGGGCTGGCGGGCGGGGGACTGGCGAGCGAAGAACTGAACGTTTCCGCCGGGGCGGCGATGGTCGGCCCGGTCTGTTCCGGCACAGGCGCGTCGCTGGCTTCGACGCGCGCGGCTTCGGCAGGCGCGGCTTCGGTTCCGGAGGGATCGGCGATGGGCTCGGCAGCGGGCGGCGCCGACGTGGCGTCGGCGGGCTGCGCGGGGTCGAAGAGGGTCGGCTGGTTCGGTGATGTCGGCATGATCGCCGTCATTATGACGAAGTCGGTTTCGTCGTCGCGGTTTCCGTGGGCGGGACGACCGGCGGCGCGCCCGGGGGCGCATTCGCGGGTGCCGGCGTGGGAGGTGTCAGCGTGGGGACGGCCGGCCCCGGCGGCACGGCCGCGGCGGCGCGGGCATGGCGCAGGAAGTCGCTGAGGTACCAGCGGCCGTCGATGCGCTCCACCGTCACCACCGTATCGATGGTTTTCCCGTCCAGCGGGTAGCGCATTCGGACCCGGGCCTGGTCGCCCTCCTGGCTGACCAGCGACAGGGTCATCGCGTCCAGACTGCGGTCCAGGACCAGATCGTAGGCGCGCAGGCTTTCCTTCAGGGCGGCGACCACCGGCGTCAGCCGGCGCAGGCTGTCGTCCATGCCGTAGCGCTGGAAATCCGCCTCTTCGCGCAGACCGCTCTGCCGCGCAGCCAGGGTCAGCCGGGCGATCGTGCCGCGGGCGCGCTTGGGATCGCCCAGTTTCGCGCGCGTGCCCCAGTCGCTCATCACCGCGACCAGCTGCGCGTAGTGCGCGCGCTCCTCGGCGCTGAGCGCGATGTCGGTCTGCACGAACTTCACCCCGAACAGCCCAAGCGATTTCGCCGCGGCGCGGATCTCGCCGTGGGCATTGGCGAACTGGCCCTCGAAGCTGCGGCGCAGGCGGGTATCGGCCTTGTCGGCGGCCAGCACCGCCAGCATGCCGGGGATCTTGTGGTCGAACGGCAGCTCTTCCAGCGGCCAGCGGGTGCGCCCGGCCTGCCAGGCGGCCGCCAGCTGCGGCTGCAGCGCCGGGGGGACCGCATCGCGGACGAAAGCCTGCAGATCGTTGTCGCGCAGGTGCCGGGTGAGCAGGGCCACCGCGTCGGTGGGCTGGCTGGCGACGGTGGGCGTTACGCGTTCGCCGCCGCCGCAGCCGGCTGCGGCCAGCGTCAGCAATGCCGCCAGCAGGGCGGGCAGCGCGGGGGCGGGTCTGGAGACGGCGGGCACGGGCTGCGGCATGGTCCCGCATCTTGGCGGGCCGGGCCGGCTCCCACAAGCGACCGGCTTCAAAAAAAAGGAGACCCGAAGGTCTCCCGAAATTCCGGACGGAGCCGGAGGATCACGGTTGTGGCATGGCTCCGGGGTTACCGGATGAGAAACAGGGTACCGGCGGGCGACTCCTAATGCAACGCTTTAATAAATATGAGGCAAGCCATTGATTGAATTGATCGGCAAGTGCGATTCGAGGGGTTCCATCAAAGCTGCCGGCACGACGAGCGCATGACGATTGCGCCATGTTGCCCGCCCGGTCCCTGATGTTGGCGTCACGGAGCGGGATTGAGCGCCTCGCGCTTGAGCGCGCGGCGCTGCTCGCGCGGCTGGCGCCAGTCGTTGCCGAACACCGCCGGCTCCCACGAGCCGTAGGTCGGGTTGGGCAGCATCCACCAGCGCTGGCCGAACCACGGCCGGTGCTGCTCGTACAGCGCCGCGCGCGCTTCGGGGGTATTGGCGAGGATCTGGGCGAAATCGCCAAGCTGGTCGCCGAACTGCATCAGCACCCGGTAGCTGCGCCCGGCGAACTGCCGACGGCACAGTTTTTCCGAACCTTCCTGCTCGCAATCGGCGATGAAGGTGCCCAGGCCCAGGAACACGCTGTCGTCCTTCACCGGCAGCCCGACCGCGCGCAGGTTCGCCAGCGTCGGCCCGATCAGGTGTTCGGCGCGGTTGGATATATACAGAATGGTCACGCCCCTGGCCTGCGCCGCGCGCGCGAACTCGACCACGCCGGGCACCGGCTGCGCCTTTTCCTCGCGCACCCAGGCGTCCCAGGTGGCTTCGTTGTATTCGTTGCCCTCATGTACCAGCCGCGCCTGGTAGGGCGAGTTGTCCAGCACGGTTTCGTCCACGTCCATCACGATCGCCGGCGGCAGGCCGCGTGCGGGTGTCGCCCGCTCCTCGGGCACCAGTGCATCCCAATCCGGATCCTTCAGTGCGACGTCCAGCTTGTCGATCGCGGCGCGGAACACGGTTTCGGTCGTGGCCCGGTATTCGGCCGAACGCTGCACCCACAGCACCGCGTTCAGATTGTCGTCGGCAGCGACGATGGCAGTGGCGGCCGCTGCCGCTGCCGGCGGCGCTTCGGTCTGCGCGGCGTCGGGGACCGTGCGGCAGGCGCTCAGCCCCAGTGCGGCGGCGAACAGGGCGGTGAACAGCAGGGACTGGCGCATGACGGCTCCACGACGCGAACGGAATCGCAGGAGTGTAGCCGAGGCCAGTGACAGGTCGTCTTGCGGCATTTCGCGCGACAACACGCCGTATCAAAGCCTGCTCAAGATAGTCACCAACCGCGAACGCAGCATTGAGCTGTCATCCCGAACGCCCGCGTAGCGGGTGGAGGGACCTGCTGTTGTACGCACCAGCCGCAAGCAGGTCCCTCCTCGGGCTTCGCCCTCGTTCGGGATGACAGCGCTTTCCAGAGATGGGATTTTGAACGGGCTCGCCGCATCCCGCTTTACAGCAGGCCGAGGATCAAACCGATCGCGAACGCGAACAGCATCGCCGCGACCACGCGCTGCAGGCCGCGAAGGGTGGTCTTGCGCAGCAGGCGGTTGCCCAGCCATGCACCGGCGAACGCGGCCAGCACCGCGCAGGCCAGCAGGCGATGATCGAGCGTGCCGAACACCGCCAACAGCGTGCCCGCGTACACCGCCAGTCGCGACACGTCGATGACGCATGCGATGGCCGCGCCGGTGGCGACGAACGTCTGTTTGTCCAGACCGCTGCGCGCCAGGAACGCACTGCGCAGCGCGCCCTGCATGCCGGCCAGACCGCCGAAAAAACCGCTGAGCGCGCCGCCGAGCGGCTGCCAGCGCGCGTCGAATTCCAGATCGCGCAGCTTCGGCGCCAGTTCGATCATCGCGAACAGCAGCAGCAACACGCCGATGACCAGCTTCAGCGGCAGGATCTCGAAGCGATGGCCGAATGCGGTATAGGCGTGCAGCGCCGGCAATGTGCCCAGCGCCGACAGCAGCCATGCGCCCAGCACCGCCGCCAGCACCGCCGGCGCACCGAAGCGCAGCAGCACCCGGGTGTCGATGTGCTTGCGCAGCAGCGCGAGCTTGAACAGGCCGTTGAGCAGATGCACCACCGCGGTCATCGCGATGGCGTGCTCGACCGGCACGAACAGCGCGAACGCCGGCAGCAACAGCGTGCCCAGGCCGAAGCCGGAGAAGAACGTCAGCATGGACGCCAGCAGCGCGACGATGCAGATGACCAGGATGTCCATTCAGGCGTTCACTCGCTCTTGGTGACTGACGTCGGCTCAGCCTTCCAGCATGGCCTTGATCGCGGCGAACCCGGCGCTGGCGCGTTCCTGCTTGCGCGTCGCGTCGGCCACCGGATCGGCGCCGTCGCGCTGGATCTCGTCGTCCGGCAGTTCGTCGAGGAAACGGCTGGGCGTCAATCTCAATTTCGTGCCCCATCGCTGCGCCTCGCGCGAATGCGACAGCCACAGCTGTTCCTTCGCGCGGGTGATGCCGACGTACAGCAGCCGCCGTTCCTCGTCGAGCCGGCCTTCTTCCAGACTGGCTTCGTGCGGCAGCGTGCCGTCTTCCAGGCCGATGATGAAGACGTAGCGGAATTCCAGGCCTTTCGCGCCGTGCAGGCTCATCAATCGCACCTGGTTGCCAGGGTCGCTCTTGTCGGCGTGGCTCAGCAGCGCCAGCGACGCCGCGAGTTCGCCCGGGCCGGCGCCGCCGCGCGCGCTGTCGAACCAGTCGCCCAGTTCGTCCAGATTGCCGCGCCGGATCGCGAACATCTGGTCGGTCTTGCACTGCGCGCGCAGCGCCGCGAGCAGGCCGGAGCGATCGTTGAGCTTGCGCACCAGTTCCGCCGGGGTGAGCGTGCGCGCGTCGTTGCGCAGGTCGCGCACGAGGTCGACGAAACCGCTGAGCGCGTTGGCCGCGCGCGGCTGCAATTGTTTGAGGATGCCCATCGATTCCGCGGCCCGCGACATCGGCAGGCCGGCCTGCTGCGCCAGTTCGGCCAGATTCGCCAGCGTGGTCGCGCCGACCTCGCGCTTGGGCGACTGCAC
>JBKJTC010000265.1:0-6596 GCA_046590925.1 Lysobacteraceae bacterium | reverse complement strand
TGGCCTCGGAGCCGGAATTGGTGAAGAACGCGTGGTTGAGATCGGCCGGCGTGAGTTCCGCGAGTTTGGCCGAGAGCTGGATCGTCGGCTCCACCGTGCACTGGAAGAAACTGTTGTAGTAGGCCAGTTGGGTCATCTGCCGCGACGCGGCTTCGCCCAGTTCCTTGCGCCCATAGCCGAGATTCACGCACCACAGCCCCGCGAAAGCATCCAGCAACTTGTTGCCGTCGGCATCCCAGACGTAGGCGCCTTCGCCGCGGGTCAGGATGCGGGTGCCCTTCTTCGCCAGCGCGGCGTTGTCGTTGAACGGATGCAAGTGATGCGCGGCGTCGAGCTGCTGCAGGCGGACGATGTCGGCTTTTTCCATGATGGTTCCGGAGAGTCGTTGTAGGAGCGGCTTCAGCCGCGATATGGAGAACCGGAGCTGCGCATCAGACGTTCAACAGCAGGAATTCGCGCTCCCACGAACTGATCACCCGGAAGAAAGTCTCGTACTCCTTGCGCTTCACCGAGATGTAGGCGCGGACGAAGCGCGCGCCCATCAGGTCGTGCAGCACCGTGCAGGTTTCCAGCTGATCCAGCGCCTCGCCGAGCGAGCGCGGCAGTTCGAAACCGACATCCTGGGCGCTGATGGTCAGCGGTTCGGTCGGCTGCAGTTTTTCGCGGATGCCAAATAGACCACAGGCCAAGGTGCCAGCCATGGCCAGATAGGGATTGGCGTCGGAGCCGGCGAAGCGGCTTTCGACGCGGGTGTTTTCGGGGGTATCCATCGGCACGCGCAGCCCGCAGGTGCGGTTGTCGTAACCCCACTGGACATTGATCGGCGCGACCTGCCCCAGCGCCAGGCGGCGATAGGAATTCACGTTCGGCGCGAAGAACGCCATCGCCATCGGCACGTATTTCTGCAGGCCGCCGAGATAGTGATCGAAGATCCGGCTTTGCTTGCCTTCGCCTTTGCCCGCGAACACGTTCCTGCCGGTCTTCACGTCGATCAGGCTCTGGTGGATGTGCATCGCGCTGCCGGGCTCGTTCTCCATCGGCTTGGCGAGGAAGGTCGCGTACACGCCGTGGCGCATCGCGGCCTCGCGCATCATCCGCTTGAACATGAACACCTGGTCGGCGCGGGACATCGCGTCGGCATGGGTGAAATTGACTTCCAACTGCGCCGCGCCGGACTCGTGGATCAGCGTGTCCACGTCCAGCTGCATCGCATCGCTGTAGTCGTACATCAGATCGAGGATCGGGTCGAACTCGTTGACCGCATCGATGGAGTACGACTGGCGCGCGGTTTCCGGGCGCCCGGAGCGGCCGGCGGGCGGCTGCAGCGGGAAATCCGGGTCGGTGTTCTTCTGCACCAGGAAGAATTCGACCTCGGGCGCGACCACCGGCCTCAGGCCCAGCGCTTCGTAGGCGTCAAGCACGCGCTTGAGGACATTGCGCGGTGCCAGTTCGTGACGCTCGCCGGCCTTGGTGTAGCAGTCGTGGATGATCTGCGCGGTCGGATCGGTGGCCCAGGGCACCAGCCGCACGGTGTCGGGGTCCGGGCTCAGCAGCATATCGGCGTCGGAGGGCGAAATCAGGTCGTAGTAGTCGTCGGGATAATCGCCGGTGACGGTGGTGGCGAAGATGCCTTCCGGCAGCCGGGTGCCGTAATCGTGCGAGAACTTGTGAGCGGGAATGATCTTGCCGCGCGCGTTGCCGGTGATGTCCGGCACCAGACATTCGACTTCGGTGATGTTGCGGTCCTTCAGCCAACGCAGCAGCGCGTGTTCGCCGGGCTGGGCGTCGGCGGAAGTCTGCGCAGGTTTTCGTTTGCCGACCGTGCGTTTGGATGGCGCTTTGCGGGGTGGGGTCTTCGGGCTCATGCCGTCATCGTATCCGTTGGTTGGCGCGTTGTCGGCAGGCGTCGCCGAAGGCACGGAAAATGCCCTGATAAAAATCATTCTCGAGCACCCGCCACTCGGGATGCCATTGCACCGCCAGCAGGAATGGACCCGACGAACCATCGCAAGCGGAACCGCTGCGACGATAGGCTTCGATCAGCCCGTCCGGCGCGGTCGCCTCCACCGTCAGGCCTTCGCCCAGCATCGCGATGCCCTGCCCGTGCAGCGAGTTGACCCGCGCCGTTTCCGCGCCGGCGATACCGGCGAGCCATCCGCCGGGACTCAGCGCAATCTCATGCGTGGGCGCGTATTGCAGGTCGAGCGGATCGTCTGGATTTTCGCGATGATCGAGATGGCCTTCGACCTCGTGCACCTTCTGGTGCAGGCGTCCGCCGAAGGCGACGTTGATTTCCTGGAAGCCGCGGCAGATGGCGAGGATCGGCAGCCCCAGTTCGATCGCCAGCGGAATCAGCGCCAGATTGGTTTCGTCGCGGGCCGGGTCATGAACATTGCCGGCGTAACTGGGCTCGTCGCTGTAGTGGTGCGGCTCGATATTGCTGACCGAACCGGTCAGCAGGATGCCGTCCAACCCCTCCAACAGCGGCCGCAGCGGCAGCATCGGCTGCAGGCCGGGGATCAGCAGCGGGAGACATTCGGCGCCATCGACGACGGCACGGACATACTTCTCTCCCACCGCAAGAAAAGGGTGCGGGCCGATGCATTTTCGGTCGGTCGGCAGACCGACCAGCGGTAGCCGTGCCGATGGGGAGGGCATGCGGAAGGCTCTGGTCGAGGCGTCGGAGGACGTCATCCGCACGTTAACCGGCATGTTCGATTTCTGCAACACTCGGCCCGATCATCGGGAGAAAATCAAAGATTGTTGCAGAGCAGCACCGATTTATCGCAGCAATGACGGGAATGCCCGCAAGATAGCTGTTGAGTATTCTTGACGCCTTCCAGCCCTTATCGGCAGCTGTCACACTGTCGCCGAGACCACGAAGAACCCCGCCATCATGCCCGCAAGCCTCACACCCGAAGACCTTCGCGCACTCGAACAGACGCCGGACTGCGAGCTGGTCGACCTGATCCTCCCCGACATGAACGGCCTGCTGCGCGGCAAGCGCGTCACCCGCAGCGCGCTGGAGAAGGTCTACGCCGATGGCATCTGCCTGCCGATGTCGCTCATCGCGACCGACATCACCGGCAATACCGTCGAGGAAACCGGACTGGGCTACGACATCGGCGACGAAGACCGCATCTGCCGCCCGGTGCCGGGCACGCTGCGGCCGGTGCCGTGGTCGCCGCGGCCGATGGCGCAGCTACTGCTGTCGATGGAAGACGCCAACGGCGGCGCCTTCGAAGCCAATCCCCGCGAAGTGCTGAAGCGCGTGCTGGACCGCTACGCCGCGCGCGGGCTGAAGCCGGTGGTCGCGGTGGAACTGGAGTTCTATCTGTTCGACCGCCTGCCCGACGTCCACGGGCGGCCGCAGCCGCCGGTGAATGCGCACACCGGCGCGCGCAACACCAGCACGCAGGTCTACTACATCGAAGACCTCAACGATTTCCACGACTTCATCGATGCCGTCGCCAGCGCCTGCAAGATCCAGGGCATCCCGGCCGACACCGCAGTCGCCGAGTACGCGCCCGGCCAGTTCGAGATCAACCTCAAACACCGCGACGACGCGCTGCTGGCCTGCGACGACGCGATCTATCTCAAGCGCGCGATCAAGTCGATCGCCCAGAAGCAGGGCCTGCAGGCCAGTTTCATGGCCAAGCCGCTGGTCGATCAGGCCGGCAGCGGGCTGCACATCCATGCCAGCGTGCTGGATGCGAACGGCGACAACATCTTCGCCTGCACACCCGACGCGCCCTGCGATGCGCTGCGCCACGCCATCGGCGGCCTGCAGCGCAGCGCGAAGGACTGCCTGCTGCTCTTCGCGCCCAACGCCAACGGCTACCGGCGTTTCGTGCTGAATGCGTTCGTGCCGCTGAACGAAGTCTGGGGGTTCAACAATCGCACCGTGGCCATGCGCGTCCCGCACAGCGACGAGAAGAACACCCGCATCGAGCACCGCATCGCCGGCGCCGATGCCAATGTGTACCTCGCCACGGCCGCGGTGCTTGCGGGCATGCTCGACGGCATCGAACACGACTACGACCCCGGCGCGCCGGTGGTCGGCAACGCCTACGAACAGACCGAGATCAAGACGCCGTACTGGCGCGACTCGATCCGCGACTTCATGGCCAGCGATTTCATCGTCGACCAGTTCGGCGAACGTTTCCGTCACATCTACGGTCAGCAGAAACTGAAGGAACTTCACAGTTTCTATCGTGAAGTGACTACGCTGGAGTACGACTGGTATCTGCGGTCGGTGTGACGTATCGGGGCAACGCATGACCACCTCGCCCTACCCGCCCAGCTGGTACGCCGCCAGCGTCGAACCGCTCCCGCCGCAGCCCGCACTGCAGGGCGATATCGACGCCGATGTCTGCATCCTCGGTGCGGGTTACGTCGGCCTGTCGGCTGCGCTGGAACTCGCCGAAGCCGGCTACAAGGTCGTGGTGCTCGTAGCCGAGCGCATCGGCTGGGGCTGCAGCGAGGGCAAACTCGAAACCCTGCTCGGGCGCGAAGACGCGCGCCGGATGTTCGACTGGTCGCTGGACAGCATCCGGCTGATCCACGAACGCCGCGAACGCTACGGCATCGACTGCGATTGGCGCCCGGGACATTGCCACGTCGCCATCAAGCCCCGTCAGGTACGCGAATTGCTGGCCTGGCAGGAAGAGCTGCAGCAACACTACGATTACCCGTTGCCATGGCACGACCGCGAATCGCTGCGCGCGATGCTGGACTCGCCGCGCTATCTCGGTGGGCTGTACGACGAGCGCTCGGGGCATCTGCATCCGCTGAAGTACGCCCTCGGCCTGGCCCGCGCCGCGCTCGCGGCCGGCGTGCGCATCTGCGAAGCCAGCCAGGTGCTGCGGATCGAACACGGCGCGCGCCCGGTCCTGCATACCGCCGACGGGCGCGTGCGCTGCGATTTCGCGGTGCTCGCCGGCAATGCGCTGGTGAAAGGCGTTGCCCCGGAGCTCGACCGCAAGATCATGCCGGTCGGCACCTACATCGGCGCCACACGACCTCTGGGCGAAGCCCGCGCCCGGGCTTTGATCGCGAACGACATGGCCGTCGCCGACACCAACTGGGCGCTGGATTATTTCCGCCTCGGCAGCGACCACCGCCTGTTGTTCGGTGGACGCGCCAGTTATTCGAACGTCCAGCCGCCCAACCTGGCCTGGGTGATGACCCGGCGGATGCGCAAGGTGTTTCCGCAACTGGGCGATGTCGATTTCGAGCACGTGTGGGGCGGCACCATCGACATCAGTTTCAACCGCGCGCCGCACTGGGGCCGGATCGGCAAGCACAACGTCTATTTCGCGCAAGGCTTCTCCGGGCACGGCGTGAACGTCACCGGATTGGCCGGCAAGATCATCGCCGAAGCGATCCGCGGGCAGTCCGGGCGACTGGATGCGTTCGAACGCATCCGCCACCGCGATTTCCCCGGCGGCCGCACGTTCCGCACCCCGATGCTGGTCGCGGCGATGGCCTGGTACAAGCTGCGCGACGCGCTGTGGTGAGGCCTGCGAAAAAATTGTTCCGCCGATGCTTGACGCTTCCGCGGACGCCGTCTAGACTTTTGCGCTCTCCAGACACACATGGGGCCATAGCTCAGCTGGGAGAGCGCCTGCATGGCATGCAGGAGGTCGGCGGTTCGATCCCGCCTGGCTCCACAAAGAACGATAGAGCGCCTCGAAGCAGCCCTGCTTCGAGGCGTTTTGACTTGGTGGCGCTCGGCGCGTAAGCGCAGCGCCGACCGTCAGCGCGCGACGCTGGGCCCGCGACGCTGGGCCCGCGACGCTGGGCCCGCGACGCCAACTGCCCGACGGTCAGGGGTCCGACGGCACCCATCGCCGGACTGCAGCGATGCGCCGGATCGGCGGCCGTGCGCCGGATCTGCGGCCATGCGCCGGAGGCACGAATGCGAGGGTTTTCGACGACTCGCCCCAGCCTCGGCGGGGCTCCTCGCGGCGAGCCGCGTCAGGGCTTCGGTTTCGAGCCTTCCAGGTCTTCGGCGAGGTAGCTGAGGATGACCTCGTCCAGCGATTTTTCGCTGATGAGGTCTTCACCGAAGATGGAGCTTCCCTCCTGGGGACGCGCGCTACCGAAGATCGAGGCTGGCCGCGACGGCGCGTACCGTGCGCCTTGTGGGGTGAGCGATCGGCGATCGCTCGAGGGCGGCTGGGGCAGCGACACGAAGGGCTGTGTTCGCGAACGCGGGGCCGGGCTGCTCAACGTCGGTTCGGGTGCTGCGGCCGGCGGCGGTGGCGTGCGACGGGACGTGAACGGCTCCGCGACGCGCGGGCTCCCGGCATGACCTGAGATCGACGAATCGGCGCGCGGCGGGGCGATCGAGCGGTAGGACGTGTCGATCGACGCCGGCTTCTTGCCGAGCACGGCGGCTGGGGGCGGCGGCAGGTCGCGCAGGTCAGACGACGAAGCGGGGCCCTGCCCGCTCTCGGACGCCGACCGTTCGAGGGCCTCGAGGTTGAGCTCGAGCGGCGAGCTCACCCGAGGGCTGGCCCGCTGCGATGCGACCCTGCGCGCCGAAGCGGCCCGCTGCGCGCTCGAAGCGGGAGACGCCGACGCGATCGAGC
>JBKJTC010000090.1:0-29774 GCA_046590925.1 Lysobacteraceae bacterium | reverse complement strand
GAATGGCTGAGCGTGCTGCTCAACAACCTCACGCTTGCCATCGTGTTCGTCGTGATGTGGTGGACGGTCGGCTGGCACATCGCCCTGCTGGTGCATCTGCCGGTGGTGCTGATCGCTGGCGCCGGTGGCGTGTGGCTGTTCTACGTGCAGCACACCTTTGAAGGCGCTTACTGGACGCGCGGCGAAGATTGGAACTCGCACGAGGCCGCGGTGTCCGGCAGTTCGTTCTACGACCTGCCGCGGGTCATGCACTGGTTCACCGGCAATATTGCTTATCACCACATCCATCACCTCGCCAGCCGCATTCCCAACTACCGTCTGCGCGAAGCCTTCGAGTCCAGCCCCGTGCTGCAACAGGCGCCGCGTCTGACGATCTGGTCCAGCCTGCGCTGCGCAAGGCTGAAGCTGTGGGACGAGGATCTGAAGCAACTGGTGGGTTTCCCGAAACGCGTCCGGGCCTGAGCCGGCGGGTTTCAGGGATGAGTCATGGTGCGATGAGCCGCAGCCGCGTCGTCGGTCGCGTGCAGCCATGATTATTCCGCGCTACTGGGCCGAAGCCCGCCTCCAGCATCGCGACCGCAAGCGTCAGGTGACGGTGCGGCGTTTCGGGTGGTCGGACATCGGCGAAGCCGAGGCCCAGGCGCACGCCGATGCGCGCGTACGCGAGGCGCTGGAACGCGTGCTCGCCGGCGAGGCGCTGCCCAGGCGCGAACGTCGGGTCGCCTACAACGGCGCCGACGGCGTGCCGATCCGCGAGGAAATCGTCGACCGCCACGGCGACAGCGTGATCACCCGCAACGGCTACGGCGCGCTGTGTCTGAACACGCCGGGCGTGTTGTTCGCGGATATCGATTTCGCCGAACGCAGCCGGCCGCGCCAGATATTCGTGTCGATGATCCTCGTTTTCGGGATGGTCGCTGCGGTCCTCATCGCGGGTCTGGAGATTCGGGTCGGTGCGTCGCTGATCGTGGCGTTCTTCGCATCGCTGCTGCTGGGCGTCCCGTTGCCGGGCGCATTGCGCCGGGCGTACGTGACGCTGCGGGGCGGGCATGAGCGGGTCGCCATTCGCCGCGTGCGCCGTTTCCTGTCCGCGCATCCCGGCTGGCGCGTGCGCGCGTATCGCACCCCGGCGGGCTTGCGTCTGCTGGCGCTGCATCGGTTGTTCGATCCGCGCGAACCCGCGGTGCAGGCGTGTTTCGACGCGCTCGGCGTCGATCCGGTCTACGCTCGCATGTGCCACAACCAGCATTGCTTCCGCGCGCGGGTGAGTCCTAAACCGTGGCGGATGGGTCTGCAGCGCATGCGGCCGCCTTATTCGGCGGCATGGCGGCCGGAACACGCGCATCTGCCCGCGCGTCTTGCCTGGGTCGATGCATATCAGCGCAAGGCGCAGGACTACGCGTCCTGCCGCTACATCGAGACGCTCGGCGACGGGCCGGTCGACAGTCATGCCGATGCGGTGCGCGAACTCCACGACCTGCTGTGTCAGGCGCAGCGCGACCTGGCGATTGCGTAGGCGGGCGCCGGATCAGCCCGCGATCACGTCGATCGTCGCATCGCCGGTTTCGACGCGCTGGCCGCTGCGGATCTTGCAGGTCTTGCGCAGTTCGACCGCGCCGTCGACGCGCACCGCGCCGCTGGCGACCAGATGCTTGCCGGCGCCGCCGCTGTCGCACACGCCGGTCAGCTTCAGCAGTTGGTTCAGTTCGATATGGTCGCGGTCGAGTTCGAAGCGGATCTGGGGCATGGGCAGGGATCGGTGACGCCGATGGCGCGGTCGGGCGTAGCATAACGACCCGTCGCCGTCTTCGCCGGATATGTCCGGCAGGGCAGGTTCCGCGGGCATCGTTCCGCCGCGGTCGGGCTGCTGACACAATGCTGTCAGCAGGGGGCAGCGATGCTGTGCGCTCCCGACCACGCGCCGACTACGCGCCCGCACACAGGACACGCCCATGCTCGCCTACACCACCCTCGGTACCCACGACCTCGCCCGCGCTGCGGATTTCTACGATGCGGTGCTCGCCGAACTCGGCGCGAAGCGCTTCATGGAGGAACCCGATTACTACATCGCCTGGGGCAACTCCGAGCACGGTGCCGGTCTGGGCATCACCAATCCGTTCAACAAGGAACCCGCGAGCGTCGGCAACGGCACCATGGTCGCGCTGGCCGCCGCCAACCGCGAACAGGTCGATCGTGTGTATGCCAAGGCGATCGAACTCGGCGGCACCGACGAGGGCGCGCCGGGCCAGCGTTATCCCGGCTTGTACGCGGCGTATTTCCGCGATCTCGACGGCAACAAGTTGAACTGTTGCTACATGGGCGAATGATCGATATCGCATGCGTTGCGGGCGCTCGCGCTCGAACGCCTGCGACGGATCATCCCTGTCACCTCGATGCGCCGCGCCGACCGCCTGTTCCAGATCGTGCAGTTCATCCGCGGCCGTCGCCTGACGACGGCCGCGCTCCTCGCCGAGCGCCTGGAAATCTCGCAGCGTTCCGTCTATCGCGACATCGCCGCGCTGCAGGCGCAGGGCGTGCCGATCGAAGGCGAGGCCGGCGTGGGGTATCGGATGCGCCGCGGTTTCGATCTGCCGCCGCTGATGTTCGATACCGCGGAAGCGCAGGCGCTGGTGGCCTGCGTGCGCATCGCCCAGGCGCGCATCGACACCGGGCTGGCGCGACGCGCGGAGGATGCGCTGGCGAAGATCCTGACGGTATTGCCCAGCGCCGAGCGCGCCGCCGCCGAAAGTCTGGCGGTGTACGCGCCGTCGGTGGGGCCGGACGCCGAAACCCGCGACCGTCTTCAGCAGTTGCGCCACGCCACCGAGGGCAAGAACAGACTGCGGCTGGACTATCTCGATCTGAAGGACGAGGCCAGCCTGCGTGTGGTGCGGCCGCTGGGCTGTTTCTACTGGGGCCATGCGTGGACGCTGGCCGCGTGGTGCGAGTCGCGTCAGGACTTCCGCAATTTCCGCGTCGACCGCATCCGCACGGTCGAGACGCTGGCGGAACGCTTCCGCGACGAGCCCGGAAAGACGCTGCCCGATCTGCTGCGGATCTACGACGACTGCGACGGGATGCGCTGAGGCCCGTTCGAATACGCCGATTGAACTCGTAGAACGGCCTTCAGGCTGGCCCATGCAAACCCGATCTGCGACGACATCGGGGCCGTAGCCACGGCCGACGAACACGAAACGGTTGCGTATCCGGACGCAGCGGCCTGAAGGCCGCTCTACAGGACAGGCTTGATCATGACGCCCTTCGGCGGCCGCGCTCAGCGTAGTTCGCGCTTCGAATTGGGGCGCTTCGACGCGATCGGTGGACCGACGGTCTTCAGATAGGCGACATGCTCGCCCTTGCCGGAGCGGTGCGCCAGATCGACAGGCAGCCGGCCGTGACGGTCTTCTACGGTAGGATCCGCGCCGGCTTCGATCAGCAAGCGCATTGTTTCGACGCCGCCATGGCTGGCGGCCCAGTGCAACGGCGTCAGCCCGGCCGTGCTTTCGTGCAGATCGTGCCGGGCGCCGAAACAGAGCAGACAGGCGACAACGTCGATTCTTGCGCCCGCCACCGCCCCGAACAGTGCGGCTTCGCCGGTGGAATCCAGCAGGTTCGGGTCGGTACCCGCTTCGATCAGAGCTGCCGCACCTCGGCGAGGTCTCCAGACCAGGCCGCGTAATGCAAGGCGGTTTCGGCATGCCCGTCGGCAGCGGTAGGCGGCGTGTCGTGATCGTTCGTCATGCGGTGGCGAGCTCCTGCAATTTGCGCACGGTGGACCAGTTGCGGCTGGTGATCAGGTCGCGGAACTTCGGGCCGACGAGTTTCGCGGCGGATGCGCTATCCAGAATACCGTTCGGGCACCAGAGATAAAACGCATCCGCGCCCAGTGCGACGTGTTCGTCCGCAGGGGCTGTATCGACCAGCGCCTGCAGCGGCGTGCGGTCGGCACCGGCGCTGATGAAGCCGACCAGCATCCGCGACGGGTCGTCCATGCGCGCCAGGAACGGATTGCCGGCTGCAGCGGCGTCGAGTTCCGCTGCCGTGAATACGAGTGTGTTGGCGGAGACGCCGGTGGCTTCGACCAGCGCATCGCCGATCTTTTTCGTATTGGACGCGGCTGAACTGCGGCCGGCCTCGAACACCACGTTGCCGCTGTTGAGCAGCGTGCGTACGTTGCCGAAGCCGAGCGACTCGAACATCGTGCGCAGATCGGCCATGGCGATGCGCTTGGCCTTGCCGACGTTGATGCCGCGGAACAGTGCGATCTGTACGGCCATTTACACTTCCGGTATCGCTCGATCGCGCTTCGTTTTCAACCGCGCCGTGCAGAGGGTTCCGATGAAGCGGCGCTCGTGCCGTCGCAACGGCTGGCAGTCATGAATCGCCATGTCAGACTTCCAGTGTCGCCAGATCGCCTTTCGTTTCCAGCCACGTCTTGCGATCGCCCGCCCGCTTCTTCGCCAGCAGCATGTCCATCAGCGCATGCGTTTCGGTGCCGCCGTCGACGGTCAGTTGCACCAGCCGGCGGGTGTCGGGATGGATCGCCGATTCGCGCAGCTGCTGCGGGTTCATTTCGCCGAGACCCTTGAAGCGGGTGACGTTGATCGCGCCGCCGAAGCCCTTGGTATTCGCGGCTTTCTCGCGCTCGATCTTCTCCAGTAGCAGACGCTTTTCTTCCTCGTCCAGCGCGTAGAACACCTGCTTGCCCACATCGACGCGGAACAGCGGCGGCATCGCCACGAAGATATTGCCGGCGATCACCAGCGCCGGAAAGTGCTTCAGGAACAGCGCGGACAGCAAGGTCGCGATATGCAGGCCATCGGAGTCTGCGTCGGCGAGGATCACCACCTTGCCGTAGCGCAGACCGCTGATGTCGTCCTTGCCCGGGTCGCAGCCGATCGCCACCGCCAGGTCGTGGACTTCCTGCGACGCGAGCACGCTGCCGGACGCGACTTCCCACGTATTCAGGATCTTTCCGCGCAGCGGCAGGATCGCCTGGAAATCCTTGTCGCGCGCCTGGCGCGCCGAGCCGCCGGCCGAGTCGCCTTCGACCAGGAAGAGTTCTGTGCGCGATAGATCCTGGCTGATGCAGTCGGCGAGCTTTCCGGGCAATGCCGGTCCTTGCGTGACTTTCTTGCGGACGATCTGCTTTTCGGTCTTCAGGCGCGCGGCTGCGCGCTCGATCGCGAGCTGCGCGATGCGCTCGCCCAGTTCGGTGTGCTGGTTGAGCCACAGCGAGAAGGCGTCGTGCGCGGCGCCCTCGACGAATGCGGCGGCCTGCCGCGACGACAGTCGCTCCTTGGTCTGGCCACTGAATTGCGGGTCGGTCATCTTCACGCTGAGCACGAAGGCGACGCGGTCCCACACGTCTTCGGGCGCCAGTTTCACGCCGCGCGGCAGCAGGTTGCGGAAATCGCAGAATTCCCGCAGCGCGTCGGTGAAGCCGGTGCGCAGACCATTCACATGCGTGCCGTGCTGCGCGGTGGGAATCAGGTTGACGTAGCTTTCCTGCACCAGATCGCCGTCCGGCACCCAGGCGGCGGCCCAGTCGACGATTTCGGAATCCTTCTTGAGCTGGCCGACGAACAGGTCCGGCGGCAGGCATTCGCTCGCGCCGAGTTCGCTCTTCAGATAGTCCCGAAGCCCATCTTCGTAATGCCACTGGTCTTTTTCGCCGGTCGCGACGTCGAGCAGGCTGACGGTCAGGCCCGGGCACAGCACGGCCTTGGCGCGCAGCACGTGGCGCAGATGGCGCAGATTGAATTTGGGCGTGTCGAAATATTTCGGGTCCGGCCAGAACCGCAGCCGCGTCCCGGTGTTCTTTTTGCCGACGCTGCCGACGATATCGAGGTCCGACGCGCGGTCGCCGTCGCGGAACGCCATCCGGTATTCGTTGCCGTCGCGTTTGATGAACAGTTCGACCTGTTTCGACAGCGCATTCACCACGCTCACGCCGACGCCGTGCAGGCCGCCGCTGAAAGTGTAGTTCTTGTTGCTGAACTTGCCGCCCGCGTGCAGGCGGGTGAGGATCAGTTCGACGCCGGGGATTTTTTCTTCCGGATGAATGTCCACCGGCATGCCGCGGCCGTCATCGGAGACTTCGCAGCTGCCGTCGGTGTGCAGCACCACGTCGATGCTGCGGGCGTGGCCTGCGAGGGCTTCGTCGACCGCGTTGTCGATCACTTCCTGCGCCAGATGGTTCGGGCGGGTGGTGTCGGTGTACATGCCCGGCCGGCGTTTGACCGGGTCCAGGCCGGAGAGGACTTCGATATCTGCGGCGTTGTAGCGACTGCTCATGGGCGTTGGGCGTGGGTCCGGACGGGCGCGCGCCGGGTTGGCGACGCCGAGGTCGGCGAGCTTGGCGGTCCGGCGTGACAGGGTCAAGCCGTTCACGCAATGCCGCTGTGGGAGCAGGTGTTCATGGCGCAGTGTGTCCCCGGACGCTAAGGTTCGGCCGTCCGTACCGAAGCCCACCCCTCCCGGTGGCGCCGCGGGCAGCTGACATCATGAGCCGCAAGACCAACACAACAAGCACGATCCCAGCCGGTATGTTCCGCCCCCGTTCCCTGCTCGGCGTGTTCGTCGTCGCCGGCCTCGCGCTCGCGGCAAGCGCGGTGTTCGCGCAGAACTCGACCGCTACCCAGCAGGACACGACCCAGCAGTCCGCGCAGGACGCCGAGAAGGCCAAGGCCGAAGCCGAGAAGCGTCGTCAGGCCGAAGCCGCCGAGGCCCGCAAGGCCAAGCGCGACAAGTCCAAGGGCGACAAGGCCTCGGATCGCGAGCTCGAGGAAGAGGAAGACATCTGAGCATGCTTTTCGGAAGCGGCCTCTTCCGAAACCGTCGCTTCCCCCGTTTCGCAGCCATCAACGCCCCGGTCATGCCGGGGCGTCGTTTTTTCCAGAGAAATCAAATTCTTGCGCGCGGCAGGTCGCCTCGGCGTCCGCATCCCGGTAGACTATCGCTTTCCAGCGACCCGCTGCCGATATGAACCCCCCCAGCTCCGCGACTCCCCTCGTCTTCGTTACCGGCGGCGTGGTGTCGTCGCTCGGCAAAGGCATTGCCGCTGCCTCCCTCGCTGCCATCCTCGAAGCCCGCGGCCTGCGGGTCACGATGATGAAGCTCGACCCGTACATCAACGTCGATCCGGGCACCATGAGCCCGTTCCAGCACGGTGAGGTCTACGTCACCGACGACGGCGCCGAGACCGACCTCGACCTCGGCCACTACGAGCGCTACGTCAACACCCGCCTGTCGGGCAAGAATTCCATCACCACCGGCAAGATCTACGAGGCGGTGATCCGCAAGGAACGCCGCGGCGACTATCTCGGCGCCACCGTGCAGGTGATCCCGCACATTACCGACGAAATCAAGCGCTGCATCGATGCTGCGACCGAAGGTTTCGACGTGGCGCTGGTCGAGATCGGCGGCACGGTCGGCGACATCGAATCGCTGCCGTTCCTCGAAGCCATCCGCCAGATCCGCACCGAACGCGGCGCGGACAAGGCGATGTTCATGCATCTCACGCTGGTGCCGTACATCGCCGCCGCAGGCGAGCTGAAGACCAAGCCGACCCAGCATTCTGTGAAGGAACTGCGCTCCATCGGCATCCAGCCGGACGTGCTGCTGTGCCGCAGCGAACAGTCGCTGCCCGACGGCGAGCGCCGCAAGATCGCGCTGTTCACCAACGTGCCGGAACGCTCGGTGATTTCGGCGGTCGATCTCGACAACATCTACAAGATTCCGATGTGGTTGCACACGCAGGAACTGGACCAGATCGTGGTCGAACACCTGCATCTGCAGCACAAGGCTTCGGCCGGCGCGGATCTGTCCGAGTGGCTGGCGGTGGTGGATGCCACCGAGCATCCGATCGATACCGTCACCATTGCCGTCGTCGGCAAATACGTCGATCACCAGGACGCCTACAAGTCCGTGGCCGAAGCGCTGAAACACGGTGGCCTGCGCCAGCGCAGCAAGGTTGCGCTGAAATGGATGGAATCCGAGGACATCGAGCGCGACGGCGCCGCGGCCACGCTGGCCGGCGTCGACGGCATTCTGGTGCCGGGCGGGTTCGGCGACCGCGGTTTCGAGGGCAAGGTGCTGACCGCGCAGTACGCGCGCGAACACGGCGTGCCGTATTTCGGCATCTGCTACGGCATGCAGGCCGCGGTGGTGGATTTCGCGCGCAACGTCCTGGGTCTGAGCGACGCCAACAGCACCGAGAACGACCGCCAGAGCCAGCATCCGGTGATCGGCCTGATCACCGAATGGCGCACCGCCACCGGCGAAGTGGAGCGCCGCAGCGAGAAGAGCGATCTTGGCGGCACCATGCGCCTGGGCCTGCAGGAGCAGCGCGTGAAGCCGGGCACGCTGGCGCACCGCATGTACGGCAAGGACGTGGTCGGCGAGCGTCATCGTCATCGCTACGAATTCAACAACCGCTATCGCACGCAGTTGGAAGACGCCGGTATGGTGGTCGCCGCGAAGTCGATGGACGATCTGCTGGTCGAGATGGTCGAACTGCCGCAGACCATGCATCCGTGGTTTCTGGCCTGCCAGGCGCATCCCGAATTCCTGTCGACGCCGCGTCACGGGCATCCGCTGTTCATCGGCTTCATCCGCGCCGCGCGCGAGCACAAGGCGAATGAAGGTCGAAATGGTGGTTTGTTGAAGGAGGCGAGCGCGTGATCGCAACATGCTTCCAGATATCTCCCTCCCCCGCATGCGGGGGAGGGCTGGGGTGGGGGCCGCCCCCGCATCGTATGGCCCCCATCCCGACCTTCCCCCGCATGCGGGGGAAGGAGTGGACCCGATGAAACTCTGTGGCTTCGATGTCGGCCTGGACCAACCGTTCTTCCTGATCGCCGGTCCCTGCGTCATCGAATCGGAGCAACTGCAGCTCGATGTCGCTGGGCAGCTGAAGGAAATCACCTCGGCGTTGGGCATTCCCTTCATCTTCAAGTCGAGCTTCGACAAGGCCAACCGCACGTCGGGCACCAGCTTTCGCGGTCCCGGCATGGAGGAAGGCCTGCGCGTGCTGGCGGAAGTGAAGCGCCAGATCGGCGTGCCGGTGCTCACCGACGTCCACGAATACACGCCGATGGACGAAGTGGCGAGCGTGGTCGACGTGCTGCAGACGCCGGCATTCCTCGTGCGCCAGACCGATTTCATCAAAAAGGTCTGCGCTGCCGGCAAACCGGACAACATCAAGAAAGGCCAGTTCCTGTCGCCGTGTGACATGAAGCCGGTCGTCGAAAAAGCGAAGTCCACCGGCAACCACGACATCATGGTCTGCGAGCGCGGCGCCAGCTTTGGCTACAACAATCTGGTCAGCGACATGCGCAGCCTCTCGGTGATGCGCGACACCGGCTGCCCGGTGGTGTTCGACGCCACCCATTCGGTGCAACTGCCGGGCGGGCAGGGCAACAGCAGCGGCGGCCAGCGGGAATTCGTGCCGGTCTTGGCGCGCGCGGCGGTGGCCGTCGGCATCGCCGGCCTGTTCATGGAAACCCACCCCGACCCGAGCAAAGCACTGTCCGACGGCCCGAACGCGTGGCCGCTCGGCAAGATGCGCGCGCTGCTGGAAACGCTGCAGGCGCTGGACGAAGTGGCCAAGCGCAACGGTTTCTTGGAAGTGGATGTTTAGATTCTTTCCGTCATTCGCACTTTTCGGAAGGCCCAGTCACGTGGCGTATTGCCAGTAGGAGAAAGTCAGATGGAATTTGATGTGCAGGGTCCTTTTGAAATCGACAGGGAAAGGATTTCTAAAGGTAAATATCGTTTGATATTTGATGATTTTTGGTCCGGAAAAAGCAAAAATCTCGATGCTATATCTGAAAAGCGGGGGGTATATCTGTTTGCTGCAAAAGCTGGAAAAGGCTATACCCCGCTTTATGTCGGGAAGGCAACGAAAAATTTTGCTCAAGAAGTTTTTAATCGAGGGAATAAGCATTTGTTCTCAGACGCAATGCTTGAGTATCAAAGGTGCAAGCCCGTTATGTTTTTTGTCGTTTCTCCTAAGCGCCAAGGAAAAGCAAGCAGTATTGTTATCGATGAAGTTGAAACTTTTCTGATCCAATCTGCTTACGCTAAGAATCCCGGTATTCAGAACGTCAAGAAAACAAGAATGCCTTCATGGTCCATACGCGGTGTTGTCCGTAACTCAAAGGGTGGCGCACCTGTTCGCGCTAATGAATTCAGAAAAGCAATGGGACTATGATATGCAGATCACTAAGATCCACGCCCGCGAAATCCTCGACAGCCGCGGCAATCCGACGCTCGAAGCCGAAGTCACGCTCGCCGACGGCAGTTTCGGCCGCGCGATGGTGCCGTCGGGCGCCTCCACCGGCACCAAGGAAGCCGTCGAACTGCGCGACGGCGACAAGACCCGCTACATGGGCAAAGGCGTATTGAAGGCCGTCGGCAACGTCAACGGCACCATCGCGCAGACGCTGACCGGTTTCGACGCCGCCGATCAGGCCGGCCTGGACAAGCGGCTGATCGATCTGGACGGCACCGAAAACAAGGGCCGGCTCGGCGCGAACGCGCTGCTGGGCGTGTCGATGGCCGCCGCGCACGCGGTCGCCGCGTCGCGCAAGCAGGCGCTGTGGGAATACCTCGCCGAGGGTCGCGACGTGACATTGCCGGTGCCGATGATGAACATCATCAACGGCGGCGCGCACGCCGACAACAACGTCGATCTGCAGGAATTCATGGTGCTGCCGGTCGGCTTCGATTCTTTCAGCGAAGCGCTGCGCTGCGGCACCGAAATCTTCCACGCGCTGAAATCGGTGCTGAAGGGCCGCGGCCTGAGCACGTCGGTCGGCGACGAGGGTGGCTTTGCGCCGGACCTGCGCAGCAATTCCGAAGCGCTGGACACGATCATCGAAGCCATCGGCAAGGCCGGTTACAAGGCCGGCGAGGACGTGCTGCTGGGCCTCGACGTGGCCTCCAGCGAATTCTTCGAGAACGGCAAATACAACCTCACAGGTGAGGGCAAGCGCCTGACCAGCGAGCAGTTCGTCGATTTCCTCGCCGACTGGGCGCGCGAATATCCGATCGTCACCATCGAGGACGGCATGGCCGAGCACGACTGGGCCGGCTGGAAGCTGCTCACCGATCGCCTCGCCGGCAAGGTGCAACTGGTCGGCGACGATCTGTTCGTCACCAATCCGAAGATCTTCCGCGAAGGCATCGACAAGGGCGTGGCCAACGCGATCCTGATCAAGGTCAACCAGATCGGCACGCTGACCGAGACGCTGGAAGCCATCGCGATGGCGCATGTCGCGAACTACGCGTCGATCGTCTCGCACCGCTCGGGCGAAACCGAAGACACCACCATCGCCGACATCGCGGTGGCCACCACCGCGACCCAGATCAAGACCGGCTCGCTGTGCCGCAGCGACCGCGTCGCCAAGTACAACCAGCTGCTGCGCATCGAACAGCAGCTCGGCGCCGCGGCGAAGTACGCCGGCCGCGCCGCGTTCGTGTCGATCGGCCGGGATTGATACGGCCTCGATGACCGACGCGACGCGGACGCTGCGGTTGCTGGCTTTGCTGCTGTTGGCGCTGCTGATGTGGCTGCAGTTCAGACTATGGTTCGGCGAGGGCGGCGCGTCCGCCGCCGGCGGGCTGCAGGACAAGGTCGATCGTCAGGTCGTGGAAAACCGCGGCCTGCGCCAGCGCAACGACCAGTTGGCGGCGGAAGTCGAGAACCTCAAATCGGGCGAAGCTGCGGCCGAAGAGCGCGCGCGCAGCGAGCTGGGGATGATCAAGCCCGGCGAGACCTTCTATCGCGTGGTCGAACCCTCCGCGCCGCCCAATGTACAGCCGGTCGATGCGCAGCCGCTCGACGAAGGCGACGCGCCATGACGCCGGATCAGCTCCGGGGCAGGCTATGGGCGGTAGTACCCGCCGCCGGCCGCGGCACGCGCTTCGGTGCAGACATGCCGAAGCAGTATCTCGACGTCGCGGGCCGGCCGCTGATCGCCCACACCCTCGACGCACTGCTCGCGCATCCTTCGATCGTCGGGGTGATGGTGGTGCTGGCCGGGGACGACGATCGCTGGGGCGATTTCTTCGCGCACGCCGCGGTCTCGATCCAGGGCAAGCCGCTGATGACCTGCACCGGCGGGGCCGAACGCGCGGACTCGGTGCTGGCGGGCCTCGACGCGCTGCCCGAATCGGTGCGCGCCGATGAATTCGTGCTGGTTCACGACGCGGCGCGTCCCAATCTTTCGCACGGCGACCTGGACCGCTTGCTCGAAGTGGGCATGGGCGATCCGGTCGGCGCGATCCTGGCCGCGCCGGTGCGCGACACGCTGAAGCGGGCTGGCGACGATGGCGGCATCGACCGCACCGAACCGCGCGAGCGCCTGTGGCGCGCGTTCACGCCGCAGTTGTTCCGGCGCATGCAGCTGAGCCGCGCGCTCGCCGCCGCGCATGCGGCGGGCATCGCGATCACCGACGAATCGATGGCGATGGAGGGTCAGGGGCTGCGCCCGCTGCTGGTCGAGTGCAGCGAAGACAACTTCAAGATCACCACGCCGGCGGATCTGGCGCGGTTCGAGTTCATTCTGGCGCGGTGATGAATCTGTGCGCGAGATGATCCAGAGATGTCGTCCCGAGCGCAGCGAGGGACCTGCTTTTTTGCGTTTCCCAGATGATGTACAGCAGCAGATCGCTCGCTGCGCTCGGGATGACAGTGGTAAGCAAGGTCCGGCTGCATTTTGTGTTTCGATGAACAGGTGAAGAGAGCGATGACCCCATTCCGCATCGGCCAGGGCTTCGACGTCCACGCGTTCGGCGACGGCGACCACGTCATGCTGGGCGGCGTGCGCGTTGCGCACGAGCGCTGCATCGTCGCCCACAGCGACGGCGATGTGGTGCTGCATGCGCTGTGCGACGCGCTGCTCGGTGCGCTGGCGCTGGGCGATATCGGCCGGCATTTCCCGCCCTCCGATCCGCAATGGAAGGGCGCCGACAGCCGTGCGTTCGTGCGCCATTGCAACCATCTCATCCGCCATCGCGGCTGGATGGTCGGCAATGTCGACATCACCGTGATCTGCGAACGGCCCAAAATCGGGCCGCATGCGGAGGCGATGCGCCGGGTCATCGCGCTGGACCTCGGCATCGAACTCGATGCGGTCGGCGTCAAGGCCACCACCACCGAAACCCTGGGATTCACCGGGCGTGGCGAAGGTATCGCGGCGCAGGCGGTCTGTCTTCTGGTCAGGATATGAACGTGGTCCGGTCATGAGCGAAGCGGTACCGGCGCGCGCGCACGGCGAAGCGGCGTTGACGGCGCGCATCCGCAGCGTGCCCGAGGATTTCGCGGTCGACGAGATCGACGCGTTCGCGGCCAGCGGCGCGGGCGAGCACCTGCTGCTGACCGTCGAGAAGCGCGGCATGAACACTGCGTTCGCGGCCAAGCGCATCGCGGCCTGGGCGGGCGTCGCCGAATCGGCGATCGGTTATGCAGGGCTCA
Organism: Lysobacteraceae bacterium; assembly: GCA_046590925.1. Classification (GTDB taxonomy): domain Bacteria; phylum Pseudomonadota; class Gammaproteobacteria; order Xanthomonadales; family Xanthomonadaceae; genus Lysobacter_I. The sequence goes on along the minus strand of JBKJTC010000090.1, from coordinate 16,291 downwards.
AGGATCGCCACGCGCTGACGCGGCAGCGCTTCAGCGTCTGGATTCCGAAGAAGATCGCGCCCGATATCGATGCGCTGCAGTCGGAGGATTTTCGCGTCCTCGAACACACCTGGCATTCGCGCAAGTTGCCGCGCGGCGCGCTCGCGGGAAACCGTTTCGCGCTGACGCTGCGCGAGGTGGAAGGCGATGCGGCGGCCATCGAAGCACGCTTGCAGGTGATCGCCGAACGCGGGGTGCCGAACTATTTCGGCGAACAGCGTTTCGGGCGCGGCGGCGACAACGTGTCGAAGGCGCTGTCGATGTTCGCCGGCCGTCGCGTGGCGCGCGAGGAGCGTGGCCACCTGCTGTCGGCCGCGCGCTCCGAACTGTTCAACCGCGTGCTTGCGGCGCGGGTCGCGGCGTCCTGTTGGGACACCGGCCTGGACGGTGAAGTCTGGGTGCTCGATGGCAGCCGCAGCGTGTTCGGGCCGGAGCCGTGGAGCGATGTGCTGGCGGAGCGACTGGCGAGGTTCGACATCCACCCCAGCGGCCCGCTGTGGGGTCGCGGCGAGCTTCGTACGCAGGCGGATGCGCAGGCACTGGAGCTTGCGACGCTGGACGACGAACATCTTCGCGCGCTTCGCGATGGACTGGAGCGCGCCGGCATGGATCAGGAGCGGCGGGCGCTGCGGCTGCGGCCCGCGGAGCTGGACTTCGACTGGCCCGAACCGGGCGTGCTGCGCCTGCGGTTTTCGCTGCCCGCCGGCTGTTACGCCACTACGGTGCTGGCCGAACTCGGGACGGTCGTAGGCACGGCGGCCGGGCACTGAACCGACCGTTCATCGGAAAAGCATGCCGCGTAAAGCCGCCCTCCCGGCGCAGGCGTATAAGCCGATTGAACGCCCGGCAGGATTCACTCCCAGAGCTGCCGGGCGCGCTGCAGTCGTCGTCCCGGAGGTCTTTCATGAACGTCAAGCTGTGTTCGCTGTTCGTCCTCGCCGCCGCCGTGTCGCTACCGGGCTGTCGGACCACGGACAGTTCCGCCCGCTACGTCCCGACCGCCACACAGGCGGCGCCAGGCTCCACCTATGAGCCGCGCATCGAGGAAAACGCCGAATACGTGGCCTACGTGCAGAGCGTCGCCCGCCGCCGCGGCGTGACCGTGCGCTGGGTCAACAAGCCGGTGAAGCGTCACGTCGATCGGCAGTGATCGCGGGTCGGCGCTTCTGCATGGCGCCTGCATGGTGCGGATGAAGCAGGGTCGTTTCAGGTCTGCGCGGGCCGCGGTTTTCCCACCAGCACCAGCACCGCGCCGGTGCCGCCCTGCGCAGGCGGCGCCGAGTGGAACGCCAGCACGTCGCTGCGTTGGCGCAGCACGCGATCGACCAGGTTCTTGATCGTCGGCACGCCATCGGGCGAGTTCAGGCCCTTGCCGTGGATCACCCGCACGCAGCCCATGCCGTTGTCGAACGATTCCTTCATGAACCGGCGCAGCATCGCTTCGGCGGTGGCGGCGGTGACGTGGTGCAGGTCCAGTTCGTCCTGGGCCGCGTATTCGCCGCGCGCCAGCCGCTGCAGCACGCCCTTGGGCACGTTGTCGCGGCGATAACTGGAGACATCGCCGGCCAGCAGCGGCGCTGCGTCCAGTGCGCGCTGGAACTCGCTGCGCGCGTCGGCCTCGTCGAGGTCGCGCATGCGCGCCTGCGGCCTGGGACGCGGTTTCTGCGGCGCGATCGGCGGCGCCGGCAGTTCGCGCACCGGACCGATGGCCGCACGGAACAGCGCCGCATCGTCGGCGTCGTCCTCTATGTCCTTGGGCGTGTCTTTGCGGGCGCTCATCGCAGTCGAGGTTAGCAGGGACTTGCGACGGAGCGCGTTGCCGCGGATCGGACAAACGGTTCCGGTATCATGGCGGGCACTTCTTCCGCGACAAGGCGAATCCCCGAACCCATGCGCATTCTGGTCAGCAACGACGACGGCGTCGACGCGCCCGGCATCCGCGTCCTCGCCGCGGGTCTGCGCGAAGCCGGGCACGAGGTGCTGGTGGTCGCCCCCGACCGCGACCGTTCCGGGGCCAGCAATTCGCTGACCCTCGACATGCCGATCCGCGTGGTGCGCCAGGACGATACGACTTGGCGCGTCCACGGCACGCCTACCGACTGCGTTCACGTCGCGATCACCGGCATGCTGGAGCAGGAACCCGATATCGTCGTGTCCGGCATCAACAACACCGCGAACCTCGGCGACGACGTCATCTATTCCGGCACCGTCGCCGCCGCAATGGAGGGGCGTTTCCTCGGTCTACCCGCAGTCGCGGTGTCGCTGGTCACTGCGGATCACAAAGGCCTTCATTACGAAACCGCCGCGCGCGCTGCGGTCGAGATCGTCGCCCGGCTGCGCGCCGATCCGCTGCCGGCCGACACCATCCTCAACGTCAATGTGCCCGATCTGCCGTGGCAAGCGATCGCCGGTTTCGAGGTCACCCGCCTGGGCAACCGCCATCGTGCCGAAGCCTGCACGCCGCAGGAAGATCCGCGGGGCCGCCAGTGGTGGTGGATCGGCGCCGCCGGCGCCGAGCAGGACGCCGGCCCGGGCACCGATTTCGATGCGGTGCGTCGCGGCTGCATCTCGATCACCCCGATCCACGTCGACCTGACCCGCTACCAGGCGCTCGACCACGTCGCGAGCTGGGTCGGCGGACTCGCCGCCGCGCTCGGCGGCAATGCGTCCACCGGCGGAGACGCGGCATGACCGCGCGCAAGCGCCAGCAGCACGAAGCCATCGGCATGGGCATGACCTCGCAGCGCGTGCGCGACCGCCTGATCGAGCGCCTGCGCGAAGGCACGCCCAGCAGCCGCGCGATCCGGAACGAAAATGTGCTCAACGCGATCCGCACCGTGCCGCGGCATCTGTTCGTCGTCGAAGCCCTGGCCGCGCGCGCCTATGAAGACAACGCGCTGCCCATCGGCCACGGCCAGACCATCTCGCAGCCGTGGGTGGTCGCGCGGATGACCGAGGCGCTGTTCGAGGACGGCGTCGCGCCGAAGAAAGTGCTGGAGATCGGCACCGGATCGGGGTACCAGGCGGCGATCCTGGCGGCGCTGGGGCTGGACGTGCATACCGTCGAACGCATCGGCGACCTGCTGCGCACCGCGCGCAAGCGTTTCCGCACGCTGGGTCTGAATATCCGAAGCAAGCACGACGACGGCCGCATCGGCTGGCCGGAGAACGGCCCGTTCGACGCCATCATCGTCACCGCCGCGGCGCCCGCGCTTGTCGACGCGCTGACCGAACAGCTCGCGGTCGGCGGCACGCTCATCGCGCCGGTCGGCGGCAGCGGCGGGCAGTCGCTGATCAAGCTGCGCAAGGATGCGGACGGCAATATCGAACGTACCGATCTGGCGCCGGTGGTATTCGTACCGTTGCTCTCCGGCATGGTGGACTGACGGCATGGCGCTGACGCCTCCCACCGATGCGACCAGCCAGAGCGGCTCGCTCGGCGAACAGCTCGCCCGCATCATCGACAGCCTGCCGGCGGACGCCATGAGCCTGCAGGAACTGCTGGATGTGTTCAGCGACGAAGGCCTACTGCTGCTGACGATCCTGTTGACCCTGATCTTCCTGATCCCGGTGTCGATCCCCGGCGTCAGCACCGTGTTCGGTGCGGCGATCCTGCTGGTGGGCATCAGCCGGCTGATCGGCCGACCGCTGTGGCTGCCGTATCGGCTGCGCAGCAAGGCGCTGCCCGCCGACAAATTGCGCCCGGGGCTGAGCTCCGGGTTGCTGTGGGTGCGCCGGCTGGAAAAGATCAGCCGTCCGCACCGCGTGCGCGCGCTGGTGCAGGGCCGTCTCGTGGAAATGCTCAACAATCTCGCCTTCATCCTCGCGGCGCTCCTGTTGATGGCGCCGTTCGGCTTCGTCCCCTTCAGCAACACGCTGCCTGCCTTGGCGCTGCTGCTCTACGCGATCGGTTTCATCCAACGCGATGGCGTGGCGGTGCTGCTGGGGCATTTGGCGAACATCGGCACCATCGTCTACTTCAGCGTACTGATCGGCGGCGGCGGTCTGGCGGTGCGCGAGCTGTTCCAGCGGTTCGGTGGTTGAGGCGCCAGCGATGACGACGCGATGCATCCTTCGATCCGACGATGCCCGCCGCCCGGCGCTGACGGTTTTGCGGATCTTCGTTTGCCTGCTGGTGTCGGTGCTGTTGGCCGCCTGCGCCAGCACGACCGTCGTGCGCGCGCCCACCCGCGGCAAGCCCCCGGCGACGCGTCAGATGCCGCCGCCGAAACCCGGCGCTACCGCGCTGGTACGCAAGGGCGACACGCTGTACCGCATCGCGACCACGCACGGCCTCAGCCCGCTGGATCTGGCCATGTGGAACCGCATCCCGCCGCCGTACACGATTTATCCCGGCCGACGGTTGCGCCTGACCGCGCCCGATGCGCGTCGTGCCGATCCTCGATGGAATGAGCCGCCGCGACGGAACGATCCGCCGCCGGTCGCCGGCACCCCGACGAAGCCGCCTGCGACGCGCCCGCCGACAGGCACGCCGCCCACGACGACGCCACCCGTCGTCACGCCGCCCAGACCGCCAACGCAACCGCCTCCGCCGTCGGCGAGCGCCGCCTTCGCCTGGCGCTGGCCGGCCGACGGCGCCATCGTCGCCCGCTTCGCCGCGGGCGACCCCACGCGCCAGGGCGTCGATATCGCGGGCAAGAGCGGCGCTCCGGTACGCGCCGCCGCCGACGGCGTGGTGGTGTATTCCGGCGCCGGCCTGGTCGGCTACGGCGAACTCATCATCGTCAAACACGACGAGCAGTGGCTGTCGGCCTACGGTCACAACCGTGCGCGTTTAGTCAACGAAGGCCAGCGGGTGAAAGCCGGCGACCAGATCGCCGAGATGGGCCGCAGCGGCGCCTCCCGCGACATGCTGCATTTCGAGATCCGCTACAACGGGAAGCCGCAGGATCCGCTGTTGGCGCTGCCGAAGCGGTGATCTGCTGTAGAGGGTGGCTTCAGGGAATCGCCCGAATGCCCTGTAGGAGCGACGGAAGTCGCGACAGGCTGCGGCAGCGCCTTCCGTGACCCGTCGCGGCTTCCGCCGCTCCTACAAGAGCCTCCGTTGGACGCACAGCGACGTACCGCGGCGATGATCGCTGCCCCAGGTGCGGGTTTTTAACAGCCGAATGGCTGGTCAACCGGCGGTATCGAGGTGGATCGCGGTCGGCGTGTAGAAACCGAGTCCCAGATCCAGCGCCGGTCCGTGTTCGCGCCAGAACGCGCAGAGCCGCGCGACATTCGCCGGATTCGATGCCAGATCGAAATCGATCGCACGGTTTTCCCGATGTTTGCTGAGGGCGCTGCCGCCGGCGCAGCGATTGACGGACTCGTCGCGATAGACCGATCGCGCCAGCGCCGGGTCGAGGATGCCGGCGTCGCGCAGCCGCGCCACCACGCGCAGGGTCGGCGGCATGTTTTTCCAGAGGTCTTTGGGCGGCGTCGCGAATTCGTCGTGCCGGCAAAGTCGCCAGCGTCGCGACGTGCGCGACAGCGCGGCCATCGGCATCACGTCGCCGACGCTTTCTTTGCGCAATTCGTTCGCATGAGCCTGTACTTCGGCGCGATGGCCGGCGGCGAGCCAGGCCTCGTATCGCGCTTCGGACGATCGCGACGACAGTGACTTGGGCGATTCGGCGTTGCAGGCTGCCAGCAGCGCCAGCAATGCGATTACAGCGGCTTTCGGCATGCGCGACACGCCGGGGAAACCCTCAGCCGTTCAGTACGAAACCCGCAACCACGCGCCGGCTTTCGCTGGCCAGCACGTTGAACGTGCGCGCGGCGGCGGCGTTGGTCATGGTTTCCAGGCCGATGCCGCGCGACAGACAGGCCGCCAGCGTGGCGGCCGGCGGGAAGGTCTGGGTGGCGCCGCAGCCCAGCAGGATCACTTCAGGCTGCAGCGCAAGCAGCGGCTCCAGGTCGGCGGGCGTCATCGCGGTCACGTCGCGGACCGCCCAGTCTTCGATCAGCGTGTTCGGCGCAAGCACGAAACTCGCTGTGAGCCGGCGGTCGTTGACCAGCGCCGCGATGCCATCGGCGCCGCGGAGGAGGAATTCGTGATCGGGACGATCGAGATGGAGTTGCATGGGACGCTGTCGTCGATCTTCGGAGGAGAGCAGCGGCGCCGTCGACGCTGGATCGCGGGGCTCAGCCCCGCGGCAGCACGATCTGGCGATGATCCTGACTGGGGCGATAGAGGATGGCGACGTTGCCGATCCGCTGCACCAGGGCCGCGCCACAGCGTTCCGCCAGACCGGACACCATCGCGTCGCGCGCGTCGCGGTCCTCGGCGGAGACCTTCACTTTGATCAGCTCGTGGTGTTCCAGAGCGTTCTCGATCTCGGCCACGACCGCATCGGTGAGGCCTTTTGCGCCGATCTGCAGCATCGCCTTCAGGCCGTGGGCCTGGCCGCGGAGGAAGCGATTCTGGGCGTTGCTGAGCGTGATCGACATGCGGGGCAGGGTCTTGGAAAGCGGGCGGGAACTGGCGCGCAGGGTATCATGGCCCGCAACCGGCCCGATTCAGCGTGTTTGTTTCCTTCCGGTTCTGCCTCCTTCCGCCGTCCGCTTCCGTAATCCTTCCCATGGCCACCCGCAGCAAGAGCAGCCAACGCTGGCTCAAAGAACACTTCTCCGACCCCTACGTCAAAAAGGCGCAGGCGGAAGGGCTGCGGTCGCGGGCGGCCTACAAGCTGGAAGAACTGGTCGAACGCGACCGGCTGCTCAAGCCGGGCATGGTGGTGGTGGATCTGGGCGCCGCCCCGGGCGGGTGGTCGCAGTGGGTCCGCCAATCGATGGGCGACAGCGGCCGCGTCGTGGCCCTGGATATTCTCGAGATGCCGTCGCTGGCCGGGGTGGACTTCATCCACGGCGATTTCCGCGAAGACGAGGTGCTTGCCCAGCTCGAGGCCATGCTGAACGGGCAGGCCGTGGACCTTGTGCTCTCCGACATGGCCCCCAATATGAGCGGAGTTGATACCGTGGACCTGCCCCGGGCCATGCATCTGGCGGAGCTGGCGATGGAGTTCGCCGACCGCCACCTACGGCCCGGCGGCGCCTTCCTGATCAAGCTGTTCCAGGGGGTGGGATTCGACGATTACGTCCGGGCCTTGCGCAAGCGTTATACCCGTGTCGTGATCCGCAAACCGGCGGCCTCGCGCAAGCGATCGACGGAAGTGTATGCCCTCGCCCAGGGCAGGCTCCCGGCCCCGGCCGGGTGACCAGGGACGTTGCGGGTAACGTGTTCACAACCAGCGCCCTCCGGGGCGATAGCGAAGGATGAAGAACTTGGCCAAGAATCTCATGCTGTGGGTGATCGTCGCCATCGTGTTGATGGTGGTGTTCCAGAGCTTCACCCCACCGGGGATGGGCACGGCCGACAAGGCCCTGACCTACGACCAGTTCGTGAACCAGGTGCAGACCGACCGGGTGAAGAAAGTCGTCATCGACGAGGACGGCATGACCATCCGCGGCGAGCGCAAGGACGGCACCGAGTTCTACACGCTCAGCCCCGGCGATCGCGACATGGTCAACGACCTGATCGACCACAAGGTCGAGATCGTGCAGACGCCGCCGTCGTCCGGTCGCAATATCTTCCTCAGCCTGCTGTTCAACCTGCTGCCGATCGCATTGCTCATCGGCGTCTGGCTCTATTTCATGCGCCAGATGCAGCAGGGCGGCAGCAAGGGCGCGATGTCCTTCGGCCGCTCGCGCGCCAAATTGCTGAACGAAGACCAGACCAAGGCCACCTTCGCCGATGTCGCCGGCTGCGACGAAGCGAAGGAAGAAGTGGCCGAACTGGTCGAATTCCTGCGCGACCCCGGCAAGTTCCAGAAACTCGGCGGCAAGATTCCGCGCGGCGTGCTGATGGTCGGCCCGCCCGGCACCGGCAAGACCCTGCTCGCCAAGGCCATCGCCGGCGAGGCGCGGGTGCCGTTCTTCAGCATTTCCGGCTCGGACTTCGTCGAGATGTTCGTGGGCGTTGGCGCCAGTCGTGTCCGCGACATGTTCGAACAGGCCAAGAAGCACGCGCCCTGCATCATCTTCATCGACGAAATCGACGCGGTCGGCCGTCATCGCGGCGCCGGTCTGGGTGGCGGTCACGACGAACGCGAACAGACCCTCAACCAGTTGCTGGTCGAGATGGACGGTTTCGAGGGCGGCGAGGGCGTGATCGTGGTCGCTGCGACCAATCGTCCCGACGTGCTGGATCCGGCGCTGCTGCGCCCGGGCCGTTTCGACCGCCAGGTCGTGGTGGGCCTGCCCGACGTGCGCGGCCGCGAGCAGATCCTGCGCGTGCACATGCGCAAGGTGCCGCTGGCCGACGACGTGGTGCCGATGGTGATCGCGCGCGGTACGCCCGGTTTCTCGGGCGCCGATCTGGCCAATCTCGTCAACGAAGCGGCGCTGTTCGCTGCGCGCGAGAACGGCAAGGAAGTGCGCATGGATCACTTCGACAGGGCCCGCGACAAGATCATGATGGGCACCGAGAACCGTTCGATGGCGATGAGCGATTCCGAGAAGACGCTCACTGCGTATCACGAAGCGGGCCACGCCATCGTCGGCCGTCTGGTGCCCGAACACGATCCGGTCTACAAAGTCACCATCATCCCGCGCGGTCGTGCGCTGGGCGTGACCATGTATCTGCCGGAAGGCGACAAGTACAGCTACAACCGCACCGCGATCGAATCGATGCTGTGCTCGCTCTACGGCGGCCGCGTCGCCGAGGAACTGATCTTCGGCACCGACAAGGTCACCACCGGCGCGTCCAACGACATCGAGCGCGCGACCAAGATGGCGCGCAACATGGCGACCAAGTGGGGCCTGTCCGATGAGCTGGGTCCGATCGCCTACGCCGAGGACGAAGGCGAGGTGTTTCTCGGCCGCAGCGTGTCGCAGACCAAGAGCGTGTCCGACGACACCGCGCGCAAGATCGACGAAGTGGTGCGCAGCATCCTCGACAAGGCGTATGGCCGTACCACGCAGATCCTGACTGACAACATCGACAAGCTGCACACGATGGCGAAGCTGCTGCTGGAATACGAAACCATCGATGTGCCGCAGATCGATGCGGTGATGGAAGGTCGCGACCCGCCGCCGCCGATGGGCTGGGGCCGCAACAATCCCAAGGACGATGCGCGTCCGCCGGCGGCGCCGATGATCGGCGGGCCCGCGGCGCAGACCTGACGCCGGGATCGTCCCCCGCGAGTTGATCGCCCCGCGTGGCGCTTGCCTCGTACACCGGAAAAGGCCAGAGTTTCTCTGGCCTTTTTCCTGTCCGCACATGTCATACGGAATGCCACGATGTTCGATGTTTCGCCGCAACTCGACTGCGCCGGTCGCGCGCTGATCCTCGATCGCCCGCGGGTGATGGGCATCGTCAATGTCACGCCGGATTCGTTCTCGGACGGCGGCGAGCACGACAGCGTCGACACCGCGGTAGCGCACGCGCTGCGCTTGGCGGAGGAGGGCGCGGACGTCCTTGATATCGGCGGCGAATCCACCCGTCCCGGCGCGGACGAGGTGTCGCTGGAGGAAGAGTTGCGTCGGGTGATCCCGGTGATCGAACGCCTCGCCAGGGAAACCCCGCTGCCGATCAGCATCGACACGTCGAAGCCCGAGGTGATGCGCGCGGCGGTCGCAGCCGGCGCCGGCATGATCAACGACGTGTACGCGCTGCGCCGCGCGGGCGCACTCGATGCCGCCGCCGCGCTCGGCGTGCCGGTGGTACTGATGCACATGCAGGGCGAGCCGCGGTCGATGCAGGCCGCGCCGGACTACGACGACGTGGTCGCCGATGTGCATCGTTTCCTCGCAGAGCGCATCTTCTCGGCGGAAATGGCCGGCATCGCCAAAAAGAAAATCGTTGTCGATCCCGGCTTCGGCTTCGGCAAAAGCACCGCGCACAATCTCGCGCTGCTCGCGCGGCTGGATCGTTTCGTCGACCTCGGCGTGCCTGTGTTGGCCGGACTGTCGCGCAAGCGGACCATCGGCGAGCTCACCGGCCGCACCGATCCGCACGATCGCGTCCACGGCTCGGTCGCCGCGCACCTCATCGCCGCGCAGCGCGGCGCAAAGCTGCTGCGCGTGCACGACGTGGCCGCGACCGTGGATGCGCTGAAGATCTGGAATGCGGTGAATGAAGTGCCAATCCCGCGCGGCGGCGCGTCTTCAACTCCGGCGATCCGTTGGCCGGACGACGACTGATGCGCTGCGGCATCGACGGCGAAAAAATCCCGTCGATTGCGGTTGCGCGATCAGAGCAGGATGGGCGTGGCCGAGACCCTACGTCCGCGCGGCGCCCACCGTAAAGCAAAGCAGGGCTCAGCGCGATCCGACGCCGGAACGGAACGCCCGCACGCGCGGGTCCACGATCCGGAACCACAGCGGCGGGCACAGCGCGAGCAGGAACATCGCGGCGTAGCCGCCCGGCAACTGCGGGCTGTCGGCATGGTGAAGCAGTGCCTGATAGCGGCGACGCGGCGTTTCGTGGTGGTCGGAATGACGCTGCAAATGGAACAGCAGCAGGTTGCTGATCAGATAATCGGAATTCCACGAATGCAGATGGGTGGTGCGCTCGTAGCGTCCGTCGTCCAGGCGCTGCCGTTCCAGGCCGTAATGCTCGATGTAGTTGATGATCTCCAGCGAGCATGCGGCGAAGAAGCCCTGCACCACGAAGAACGCTAGCCCGGCCACGCCAAGCCAGATCGCGGACATCGCCGCCAGCGTCAGCCACAGCGCCGTCCAGCGGATCAATTCGTTGTCGATGCTCCACCATCGCTTGCCTTGCGCATGCAGGCGCCGCGCTTCCAGCGCCCATGCATTCGCGGTGTTGCGGACGAGGGCGCGCGGCAGGAAGTGCCACAGCGATTGGCCGAAGCGCGCGCTCGACGCGTCTTCGGGTGTAGAGACATGCACGTGATGTCCGCGGACATGTTCGATCTTGAAACCGTGGTAACCGACGCTGGTCAGCAGCAGACCGCCGGCGCCGCGTTCCAGCGCGGTGTCCTTGTGGATCAGTTCGTGGGCGACGTTGATCGCGAGCACGCCGCCGACGATGCCCTGCGACAGCAGCCAGCCGGCGATGCCCGCGGCGCCGAAGTCCGTTTGCGCGAAATGCCATCCCGACCACGCCAATACGCCTATCTGTGCCGGCAGCGCCGCAAGCGTCATCGCCTGGAACCAGCCGTCCGCCTCGAGCGCCTCCGCCTGCTTTGCATCGGGGTTCCGCGGATCGTGGCCGAGGCCATAGTCGGCCAGCGGCAGCAGTACGAACAGGAAGAACAGCGGGAACCAGGCCATCAGGTCGGGGTGGCCACTGCGCGCGCCAAGCCATGCGGCCGCCGGCATCAACGCCGGCACCACGAAGACGAACAGAAAACCGAGGCGTTTCCACAGAGGCATGGGCCAAGCGTACGCAAACCCGCTGCGGTTGCAAGCCGGTCCGGCAGCGGCATCGCCGCCAGCGCCGGTCGGGGTATGCTGCGCGCCATCCGCAACGCTCCCGGACCTGACATGACCGCTGGCCAGCCGCTTCTCATCACCTTCGGCCTCTATCTGATCGCGATGATCCTGATCGGCCTGTGGGCCTGGCGTTCGACCCGGAGTTTCGACGACTACATCCTCGGCGGGCGTTCGCTGGGAAGCCTCGTTACCGCGCTGTCGGCGGGCGCTTCGGACATGAGCGGCTGGCTGCTGATGGGCCTGCCCGGGGCGCTGTATCTCGGCGGCGTGTCGGAAGCGTGGATCGCGATCGGCCTGATCGTCGGCGCGTGGTGCAACTGGAAATTCGTGGCCGGGCCATTGCGCATCTACACGGAGCGCACCCGCAATGCGCTGACGCTGCCCGACTATTTCACCCATCGCTTCGAGGATCGCAGCAAGGTGCTGCGCGTGTTCTCGGCGGTCGTGATCCTGGTGTTCTTCGCGGTGTACTGCGCCAGCGGCATCGTCGCGGGTGCGCGGCTGTTCGAAAGCGTGTTCGGCGTGCCGTACGCGCAGGCGCTGTGGTGGGGCGCGGCGGCGACCATTCTCTACACGCTCATCGGCGGCTTTCTTGCGGTGAGCTGGACCGATACCGTGCAGGCATCGCTGATGATTTTCGCATTGGTGCTCACGCCGATCATGGTGGTGCTGGGCAGCGGCGGCGTCGACGCCAGTCTCGCCCTGATCGAACAGACCGACCCGACCAAGCTCGACTGGTTCAAGGGCGGCACCCTCGGTTTCGTGGGCATCGTCTCGCTGCTGGCGTGGGGGCTTGGGTATTTCGGGCAGCCGCACATCCTCGCGCGTTTCATGGCCGCCGATTCGCTGACCACCATTCCCAAGGCGCGCCGGATCGGCATGACCTGGATGGTGCTGTGCCTGTTCGGCGCGATGGCGGTGGGCTTCTTCGGCAATGCCTATTTCGCGACGCATCCGGACCAGGTCGGCCCGGTCGCCGAGAATTCCGAACGCATCTTCATCCAACTCGCGACCGTGCTGTTCAATCCGTGGGTCGCGGGCGTGCTGTTGTCGGCGATCCTCGCCGCGATCATGAGCACGCTGTCGTGCCAGTTGCTGGTGTGTTCCAGCGCGCTCACCGAAGATTTCTACAAGGGCTTCGTGCGCCCGCACGCGAGCCAGCGCGAACTGGTGTGGTTCGGTCGCTCCATGGTGTTGATGGTGGCCCTGCTGGCGATCTGGATCGCGCGCGATCCTGAGAGCAAAGTGCTGGGTCTGGTCTCGTACGCGTGGGCCGGCTTCGGTGCCGCATTCGGCCCGGTGGTGCTGTTCTCGCTGTTCTGGGGGCGCATGACCCGCAACGGCGCGTTCGCCGGGATGGTGGCCGGCGCTGTCACCGTGATTCTCTGGAAGGAAATCGCGGTCGCCCAGCACGGCAGCCAACTCTACGAAATGGTGCCGGGCGTCATCGCCGCGTGCATCGCGATCCTGCTGGTGAGCCGCATCGGCAAGGCGCCGTCGGACGAAGTGCAGTTCCGGCACAAGGGTGTGATGGAGACGCTGAAGGTGCATGGTTATTGAGTTTTGCAGGAGGGGCTTCAGCCCCGATGGTTGCTGTTTCGATGATCGCGGCCACGACCATCGGGGCTGAAGCCCCTCCTGCACGAACGTTGGGATTTATGGCTACCGACACCCGCCCGCTCGCCATCGCGCTGATGGGCCCGACCGCTTCGGGCAAGACTGCGCTCGCGCTGGAGTGTGCGCAGCGTTTCGGCGGCGAGATCGTCAGCGTCGATTCGGCATTGGTGTATCGCGGGCTCGATATCGGCGCAGCGAAACCTACTGCCGACGAACTCGCAGCAGTGCCGCATCATCTGATCGACCTGCGCGACCCGTGGCAGCGCTATTCGGCCGCCGATTTCGCCAACGATGCCCGCGCTGCGGTCGAAGACATTCTCTCGCGCGGCCGCCTGCCGATCCTCGCCGGCGGCACCGGGCTGTATTTCCGCGCCTTGTTGCAGGGGCTGTCGCCGATGCCCGAGGCGGATCCCGCGATGCGCGCGCAGCTCGCAGCGGAAGCCGGCGAACGCGGCTGGGCGGCGATGCACGCCGAACTCGCGCAGGTCGATCCCATCGCCGCCGCGCGCATCCACGCCACCGATCCGCAGCGGATCCAGCGTGCGCTGGAGGTGTATCGGCTCAGCGGCCGGGCGATCAGCGCCTGGCAGCGCGAGTCGGCTGCGGCATCGCAGACATTTCCGTGCCGCGTGCTGAAAATCGCGGTGGCGCCGCAGGATCGCGCGATCCTGCACGCGCGCATCGAGCGTCGTTTCGACGCGATGCTCGATGCCGGTTTCCTCGACGAAGTGCGTGCGCTGCGCGCGTCGCCGGAATTGCGCACGCATCCGGCGCCACTGGATCTTCCCGCCCTGCGCGCGGTCGGCTATCGCCAGGCCTGGGAGCATCTCGACGGCGCGCTGTCGGCGGGCGCGCTGTCTAGGAACGAATTCCGCGACCGCGCGATCTTCGCCACGCGCCAGCTCGCCAAGCGCCAGTTCACCTGGCTGCGCGGCGCGCTCGATCTGCGCTGGTTCGATCCGGCGATGGATGCGTCGCGATTGGACGAGGCCCTGCGCGGGTTCCTGAAAAGCTGAACGGTCTGTCGCTGCGACGACCGTCGCGCTGTGGGCACGTTCGACCTTCGGCCGGCTTCCGGTTCACGCGCAGTTGTGTAACCATCCGGGTGTCCGGCAGGGGATGCGGGTCGCGATGCGACCGGGCCGCCGGCGAACGACCCATCATGCAATCCATCATGCGATCGTCACGATCATGTTGCATCCAATAACAAGACCCAAAATGGGGAACACCATGTCGAAGGGGCAGTCTTTGCAGGATCCTTTCCTGAACGCTTTGCGCCGTGAGCGCGTTCCGGTTTCGATCTATCTCGTCAACGGCATCAAATTGCAGGGCACGATCGAATCGTTCGATCAGTTCGTCGTCCTGCTGCGCAACACCGTCAGCCAGATGGTCTACAAACACGCGATTTCCACCGTGGTGCCGGCGCGCAACGTGCGTGTGGGCCCGGGCGGCGGCTATGTGCATTCGGCCGAAACCGACGACGACACCATCGGCGTTCTCGCGGCCACCGCCGACTGATCCTGTTGCAGGACGATTCCGCTGCAGGACGATCGTCTGAAGCATGGTCGTGCGGCCGGCAGCGTTCCGACGCTGCCGGCCACGCCATGAAGTGATTCCGCCGTCGGCGGGCGGGGCCCGTCTCCCGCCATTCGTCATGCGAACGCGCGCGGCGATCCCGCGCGCGGCATACTGGGCGTCTGTTTTCCCCCACGGATATCCCCCGATTTGTTCGAACGATCCCGCAAGGGCGAAATCGCGCTGCTGATCCAGACCCACGCCGGCGGCCCGCCGGAACCCGATGTGCTGGAAGAATTCGCCGATCTCGCCCGTTCCGCCGGCGCCACGGTCGCGGCGCTGCTGCATGCCCGCATCGACCGCCCCAACGCCGCCATCCTGATCGGCAGCGGCAAGCTGGAAGAAGTGAAGGCTGCGGTCGACGCCACGGGCGCCGATCTGGTGCTGGTCAACCACAGGCTCAGCCCGGTGCAGGAGCGCAATCTCGAAAAGGCGCTGGGCCGCCGCGTGGTCGACCGCACGGGCCTGATCCTCGACATCTTCGCCCAGCGCGCGCGCAGCCACGAAGGCAAGCTGCAGGTCGAACTGGCCCAGCTCCGGCACATGGCCACCCGTCTGGTCCGCGGCTGGAGCCATCTGGAACGCCAGCGCGGCGGCGCCATTGGACTGCGCGGCCCCGGCGAAACCCAGCTCGAAACCGACCGCCGCCTGCTGCAGAAGCGGGTGGAGCAGTTGCAGAAGCGGCTGGAGAAAGTGGAGGTGCAGCACACCCAGATGCGCCGCGCGCGCGTCCGCAGCGAGCTGCCGCGGGTGGCGCTGGTGGGCTACACCAATGCCGGCAAGTCCACGCTGTTCAATGCGATCACCGGCGCGGACGCCTATGCCGACGACCGCCTGTTCGCGACCCTCGACCCGACCGTGCGCCGGATCACACTGCCCGGCGGCGCGGCGATGCTGGCCGACACCGTCGGCTTCGTCCGCGACCTGCCGCACGATCTGGTCGCAGCGTTCCGCTCGACGCTGTCGGAGGCGCGCGAGGCCGATCTGCTGCTGCATGTGATCGACGCCGCCGACCCGCTGCGCGACGAGCGCATTGCCCAGGTCGACGCGGTGCTGGCCGAGATCGGCGCGGGCGACATCCCGCAACTGCTGGTTTACAACAAGATCGACCGGGTCGAAGGCGCGGTGCCGCGTCACGATCCGGCCGTGCTGCCGATCGAAGAAGGCGAGCCCGTCGCCGACCATGGCCTGGACGAGATCGCACGCGAACGGGTCTGGCTCTCGGCGCGCGACGGCGTGGGTCTTGACCTGCTGCGTGCGGCGCTGGTCGCGCGGCTGGGCCTGCGCCGCGTCGCCGGCTCAATCCGCTTGCCCGCACGCGCCGGGCGCCTGCGCGCGCGTCTCTACGAACTGGAAGCGGTGCGCGCGGAAACGCACGACGACGACGGCGGCTGGACCATCGACGTCGATCTGGCCCTCAGCGACGCCGAGAAACTGGCCGCTGGCCCCGGTGGGGACGCCTTCGAGGCGCTGCTGCCGCCGGGCGACGACGAGCTTCCCTTGTAATATGCACCCCCCGCCCGCATTCCTGCGGAGCGCATTCGCTTTGACACCTTCGCTTTGGAGCGGGCATGGCCTGGAATACTCCCGGTAACAA
>JBKJTC010000067.1:0-3520 GCA_046590925.1 Lysobacteraceae bacterium | reverse complement strand
GCCGTTCGACGCGTCGCACCGCTACATCGATCTGAACTTTTCAGCCGCCGAAGGCCTGCACGTCGCGCTGCAGCGGATCTGCGCCGAGGCCGAGGCGGCAGCGCGCGAAGGCCATGTTCTGCTGATCCTCAGCGACCGCCGCCCCCGTCGCGACGCGCTGATGGCGCACGCACTGCTCGCGACCGGCGCGGTGCACCAGCATCTGTCGCGCGCCGGCCTGCGCTGCGCCAGCAACCTGATCGTCGAAACCGGCACCGCGCGCGACCCGCACCACTTCGCCTGCCTGATCGGCCTGGGCGCAACCGCGGTCTACCCCTACCTCGCCTACCAGACCCTGCACGACCTTGGCACCCGCGGCGTGCTCAAGACCCTGCACGGCGAGGTCGCGCAGATCGGCCGCAGCTATCGTCGCGGCATCAAGAAGGGCCTGCTCAAGATCATCTCGAAGATGGGCATCGCCACCATCGGCAGTTATCGCGGCGCGCAGCTGTTCGAGATCGTCGGTCTGGATCGCGAGATCGTCGACCTGTGCTTCACCGGCACGCCTTCGCGGATCGGCGGCGCCACGTTCGCATCGCTGCAGGAAGAAACCGCGCGCATCGCGACTCGCGCCTGGGACAACAACGTGCTGCCGGACATCGGCGGCCTGCTGCAGTACACGCCGAACGGCGAATACCACCAGTACAACCCCGATGTGGTCACGACACTGCAGCGCGCGGTGCGCAGCGGCGCGCGCGACGACTGGAACGCCTACGCCGACGCGGTGAACTCGCGTCCGCCCGCGGCATTGCGCGATCTGCTCGCCTTCGACACCTCGAAAACGACCGCCATCCCGCTCGACGACGTGGAGCCGGTCGAAAGCATCGTCAAACGTTTCGACACCGCGGCGATGAGCCTCGGCGCGCTGTCGCCCGAAGCGCACGAAGCGCTGGCGATCGCGATGAACCGCCTCGGCGGCCGCAGCAATTCCGGCGAAGGCGGGGAAGGCCCGCTGCGCTACGGCACCGGCAAGGTCTCGAAGATCAAACAGGTGGCCTCCGGCCGCTTCGGCGTGACGCCCGAATATCTGGTCAACGCCGAAGTGCTGCAGATCAAGGTCGCGCAGGGCGCCAAGCCCGGCGAAGGCGGCCAGCTGCCCGGCCACAAGGTCAACGAACTCATCGCGCGCCTGCGCTACGCGCGGCCGGGCATCGGCCTGATCTCGCCGCCGCCGCATCACGACATCTATTCGATCGAAGATCTCGCGCAGCTGATCTTCGATCTGCGCCAGGTGAATCCGGACGCGCTGATCTCGGTGAAGCTGGTCGCGCATGCGGGCGTGGGCACGATTGCTTCGGGCGTCGCGAAAGCCGGCGCCGACCTCATCACTATTTCCGGCCACGACGGCGGCACCGGCGCCAGTCCGATCTCGTCGATCCGCTACGCCGGCACGCCGTGGGAGCTTGGCCTGTCCGAAGCGCGGCAATCGCTGATCGCCAACGGCCTGCGCGACCGCGTGATCGTGCAGGCCGACGGCGGCATGAAGACCGGCCTGGACGTGATCAAGGCCGCGCTGCTCGGCGCCGAGTCCTTCGGCTTCGGCACCGCGCCGATGATCGCGCTGGGCTGCAAATACCTGCGCATCTGCCATCTCAACAACTGCGCCACCGGCATCGCGACACAGGACGACAAGCTGCGCGTCGATCACTTCACAGGTCTGCCGGAGCGCGTCGAGAATTTCTTCCGCGGCCTCGCCGAGGAAGTGCGCGGTTATCTCGCGAAATTGGGGGCGCGCTCGATCGAGGAGATCGTCGGCCGCACCGATCTGCTGCTGCAGACCGAAGGCACCCTGCCCGCGCATCGCCTGCTGGATCTTTCGCCGCTGCTCGCGCACGAAGGTCTGGCTACGGGCGGCCACTGCGGCGTGCGCGCACCGCAGCCGGCGCCCACCGGCCTCGCCGCCCAGCTCGAACACGACCTGGCCGATGCCATCGCCCACAAGGGCGGCAGCGAAGCCTTCGACGCACCGCTGCGCTACGTCATCCGCAACACCGACCGCAGCATCGGCGCGCGCCTGTCCGGCCGCATCGCGCGCGCGCACGGCAACCACGGCATGCACGACGCGCCCATCGCGCTGCATTTCGACGGCAGCGCCGGGCAGAGCTTCGGCGCGTTCCTTGCCGGCGGCCTGCAGCTGGAACTCGAAGGCGAAGCCAACGATTACGTCGGCAAGGGCATGGCCGACGGCCGCATCGTCATCCGTCCGCCGCGCAACGCGCGCTACGTCGCGCACGAATCGACCATCCTCGGCAATACCTGCCTCTACGGCGCCACCGGCGGCGAACTGTATGCCGCGGGGCGCGCCGGCGAACGTTTCGCAGTGCGCAATTCCGGCGCGCTGGCGGTGGTCGAAGGCGCGGGTGATCACTGCTGCGAATACATGACCGGCGGCGTGGTCGCGGTGCTTGGCCGTACCGGCCTGAACTTCGGCGCCGGCTTCACCGGCGGCATGGCCTACGTGCTGGATCGCGACCGCGATTTCGTCGACCGCTACAACCACGAACTCATCGACATCCTGCGCATCAACGCCGAAGGTTTCGAGCACCACCGCTCGCATCTGCAGGATCTGCTCGAAACCCACGTCCGCTACACCGGCAGCGCGCACGCGCAGGGCATTCTCGACAACTTCCGCGATCACCTCGGCAAATTCTGGCTGGTGAAGCCGAAGGCCGTCAGCATCGAGACCCTCGGCGAAACATTGAGGCGCGCAGCATGATACGACCCGCTTCCGTAGAGCGGAGCGCAGCTCCGCTGCTTCGCCCCCTCACATCCGCGCTGCGCGCGAATCTCCCTCCCCCGCATGCGGGGGAGGGTTGGGGTGGGGGCAGCGGAGCTGCGCTCCGCTCTACAACGACGGTCGGCAGGGCCATGACATGAGCAAGAAAACCCCACAGGCCTTCCTGCAATCGCAGCGGCAGATGCCCGAGCGCGTCGCGCTGGATCTGCGCCAGCACGGCGACTGGAACGAACTCTACGGCCGCTTCGAAGAAGCCGAAGCGAAAAAACAATCCTCGCGCTGCCTCGACTGCGGCAACCCGTACTGCAGCTGGGGCTGTCCGCTGCACAACTACATCCCGCAGTGGCTGGAACTCGCGCGCGAAGGCCGCATCCACGAAGCGGCGGCGCTGTGTCACGAAACCAATCCGCTGCCGGAGATCTGCGGCCGCGTCTGTCCGCAGGATCGCCTGTGCGAAGGCGCGTGCACGCTCAACGACGGCTTCGGCGCGGTCACCATCGGCGCGGTCGAGAAATACATCGTCGACAAGGCGCTGGCCGAAGGCTGGAACCCCAACGTGTCCACCGCGCAGCCCACCGGCAAGCGCGTCGCCATCGTCGGCGCCGGCCCCGCGGGTCTCGCCTGCGCCGACCGCCTCGCACGCGCCGGCGTGCAGGCGGTGGTGTTCGACCGCTATGAGCAGATCGGCGGCCTGCTGCAGTTCGGCATCCCCAGTTTCAAGCTCGACAAATCGGTGATCGCGAC
>JBKJTC010000209.1:0-5309 GCA_046590925.1 Lysobacteraceae bacterium | reverse complement strand
CGTCGCGCTTGGCATCCGCCAGCGCCGGCACGGTCCAGGGCTTGTCTTCTCGAATGGCCATGTGCATCCAGGATTGGGCCGGGGGAAGAGGCCGGAGGGCGCTAAGCCTAGCAGGTGCGGCGGACGCTTTCCGGCGTTTCAGCGTTCCGGCAGCAGGGCGATTCCGCCCCGTTCGGCGCTGCCGAGCGCCCGCCGGGCGCTACCGCGGCCCGGGATCTCGATGTCGTCGACCAGATCGAGCAGCGGCATCAGCGCGAACGCGCGTTCGTGCAGGTGCGGGTGCGGCAGGCGCAGGCCGGGCAAGTCCACCTGATCGTCGCCGTACAGCAGGATATCGAGGTCCAGGGTCCGCGGACCCCAGCGGCCGCTGCCGTCCGCGGCGCGCTCGCGACCGAAATCGCGTTCGATGCTCAACAGTTCGTCCAGCAGCACCCTCGGCGGCAACGCGGTCTTGAGGGCAGCGACGGCATTGACGAAGTCGGCCTGATCGGTCTGGCCCCAGGCCGGCGTGCGGTAGAAGCGCGACACCGCAAGCAGACGGCTGCGGGGAACGGTCATCAGCCGATGCACCGCCGCGCGCAGCACGCCGACGCTTTCACCGACATTGCCGCCAAGCCCCACATAGGCGACCACCGGGTCGCGTCGCGTCGCGACCGCGGGTGCGGCGTCAGGGGAAATCAATGCCCGACAGCCGCCGGACGGCGACGACGGCGACGACGCGGACCGCGCGCTTCCGCTGCGGCCTCCTCTTCGGCCAGCGCCGGACGCAGTGCGGCCACCGCCAGCGCGTGTTCGGGGTCGTGCTGGGCTTCGGCCCAGAACGCAATGTCTTCGGCGTGGCTGTCGGAAGCGACTTGCCGCAGCAGCAGGAAATCGTAAGCGGCGCGGAACCGCGGGTGGGCCAGCATCCGCACCGCGCGTTTGCGCTGACGCTGCGAGAACCGCGACTGCATCAGCCAGATTTCCTGCATCGGCAGCGAGAATCTGCGCGGCAGGGCCACGGTATCGAGTTGATGCACGGTGACGCGGTCAGCGGCGTGGCGTTCGGCTTCGGCGACGTGCATGCCCTGCGCCTGCAACATCGCCAGGGTGCGGCAATACGCGGGCCACAGCAGCAGCGCGAACAGGAACGCGGGCGATACCGGTTCCTCGGCAGCGATGCGGGTGTCGGTGGCGCGGAGACCTTCCAGCAGCATCCGTCGCAGCGCACCGTTGCGGTTCGAAGCCAGCGCGACCGCGGTCTCCGGCAGCAGCGCCGGCAGCAGGCCGTGGGCTTCGAGGCCGAGGAAGCTGGCCTCGGCATGGCCGGACAGGAACAGCTTCAGGCATTCTTCGAACAGGCGCGCGGACGAGGCTTCCTTCAGCAGCGGCGCCAGCCTGGGAATAAGATCGGCGCTGGGCGGATCGATGCCGAAGCGCAGTTTCGCCGCCAGCCGCACCGCGCGCAGCATGCGCACCGGGTCTTCGCGGTAGCGCGTCTCGGGGTCGCCGATCAGCTTCATCACCCGATTGTTGACGTCCTCGAAGCCGCCGAGATAATCGCGCACCGAGAAATCGGCGATCGCGTAATACAGCGCATTCGCGGTGAAATCGCGGCGCACGGCATCGTCCTCGATGGTGCCGTAGACGTTGTCGCGCAGCACCCGGCCTTCCACATCCTGCTCGCGGTCGCCGCTGCCATCGTCGGTGTTGGCGCGGAACGTCGCCACCTCGATGATCTCGCGGCCGTAGACCACATGCGCCAGCCGGAACCGGCGGCCGATCAGGCGGCAATTGCGGAACAGATGCTTGACCTGTTCTGCCGTGGCGTCGGTGGCCACGTCGAAATCCTTCGGATGCTCGCCCAACAGCAGGTCGCGTACCGCACCGCCGACGAGATAGGCGCCGTATCCGGCTTCATGCAGCCGATACAGCACGCGCAGCGCGCTGGGACTGATGTCCTTGCGCGAAATCGCGTGCTGGTCGCGGGGAATGGTGCGCGGTGCGGTGGGCAGGAATGAAGGGTCGGTCATCGGCGCTCGGAGAGTGATGTGCACGGCGGGCCGGAATTGGTCACGACGCCGGTTGACCCGCTATACTAACAGCCTGTCGGCATCGTCCGTTCGGCCACGCCTACCGGCCGTCGAACACGGCTTTGCCGGCTCACCGAAAAATGCGATATCTCAAGCGAAGTTTCATGCTCCCTTCGTCTAGAGGCCCAGGACGTGGCCCTCTCAAGGCTAAAACACGGGTTCGAATCCCGTAGGGAGCGCCAAACCGAAGCCTGCGTCGAAAACGCAGGCTTTTTTTGCCTTCGTCCGGCGGCTTCCGCTCCTCACGGGTCGCGGCGGCGGACGCAGGGCCGCGACCGGTTTCTCCTTGCGCCCGCCTCGCTTTACACTTGCCGCTCCTCGCCTTCCGGGTCGAACCATGCCTTTCGTCGTCACAGAAAACTGCATCAAGTGCAAGTACACCGACTGCGTCGAAGTCTGCCCGGTCGATTGTTTCCACGAAGGCCCGAACTTCCTGGTGATCGATCCGGACGAGTGCATCGACTGCACGCTGTGCGAGCCGGAATGTCCGATCAACGCGATCTATCCGGAAGACGATGTGCCGGCCGGGCAGGAAGCCTTCGTCGCCCTCAACAAAGAGCTGGCGGCGTCCTGGCCGGTCATCACCACCCGCAAGGATGCGATGGCGGACGCCAAGGACTGGGAAGACAAGCCGGACAAGCTGCCGCTGCTGGAGCGCTGATCCTGCAAGCCGACCCTGCTGCGGGCTGATCTGCAGAGCGCTGGGCCGGCGGAATCTTCGCGGTCTTCGCAAACGGAAACGGGCACCTCGCGGTGCCCGTTTCGCTTTCCGTGGATGCGCTGGCGTCAGTTGCCGCCGAGCGCCGTCCTCATCGCGGTCATGAGCTTCGCGGCGCTGTCGTTGTCGGCCGGCAGGCCGCGCGGATCGACGGCCGACACGGTGCTGCGACCCTCGGCTTCGGTGATGCGGACCAGGAACTTCTGCCCTTCGTAGTCGACATCGAACGCGCCCAGCAGCTGCGCGCGGCTGGCGATGGTCAGCCCCGGCGTGGCCGCGAGCGCTTCGCCGACCCGCGAGAACGTGGCGGCGCGGTCGCCGGCGACGGTAAACGCCAGCGCGCGCGCCGAAGGATCGCCCGAAGGCAGCGAAGAACGCGTCACCGAACCGCTGGCGGTCGTGGCGAGACTCCGCTCGGCCTCGGCGGCATCGAACGCCGGCGGGAATTCCAGCGGGCGTTTGTCGGTGTCCAGCGAGTAATAGTCCTTCTTGCGGAACCAGCTGCAGCCCGACGTGCCGAGGACGGCAACGGACATCGCGACGACGATCGCGGCCATCGTGGCGCGGGAGAGGGCATGACGGAGGTTCGAACGGATCGGTGACATGGGGTCTCCTGGAGAAAACGGTGCGGGCGCGAGGCCGGATGAACGAAATGCGGCGTGGATGTTCCGGCGCTCAGCCTGCGTGGGCGATGCGATCGGCGGGCATGGCGAACGCGCGCTCGATCCCGGCGATGCGGGCGGCGATGGCGTCGGCCGTCGAGGTGTGGGCTGCGGACAGATCGGTGAGCGGCAGGCGCAGGCCGCGACCGTAGCCCTGGCGGGCGAGGATCGCCTTGACCGGAATCGGATTGGGTTCGATGCCCATGAAATCGAAGATCGGCTGCAGTTCGGCATCGAGGGCTTCGGCTTCCGCACGGCGACCGCCGCGGGCCAGATCGCAGAGCCGGCGCATCGCCGCCGGCAGCGCGTTCGAGGCCACGGAAATCAGGCCGTCGGCGCCGGCGAGCATGGCGCGGGCGGCGGTAGGGTCGTCGCCGGACAGCACTGCGAACGAGGGTGAGCGCAGGGACAGCAGTTCGGCCATTCGTTCGGGCTCGACGCGGGCTTCCTTGATCGCGACGATCCGCGGATGCGACGCCAGCTCGGCGACGGTCGCCGGCAGCAGGTCGCAGCCGGTACGGCCGGGAACGTTATAAAGGACCACCGGCAGCGCGCCGTCGTCGGCCACCGCGCGGTAATGCGCGATCAGGCCCGGCTGGGTCGGGCGGACATACGCAGGGGTGACCACCAGCGCGGCAGCGGCGCCGCAGGCGGCGGCACGGCGGGTCAGCGCGATGGTTTTCGCGGTATTCGGCAACCCGGTGCCGGCCAGCACGGGAATGCGCCCGGCCACCAACGCCATCGCACGGCGCAGCAGCGCCTCGTACTCATCGTCGTCGAGGGCATTGGCCTCGCCGGTGGAGCCGGCGACCACCACGCCCTCGGTGCCGGCATCGATCTGCGACTGGAGCAGACGGTCCCAGGCCTGGAGGTCGAGTTCGCCAACGAGATCGCCGGACGCCGTGAAGGGCGTCGCCAGCGCAGTGATACTGCCGGACAGATGCACGCGAATGCCTTGGAATGACGGATGGTTCTGGAGGGGCGACGCGGCCGGGGCCGGGTCGTAGCAGCCGGATGTTACTTGGGAAGGTCTGAACACTCCATCCTTCGTGAGCGAGGCACGGTGATCGAAAGCGCCGGGGCGGCACGTGATCTTGAATCTCCTCCACCATTGAAATCAACGGCTTGCACCCCGACCTGTGTCCGCTCAAGCGCGTGCGGACCCGACCGGCAGCACGCGTCATCGAGTTTGCTTGCGGGTCGAAACCACGGCCCAGTATGCTGCCCGCAGTCTGGACCGCGCGCGGCGCGACCCGACTTCGCAGCAACGATCCTGCCGGCGCGACTCGTTAGAATGGACCGGCTGGAACAATCTCCCCGGGTCGCGCTGGTCGGAATCGTGCTCCCTGGACCCACTCTCAACACCTCCCTCGCCGCGGACCTCACCTTGACCGAATCTGTTACCGCCACCGCCAGACCAGCGCCGAACGAGAATTACCTGCTGATCAACGCCTACACGACCCATCCGCAGTCGCCGCTGTTGCTGGTGACCCGGCGGATCGCCGACAGCGGCTGCAATCTCGTCGACTCGCGCCTGTCCACCGTCGGCCGCGACGTCTCGGTCACCGCGCTCGCCGTCGGCCCCTGGGACGCCATCGCCAAACTCGAAGCCATGCTCACCCGGCTGGAGCGCGAGGAAGGCATCAAACTGATCTGGTACCGCACCGGCCCGAAACCGGTGCAGTCGAACCTGCTTCCGTACATCGTCGAAGTAGTGGCTGCCGACAAGCCCGGCATCCTGTATCAGCTGGCGGATTTCTTCGACCGCCAGGGCATCACCATCGAAAGCCTGCACTGCGCCCGCTACCGCGCGATGCAGACCGGCGCCGACATGTTTTCCGCGCAGGTCACCATCGG
>JBKJTC010000306.1:0-3516 GCA_046590925.1 Lysobacteraceae bacterium | reverse complement strand
ATGCCTCTCGTCGACCGCGAACATCATTGGATTGTGGTGTCGAAAACCTACACGTCCGAGGATCTGGCGACGCTCGCCGGATTGCTCGAGCAAAGGGCGTTTCGCCCGGTCATCGATAGGCGTTACCCGCTTGGGGACGCTGTCGATGCCATCCGTCATCTGGAGAAAGGCCATGCGTGCGGAAAGATCGTTGTCGAAATCTGACCTGTATTCGGGAAGCATCGCGGGCGGAGGCGGCTATGCGGCCGCGCGACGGCGCGGCGCGGACCTCGTTTCGCGGAAAAACACCGGAATTCCCATGGAATTTCCGTTATTCGAGTTGTTACTCGATCTTCAAGTGACTATGATTCGACGTGGCGTCCAAAAGACTTGGCGCCGGGGATGGAACGCAAGGGCTGCCGACCGATGATGGACCACGATACCCTGCATGAGCGCACCGAGAACTATCTGAAATCGCTGATCTGCGAAGCGGCGGATGCGTCGTTGGTCTTCGATGCGGAAACGCCGTTCGGCGAACTCGGCGTCAACTCCTTCCTGATCCTGAAGATACTCAAGCGCCTCGAACAGGACTTCGGCACGTTGCCGAAGACGCTTCTGTTCGAGAACTTCAACGTTCGCGATCTCGCCCGCTATTTCGTCAAGGCGCATGCCGACGTGCTGATGCGCAAGTTCGGGGACGCTCCGCCGCCCTCGCGCGCGCCGGCGATGCAGGCGGAGCCCCCGCGACCGCACGCTGCGCCTGCGCAGGCAGGACTTGCTCAGGCCGTGCCTGCTGCCGCGATCGCCCCGGCCGCTGTCGCCGTCGTCGCCCCGCCTTTGCCGAAGATGGTCGCGCTGCGGCATCTGGACCGCTATCCGCAGCTCAGCCAGCGCCGGGCAGAGATTTTCCACCAGTACAAAAACGAATCCTCGGTGTCACGCGGTACCGCGATGATCGCGCCGCTGCTGTTCTTCGGGGATGAGCAGCGCGGTTATTTCAACTGCGGCAAGGGCAGGGGCATCCTGCTCGCCTACGGTTATACCGGCCCGGAAGAACATTTCGTGCCGCTCGCCGAGCAGTTGTACCGGTACTGCGATGCGCACGGCCTGCAGTTCAATCTGTTCGTCGAAGACCGCCTGCCTGCGCTGTGCGGCAAAGCGTTCTCCGCGACGCCGTTCGGGGTGATGCAGCGTGTGACCGACCTGGCGTCGTTCACGCTGGAAGGCCAGAAGATGCGCCGCCTGCGCTATCTGGTGTCCAAGTTCGCGAATGCTGGCGCCTGCCGTACTGAAGAGTACATCTGCGGCAGCGATCCGAAGACCGCCGAAGCGGTCGCCGCGATCATCGACCAATGGTGCGCGTCGCGCACGATGGTCAATCCGCTGATCCACATCGTCAAAGCCGAAATCCTGGCCGGCACGCTGGATCGCGAGCATCGGCTGTTCCTGAGCTACGTCGACGATGTGCTGCAGAACGCGATCCTGGTCTCGCCGCTCGCGGCCGGCGTGGGCTATCTGATGGATCTCGAATTCTACGGGCCCGACATGCCGCTGGGCGGCCTGGAATTCGCGATCGTCAACATCATGCAGACCCTGCGCGACGAAGGCTGCGGCGTCTTCAGCCTCGGTGGCACTTACGGCTGCAAACTGGGCGATTCGCCCGACGCGGATCCCGCGATCGAAAGCATCCTCGAGGATCTGCGTCAGCAGAACATCTTCAACGACGCGGGCAACCTGCAGTTCAAGAACAAGTTCCGTCCGGAAAGCAAGGATATTTTCCTGTGCCGCGCGGTCGACGCGGGCAAGGCGGACAATATCCTCGACATCATCCTGATGATCGCCGATCCGTCGACCGCGGACAGCGACGAGCCGCCTGCGAACGATGCGTCGACCGCGCCCGCATCGGCGCCAGCGACTGGCATCGCGGCGACTTCGCCCGCACCGGCGGTCACGGCCGACATCGCCTCCACGCCGCGCTGGCATGCGCTGGAAGCGGCCGGTTTCAATCCGCAGAATCTCGCCGCAGCACAGGTCGATTTCGACCTGAAGACCGATTCCTGGGCACAGCTGCAGCTGCCCGCCATCGACAAGCAGATGGCCACCCTGTTCGCGCAGATCCAGCGGCCGATCGACGTGAACGCCAGTCTGCGCCGCGTGTTTCCGTTCGCGCATTTCACGCTGACCGAATCCGGACGCGCCGCCGAAGACCTGTTCTGCCAGGCCTGGGAAAAGAAGGGCCGGGTACCGCAGAACATTCTGTTTCCCAGCACCATCTACCATCAGATCGACAAGGGTTTTTCGCCGCTGGAATTGCCGGTGGCGACAGTATTCGACCTGCAGTCCGATGAACCCTTCAAGGGCAATATCGACCTGTCCGCGCTGCAGACCGAGATCGAAGCGCACGCGGCGCAGATCGGCTATGTCTGCATCGAGCTGACCGACAATGCCGGCGGCGGCGGCGCGGTGTCGCTGACGCACCTCAAGCAGGTGAAGGCGCTGCTGCAGAAGCACGGCGTTCCGCTGGTGCTCGACGCCACCCGCGTGCTGGAAAACGCGCTGGTCGTTCTTGAGCGCGACCCCGAGTGGCGCGATGCCTCGCTGTGGCAGGTCGTCGAAGCGCTGCTGTCGCAGGGCGATGCGGTGGTCACCAGTCTGGCCAAGGATTTCTGCGTCAACAAGGGCGGACTGATCGCAACCAACGATCAGGCGCTGCACGACCGGCTGCAGGCGTTGCAACAGCGCGGCGGCAAAGCGCTGGACGTCACCGAAAAGAAATGCATTGCGGCATCGCTGCAGAACCGCGGCTACATCGAGACCCAGGTCCGTCGCCGCGTCGATGCGGTGCGTGCGCTGGGATTGCGTCTCGCGGAACGGTCTGTGCCTGTCGTGCGTCCGGCGTTGGCCCACTGCGTGTTGATCGACGTCAAGCGGATTCCGGCGTTTCGCGATCTCGTCGCACCGGTCGCATCGTTCGCGGCATGGCTCTATCTGGCGACGGGCATCCGTGCCGGCGCGCATAGCGTCGGCATGCAGCAGAACACCTCGCTCAATCAGCTGGTCAGGCTGGCCATTCCCGTAGGCCTCAAGGCCGACGAGGTAAAGCGGCTGGGCGACCTGCTGGTGAATGCGTTCGCGGACATCGTCAATATTCCCGACCTCAGCGCCGCCGAAGGCGCGGGCAATCTCAACGTCCGGCTCGCGCTTCATCGACTGCTGTCGCCGCAGAGCGTCGCAGCGCCGTCCACAGGCGATGCGCAGGGTTCTGCCATGCAACAGCCGCAGACAGTGATGCACGCTTCAGCGCCGCACGCCTCGGAGCCGCATGCGGCGGACAGCTCGCTTGCCGCCGGGGTCGGCGCACCGCGCGCATCCGACATCCCGATGCAGATCGATATGGACATCGCGATCGTCGGCATGGCCGCGCGTTTGCCGAAGGCCACGAATGCCGACGAGCTCTGGGAGAATCTGACCCGGGGCCGCGACTGCATCGACGACATTCGTGGCCTTCGGCAAACGCGCGGCCATGCCGACGATCGC
>JBKJTC010000099.1:0-4668 GCA_046590925.1 Lysobacteraceae bacterium | reverse complement strand
GCTTCTCCCACAACCCCATCTTCGCCTGCTTCGACACGCCCTTCTCCCTGCATGAAAGTCATGCAAGGATGCAGCGGTGATGGAGTCCTGAGAATGTGGGGTGGGCGGACGCTTACGATATAAGCAAATCCACCCGCTATCGATAATTTCACCTAAGCACCGTTTGCATCCATATAGATATTCTAAGTCGCCATTTTCTTCCTGGCATAGAAGAGCCATAGATCTGTTAATCATTCTTTCGTTGAGTATATCAACACCGCAACCAAGGCAAGGCAATGGTGAATAATCATGAAGATTGACGTTGAGTACACACGATATCTTGTTAGGTAATCCGTATTTTTGTAGAACTTGACTCGATATTTTCGGTAGATAGTTAGATATTCTATTTCCATCATAGGGTGTGCATTCAAAGCCATCTTCTGTAAGTTTGATGAACCTCTCATCTAGTGCTGTACTTAACACGGTTGAATAAAAGCCTATAAAGCCTTGGGATTGGTTCTGTCTTGCTCTGTCTAAAATAGAAAGTTCATCGTTAACGCCGACAGCTTTTCCGGACTGTATGTAATGCTTGCAGCTAACCAAATAATTTTTTTTGTTTAAAGAGACGAGCCCATCTCTGCCACCATCCGGTCCTCTTGATGGAAATCTTAAGACGCCGTAGCCAATAGAGCTAAGAAAATCAATTGCGAAAAACTCCCATTCTTCTGGTGTCATTCCACGGAAGAAGTCGTTGTATATGTTCAATGTGGCCTCCAAGCCTGACATGGCGTATAACGCCTGAGTTAAGCCGCCCCACAGCGGGGTGACGGACGCGCCCTAGCGTATAGCGCAAGCACGTGGCCGACGCCACGATGCGGGGTCGGTTTGAGCGAATTGTTAGGCAGCGACTAGAACACTGTTTTTGTGACTTTTGCCACGCCCTCAATCAGGTCGCTGACTTCCGCCACGGTTGGTTCGGTCTTCTTGTTGTGGTCACAGAGGTTCCTTATATCGCCGAGGTGTTGGTGAAACCTCCATTGAGGGGTTTCAATGACGTCGGCGTTCTTAAGCGCATCGTTGAGATCGGCAATGGTAGGGTGCTTTTTCGTGAGCTTAATGTTGTGCGCCACGCACACCTCATGCAGATGCTTTTCAAGAACGACGCCCGACACCGCCCCAGCTGCCCGCATGAACTTGTGTTTCAATAGTTCTCTTGCAGCATCGAGTTCGGAGTCCAGTAGGTCCGCTTGCACCAGCTGGCGAATATCAAAGAGCGAGCTTTCAAATCTGTTCTTGATCGACTTTAGGATTGCAATTTGCTGCTGCAGGTGCGGCATTGCCGCTTTGGAGTCTGCAATAACTTCGTGGCCGTAGCGCGTGACTCTCAGTCCTTGTAGTGCGTCTTCAATGCGGTAGTTCTCGAAGCCAATGTCTTTTCGCCCTTTTGGCTTTTCATACAGGCGTATGAAGTCATTCAAGCGATCTGGCAAAAGTTGCTTAATGAGCGCTAAGCACTCCGAGTACCAGGATTGGTACGCAGTGCTGAAGCTGGGCAACGCATCCATATGCTTCTTGGCTGCGTCCTTGTCGCTTTTGCAGGACTTCAGAACAGCATCTTCGTATTCCTTTCCGTGGCAGCTGTGGGCAAAGGACTGCTCAATAAGCACCGCATCGCGCAGAAGCCGTTCGAAGTCCATCTTGTAGCGGTCTAGGTTGGATGACATGCGATGATCTCCCCTCGCTGTCTAGCAGACTATATGTGATGAAACTAGGTTGATATCAGAAAGCAGTTAATAACTGCAACATGCCGACTACTCACCAGTCTGCCTAGCCGGATCACTAATCTCCAACTCCCGCAGAATCACACTGGCCTGCGTCCGATTGCGCGCGCCGAGTTTCTCGAAGATCGCGCTGAGGTGCGCCTTGATGGTGCGCTCCTGCACGTCGAGGCGGTCGGCGATCTGTTTGTTGAGCAGGCCCTGGGCGACGAGCGCGAGCACGCGGAACTGCTGCGGGGTGAGGCTGGCGAGGCGGGCGGCGAGATCGGCGTCGCCGGGCGCGGAGCGGGCGCGGGCCACGGCGGGGCGCAGTGCGGGCGGCAGCCATTCCTCGCAGCCCAGCACGGTGCGGATGGCGTCGCGCAGTTCTTCCAGACCCGCGCTTTTGGGGATGTAGCCGGCGGCGCCGTGATCCAGCGCGCGGCGGATGATCTGCGGGTCTTCGTTCGCAGACACCAATGCCACCGCCACCGCCGGATACTGGGCGCGGATCGCCGCGAGTCCGGCGAGGCCGTGATTGCCGGGCATGTGCAGATCCAGCAGCACGAGGTCGATATCCGGGCGCGCTTCGAGAATGGCCAGCACTTCGTCCAGCGACGCTGCCTCGCAGGTGCCGACATCCGCGACGGCTTCGGCCGCCGCGCCGCGGAGCGCGGCGCGGAACAGCGGGTGGTCGTCGGCGATCAGCAGTTGCGGCATGAGGATGGCGGCATGGTGGTGTGGGTATCGTTCCGTGCGCGGCGCGCGTCTCGTCGTCAAGCCTAGCAGGGCGCGGAGCGGCCCGTACGTCGGCGATACGCATGCGATCTGGTACCAAAGTACGATGCTGCGACATCGGCCGGCTGCTACGGTGCGGAGTTATGACCACGATATCGCTCCGTTCCGCGTTCCGGTTGTCCATGCCCCTGGCGCTGGTGTTGTCCATGGCCGCTTGCGCCACAGGCCCGCGTACCTCGGGAGATGTCAAAAACCGGGAATCGACCATGTTCAGCGCCGAGCGCGCGACCACCCATCGCGACGGCGATGATCTGCTGACCGCGGGCCTCGGCCTTGCGGGATTGCGCAGCCTCACGCCGCCGGCATTCCTTGACGCGGCTGCGCCCACCGCGATCGAACTGCGCCGACGCGCGATCTGGAGCAACTGGCGCGGCATCGCGGATCTCGCACCGGGTGGCGGCTACGGTGAGGTCTACGGCAGCACCGCGACCGTGCCGGGCCGCGAGTTCTCGGCGTTCGCGACCGTGTCGGGCGCGCGTCATCCGCATCGCGTATTGGCGCAGGTGCCGGACGGCTTCGACCGCAAGCGCCGCTGCCTGCTGGTGGCGCCGTCGTCGGGTTCGCGCGGCGTCTATGGCGCGATCGCAGTGGCCGGCGCCTGGGGCCTGCCGAAAGGCTGCGCCGTGGCCTACACCGACAAGGGCACCGGCACCGATTATTTCGATCTCGATACCCGCAGCGGCGCGCGCGCCGATGGCACGGCGGGCACGGCCGGGCAGGGCGACGACCTGGCCTTCGCGCCAGAGGTGCCGGGCACGCTATCCGGCGTCGCCTTCAAACATGCGCATTCGCAGGACAATCCGGAAGCCGACTGGGGCCGCCACGTCCGCCAGGCGGCCGAGTTCGGGCTGGAGGCGCTGAATCGCGCGTTCCCCGAAGACGCACCCTTCACTTTCGCAAACACCCGCACCATCGCGGTCGGCATTTCCAACGGCGGCGGTGCGGTACTGCGTGCGGCGGAGCTGGAAGGCAGCGCGCCGGATGAAAGCTGGTTGGATGCGGTCGTCGCTGGCGAACCCAGCGTGCTGGTCGAAGGCCATGGCGGCCGCGCCTTGTACGACTACACCACCGAAGCCGCACTGCTGATGCCCTGCGCATTGCTGGCGATGGAGAACCTGCCGCAGCCGCCGCTGCAGGCCACGGCGCGCACCGTCTGGGCGCAGCGCTGCGCGGCCCTGCAGGCGGCGGGTCTGATCGAAGGCGCGGATGCCGATGCGCAGGCGCGCGACGCCCAGGCGCGGATGCGCGCGGAAGGTTGGACCGACGAGGCCCTGCGCGCCGGCGCGCTGAGCGTCGGTTTCGATCTGTGGCGCGCGGTGGCGGTCGCGTACGCATCTGCCTACGGGCGCTACGGCGTGGGCGAACATCCCTGCGGCTTTTCCTATGCGGCGTTGAATGCGGATGCGACCGCGCGCGCCGCCACGGCGCAGGAACGCGCGGCGTGGTGGAGCGACGCCAGCGGCATTCCGCCGGGCGCCGGCGTGGCGATCGTCGATGACGTGGCGAAGGTCGATCCCGCCGCCACCCGCCTGCAGTGTCTGCGCGATCTCTGGCGCGGCGCGTCCGCCGACGCCGACCGCGTCCGCAGGGGCATCGCCGAAACCCGGGCAGGGCTGCCGAGCGAAGGTCTGCCGGTGATCGTGATCCACGGCACCGACGACGGCCTGATCCCGATGGCCTTCACCAGCGCGCCCTACGTCGCCAAGGCCCGCGCCGCGGGCCGCGATGTGCGCTTCTGGCAGGTGCGTAATGCCCAGCATTTCGATGCGTTCCTGGGGCTGCCGGACTACGGCGCGCGCTATCTGCCGATGCTGCCCTATGTCTACACCGCACTGGATCGCACCTTGTCCATGCTCGAAGCCGATGGGGGCAAACCGGCACGATTGGATGTGCGCGACGCCATCATCCAGACCGTGCCGCGCGCCGGCAAACCGCTGACGGCGGACCATCTGGCGATTCCCGGGCGTTGATCGGGCATTGATCGATCGCTCGCCGGGCTTGCCCCCGGCGGGCGCGTTTGGCACGCTGGCGGTCGTCGAGTCGCAAGAGGTGGGCATGAAGCCGCGATATCTGGGTCAGCGTCACTTCTCGATGTTCCGGGATTTCCATCTCGCCGACTGGCTCACGCTCGCCA
>JBKJTC010000092.1:0-7643 GCA_046590925.1 Lysobacteraceae bacterium | reverse complement strand
ATCACCCGTATTCGAGCAGCAGCACGCACAATTTCGTGACCGGCGTTACCAGTGGCCCTTACCCCGGTGGGTTTGGCACGACCTTCGTCGGACCGCGTTTCAGTACCGCCAATTTTGTTCCGCTGTGTAATTTCTACGGTTGCTGAATGTTGTCGGGTCGCTGCTTGCGGGCAGATTTTCGATGCGCCCGCAAGCAGCGCCTGCGACCAATTCGTAAGGCGGGTCTTGCACCCGCCGATTGAACGAGGCGATACGCCGTGCCAAACGACGAGCGATCTGTTCGGGAACGCGTGCAGACATATTCGCTTTGGGGCGGCGAGAAGAGCGGCGGGTGCAAGACCCGCCCTACGACCCTGATGCCAGACTAGCTTTTTTGTATTCGTGCGATTCCGCTTTTGTAGAGCGGCCTTCAGGCCGCTGATCGCTCCCGGCAAAAGCTTCAGCGGCCTGAAGGCAGCTCTACGCACGGCAAAGATGGTTTAACTGACCGGCACCGGCTCCGACCGCGGTTTTTCCGGTTTTTCTTTCTGCGTCCGGCGCGAACGCCGAACGATCCATTCGGTCACGAGGCAGTTGATACAGAATCCGGCCCAGGTCACCGTCGTCGCCTCGAACTGGCTGGGGTTGCCGTACATCAGGTAGGCGGGAATGAAATACAGGCGCGTCGTGGATAACGCCAGGCTGATCGCGTAAGCACGGACCACCCATGCGCGATGCAGATCGATCCGGCGCCGTACCGCCGCCCGCCAGGCGAGCACCAGGGCAACCAGCATCGCCAGCGCAAACAGCACCATCGCCGCACGTTTGGCGTAGCCGCCGCGCAGCGGAAACGTGAACTCCACCCCCAGCCCGGTGGCTGCGGCGATCAACCCGCAGACGAGGAAGACGCGCCCCGTCACCCGATGCATCTTCGGCCAATGGCGACGGATGGACGGGATGAACTGCAGCGGCCCCAGCAGCATGAATACTGTTCCCGCCAGGATGTGGATCGCCGGCAGCCAGGGCTGATGCATATAGATCATGAAGACCGGGTCGTCGACCGGCTGACCCGTGGTCAAGGCTTGCCCGGTGATCGCGAGTCGCATGATCCCCGAAAAGACCACGATCCCGCCGGACAGCCATAACAGGATCGGCACCCAGCCGACCGTCAGTTTCCCGCCTGTCGCATCCATTCGTCGACTCCGCAAACTCCCCGGCGGGCACGCTACTACACATGTCAGGCACCATTGCGGTCGTGGTGCGAGCGAAAGCGAATCGCCCCCATGGCTTGAGAGATGACATTGTGGGTGTCCCGATCTGCCTGCGATCTGCCTGGGATCTGCCTGGAGGTTATCGATACGGCGTCTCCGGTCGATCGGTGATCCCCGCGATATGATGCAGGCAATCAACCTGTCACTCTCTGGAATTCCTCATGTCCCTCTCGATGCACACCGCGTCCGTTCCCGTGTTCCAGCAGATGCTCACAGCGCTTGCCGGCGTGCTGGCCAAGGCTGAAACCCATGCCGCCGAGCGCAAGATCGAACCCGCGGCGCTGCTGCAAGCGCGACTGTTTCCCGACATGTTCCCGTTGGCGCGGCAGGTGCAGATCGCCTGCGATTTCGCCACCAGCGTGTCGGCGCGGCTTGCGGGCGCGGATGTGCCGGCCTACGAGATCGGCGACCAGACGTTCGCCGACCTGCAGCAGCGGATCGCCGCGACGTTGGCCTTCATCGGTGGACTGGACGCGGCGCGATTCGAAGGCAGCGACACGCGAGAGATCGTGTTGCGCCCCGGCACGCCGAAGGAACGCAGCATCGGCGGCCAGGCCTATCTGCTGGCGTATGGGTTGCCGCAGTTCTTTTTCCATGTCACCACGGGATACGACCTGCTGCGCCACAACGGTGTGGAGATCGGCAAGAAAGACTTCATGGGCGCGTACTGACGGATCAGGGACAACAGCGCATACGTCGTCGAAGGGTGCACAAGCGAAGCGTCATGCATCGTCGTTGCGAAGGATGATCCATGCTGCCCGACGAGTGCATGCCGCGCCATCGACCGGAGTCGCGATGCATCGCAGGAAACGTCCGCTCCGACTCCGGTTTCCCTCCGGTTGACTATCCCGCCCGATACCGGCATAACGACTGTCGTCGTGCGAAAGATCATGTCGTGCGAACGATCATGCCTGCCGACGTCGGTACGCAGCTTCAAGGAGATTCCGGTAACCGCCCGGTAACAGCACAGCACAGCCCATCGCATCCGCGGTCACGCCGATGCGGCCGGTGCGTCGGCATTTTTTTCGCAGGATCCCGACGGATGCGCAACGATGCGAATGCGTATCGCAGGCCCTTGCCGATCCGCGCGTCATGGACACGACACTACAGGTCCGTATCCGCGGATCTTCAACGCAATGGAGGCGATCACATGAGTATCCGTTCCAGAATCAAGTTTGGCTGCGCCGTGTTTTTCCTGCTGGCTGCCGCCGCCCAATCGGCGCAGGCCGCGCCCGATTTCCAGATGCCGTTCCCGTGCAATCAGGTGTGGACCGGGTCCACCTGGAGCGGGCACAACCCACTGTACGCCGTCGACCTCAACCGCGCCGACGACCTCGGCGATATTGTCGTGGCTTCCGCGGGCGGCACGGTCAGCACCTCGGCGTATTCCACCACCAGCGGTTACGGCAACTACATCATCATCAGTCACGGCGGCGGCTGGGAAACGCTGTACGCGCATCTGCAGTCGCGGTCGGTGTCGCGCGGCGCCACGGTCGGCAAGGGCCAGCGGATCGGCACGGTGGGCAATACCAGCGCCACCGCGAGCATCGGCGTGCACCTGCACTACGAACAGCGCTATAGCGGTTCGGTGCGCAAGATCGTCTGGAACGGCAGCGCCATCCCGTACTACGCGAAGCAGAACTACACCAGCCGCAATTGCGGCCCGGGCGGTGTCGGCGAAGCCAGCGGCACGGTCCGCACCAGCGGCATCAATCTGAACGTGCGTTCCGGCCCCAGCACCAATAATGCGATCGTGGGCTCGCTGGCGAACGGCAGCGCAGTGACCATCTATTGCCAGATCCGCGGGGAGTCGATCACCGGCACGTTCGGCACCAGCACGCTCTGGAACCGCATTGGCACCGGCCGCTATATTCCGGGTGCCTATACGTACACCGGGTCCGACGGCCGGGTCGCGCCGGATTGTTGATCGCGGCGCGATGATGCATGGCGCCGGATGGCGGCAAAGGCCATCCAGCGTCGACATCGCACCGAACCCGTCGGCAGGACACTCACCGGATGCCCATGCGCTCATTCCGCTTCCCGCTGCTCGCCGCCGTTGCGCTTGTGGCGATCATCGGTGCATGGGCGCTGCTGAGTCGGCATGACGGCAAGGCGGGGCTCGCCGCAGGTGCTGCGATTCCTCCGCGTGCCACAGATCGCGACACTTCGCGAACGAGTGGAACCGAGCGCTATGGGCAGCATCGACGCACCCGCACAAGCGACGCCGATCTGCGGGAGCTGATGCGCCGATATGGCGTGGAGACGGAACTCGACAAGCGCGGCGCGCTGCTGGCGATCCTGCAGGCCAACCCCAACGAAGAAGTGAAGGCCTTCGCGCTCGCACTGGCCGCGAGCCGCGACGCGGCCACACGGCAGGCAGGGCTCGAACTGCTCAAGCTTTTCCCTCTGGACGACGCGAAAGTACGCGGCTTCCTGGTGGGTCAGATCGACCAGGAACAGGATCCGGCCATGCTCACGAAACTGGTGGACATGCTGTCGCCGACCATGGTCGCGACCGAAGACGCCGCGCCCCTCGTCGCCCAACTCGCCCGCCTGCGCGAGCATCCCGACCCCGAAGTGCGCGCAGCGAGCATCCTGCAGTCGTCGCAGTGGGACAGCGGCGGTGATCTGGAGAACACCCTGCACAGCGCCATGCTGGACCCCGACCCGCGCGTGCGCCAGGCCGCGATCGGCGGCATCTCAGCGGAGCGCGTGCGATCGGATCGGTTGAAGGACATGCTGCTGGCGATCGCCAGCGACCCGAAGACAGGTGCCGAAGAGCGGAATCGTGCGATCTTCGCCTTGGAGGGCTTTGCGTTGAATCGGGCGGAGTATGAGGTTTATCGGCAGGCTGGGCGGATGGTGGAAGGTGGGGAGAGGCACGGGCATTGAGCGCGCACGTTCGGCGGAGGAGGGAGGTGTCATCAGGTTGAGAACATCGCGAATCATCAGCGGCTGAGCGATGCCGCTCTGCTCCCTCCCCCGCGTGCGGGGAGGGTTGGGGTGGGGGGCGGTGAGATGTACGACCCGAGCGAAGAGCCGCTGATTCTTTTCGCTGATGGCAGCTTTCCCTTGCGGTCATCCCGGCGAAAGCCGGGATCCAGCTTCAGGCGTATCCGCTTCCATCCATTGGCGCCTTCATGGCGGAATCGATTGCGGCGTTGTAGGCTGGGTCATTGACCCAGCGATTTGAAGATGCTGGGTCGATGACCCAGCCTACGGGCTACCCGAAGGCATTGGTATTGCTGAATCAGTCCCAGAAAAAAGTGGTTGTCGTGCGTTACGGCAGACTGCGCAATCGTCACGCAGGTTTTCGGCCGCGTCAATGCAGTGGGGTTTGCGGAAGAAACCTGCGTGATCGAGGACTATGGAGCCCGCAATGCACAGTTGAAACTGCTGGAAGTCGGCCACTTGTCGAACTGAGAAAAAATTACAAGGATTCAAGTTATGAAGCGGATTCTTTTCGCAACACTCATTCTTTGCGCTAGCACAGGGTTTACCGCATGCGCTTCCCATCCGGCCGTGGAGCAAGCGGACCCTGATTTCAGTGGTGCATGGTCTGTGAAGATTTGCGACGAAAGCGATACGAAACGCCAGTGCGGAGCATTCGATCTGTATCTCGTTCAGGACAAAACCGGGCGCATCTGCGGCGAACATTTCGTTGCCACGCCGGGTTTGGCGCGTCTCGATGAGTCGGACCCTGCGACCGTTCTGGGTACCGCTGGGCCGAAGGCGGGTGTGGTGATCATCAAGAGCACTCGAAACGACGCTCGTTATATGGCGCGACTGTCGATGGATGGGGATCGACTGCATTGGGAGCTTGTTGGGATGGTGTCTCGTGGGTTGAACGACGAGCCGCCTATCATTCCTGGGGAAAAGACACTCGAGCGCGTCGAATTGAAGGAGAAGCTGCAGTATCAAAAAGACATCGCTTCTTCGTGCCAATGGCCAGATTGGGTGCCATGAGCGTTGACAGTTCAATGACAAAAAACGGAGTTTGTTATGCCGATTGACTATCGCGATCGCACAGAAGAAGAATACAGCCGGCGCGCCAGCGTCATGATCCAGAATTTCGAGGGCTTTCGCGCGGGCGCCTACGATGCTGGCGACCGCATGGCGACGATCGGATTCGGCTATACCTTCAACCGGAATGACAATCTTGCGCAATGGGATCGCGCCGGGGTTCAACTGTCGCAAGATGAGAGGCGGCAACTTGCCGCTATTGATGCCGCGCCAGGACCGCAGAAAACAGCGTTGGGTTTGGCTTTCTCGGGACAGATTACAAGAGACGAAGCGCGCGGCCTTCTCGAAAATGTGAGTCTCGGCAGATATGAAGGTCATGCTGATCGTCTGAACATGCCGCCATCAGATGAGCGTGCGGCCGTGGTCTCGATCACATACAACCGCGGTGACGGGCGGATGCAGTCACATATGCAAGGTTTTAACGACGCCATTACGGATGGCGACCGTGCCGAATCTTGGTACCAACTCCGATACAACAGCCGAGGAACGAACCCAGATCCCGATATCGAGCTCGGCATCCGAGGGCGTAGAAATATGGAAGCACATGCCTTCGGACTCTATGACGATCCACAAAACGTGACCTCAGACGAGGCGAAAAACGTCTATCGCATGTTTCAAGTGCATCGCGATGACATCCTGAATAATGAGCGCGTGTGGGGAGTCGATTTTGACGGTACCCGTGCAGATAGGCGTCACGATGCGGTCGGACTTGCAAACCGAAATTGGCCTGACTTGACTCGCGAGTATGGGCAAGTGCCGACGATCTCCGAAGCTTTGGAGCCTGCTCGCCAACGCTTGCTCTCCGATCTGCGCGTTGAGAATCCAGATCTGGCCGGCAGGTTGCGGGAGGCGGATTTTCCGACAACCGCGATATTTCTCGACCCTGGCCGTGAACTGCGCGACCGCGATGCGGTTGATCGTCAGTTCCCCACTGAAACACCGAATAGTCGAACGAACGAGCGCAATGAAGCATTGAGAGCCGTGTCTTACAACACCACGACTGCGGACGTCGATGAGAACTATGCCAGCACCATCGATTCTCGGAGAATGACTCGAGGACAGAATCCGCGGGAGGTCGACAGTAACGATTTGCTGATTGGCGGCGGCGGTGATGACACGCTGCGATCCCACCGTGGCAATGACATCCTGATCGGTGGCGAGGGCCGCGACAGGATGGAGGGCGGTCAGGGCCGAGATACTTACGTTGTCGGCAATGGCGACACGGTGCTCGACAGCGATGGTCAGGGCGAAGTGCGTTGGGGCGGCCGCGTGCTGACCGGAGGCATGCGCGTGGACACCGATCCGCCGAACACTTACCTCAGCGAAGACGGCCGTTACACTTATGTCGCTGAGAACGGCAGCCTCATAGTGACCGATAACACCGCGACGGACCAAGCGCTACGCGAGCGTGTCGTCATCGAGCAATTTCGCAGTGGTCAACTTGGCATCCAATTGACCGGCCCGAACAACAGCAATCTCGACCGTTACGAACCGAATCGGGATCAGCAACAACCGGTTGCACCCCAACGTGGGGGCGCACTGCAACTCGACGATACTTTGCACCCCAACCACGCGATGTTCGCAACGCTGCTGAATGTCGTCCATGATCGCGACGACAAACTCGGGCGACCGCACGATCAAAACAGTGTGCAGTTGGCGGGCGCATTGACTGAACAAGCGCTTGCGCGTGGGCTCACGACTATCGGTGCCGCGAAGTTCACCGATGATGGTACGAAGGTGGGCATGACGAATACACCGGATCTGGATGCACCTTGGGCAAAAACCGCAGCGGGCAATGTCGGCGAATTGGTGAATCGTCCGCTCGAACAAAGCAGCGAAGGCGCGACGAAGCTCAATCAGCACATCGAACAGAAGCTCGCAGCGCAAACGCCTACACAAACCCCGCCGACGCAGGACGATCCCACGCCTAAAGGCCCGAAGTCGACGTAATCCCGGTACATCGCGGTCTCATGGCAATCGCACCGCCATGCGTCGGAAAAATGGGGTCGAAAAATGGGGTCAGGTTCGAATGGCACTTACTTAAGCTTTTTCGCATGGCCGTGGACTCTTACCGCTTCGCGAGCAACTGCGCGCGGTTTGGTCAGCAGTGGATACGGTTTTGGCCTTCGTTTGACCGCGCGAGGTTCGATCCGCCCCGGCCGGTTGCCGCGGCGCCGCTGCGCGATGAGCTCCATCAGAAGAATGACGTCCTCGGTGTCATCGGGGTCGACCCCTTGCTGATGTCACGCAATCGTAAGCGTCCGCCCACCCCACATTCTCAGAACTCCATCACCGCTGCATCCTTGCATGACTTTCATGCAGGGAGAAGGGCGTGTCGAAGCAGGCGAAGATGGGGTTGTGGGAGAAGCG
>JBKJTC010000121.1:0-7502 GCA_046590925.1 Lysobacteraceae bacterium | reverse complement strand
AGCGCCTTCTGGGTCAGCAGCATGCGCTGATCGAAGGCGGCCGCCTGCTCGGTTACCAGGCCGGCCTGTTGCTGGATATCTGCGACAAAAGTACGGACGCCGGCGAGCGCGAACAGGCCGATGCGCTGCTCGGCTTCCTCACTCCGATCGTCAAGGCCTGCATCACCGAATGGGCCATCGAATGCACCTACCACGCGCTGCAATGCTTCGGCGGCCACGGCTACATCCAGGAATGGGGCATGGAACAGCTGGCGCGCGACGCCCGCATCACCACGCTGTACGAAGGCACCACCGGCATCCAGGCGCTGGATCTGATGGGCCGCAAGACGATGCAGCTCAAGGGCGCCGGCCTGAAGGTATTCCTCGGCATGATCGCGGAGTTCTGCCAGGCGCAGGGCGACAACGCGGCGCTGGCGGAATTCGTCGGCCCACTGCGCGACCTCGCGCAGGAATGGCCGCAGTTGACCGCACAGATCGGCCAGCGCGCGGTCGGCGACGCCGACGAGATCGGCGCCGCGGCCTGGGATTACCTGTTCTATTCTGGCTACGTCGCGCTGGCCTACTGGTGGGCGCGCAGCGTCGCCGCCGCCGATGCCTCGTCGCAGCCGCAGGCGTTCAAGGATGCCAAGCGCGAGACCGCGCGCTTCTACTTCGCGCGCCTGCTGCCGCGTACGCGCACCCACGTCGCGTCCATCGCCAGCGGCGCAGCGCCGCTGATGAACCTCCACGCCGACGCCTTCGGCGAGTGATCCCGGACTGATCGAAGACCGCCGCCGGCGCACCCTCGCCTGCGGCGGCACTTGTCGTCAAAACGGTATATGCTCGGCCCTCATATGGAGGCCGACACACCAGCGTTGCGCCTGATCCCGAACGGGATCCACCAGCGGGCGATCCAAGCCGCCCCGGCCCTTGCCGTCGCCGACGGAAACCGCTCCAACCCGACTTCGACCGAACATATCGCCGACGCAGCACCCGCGCGACTGGATTCGGTGCGGCTGCTCTCGCTCGATGCCCATGGCCGCGTACTCAATTGGATCAGTTGGCAGGACGCCGCATGCCTCTACGCGCGCGGCGCGGTCGCATGGACGCTCGGCGAGCCCTGCCTCAACGTCCACGGCGGCATCAACCGCATCAGCGGCGAACGCAGCGTCATGGAACTGCATCCCATCGTGGCCGCGCGCGGCCACGCCCGCTCGCATGCGCTCGACCCCACCCCGGCGCTCAGCAACACCGCGCTGTTCGCGCGCGACCAGCATCTGTGCCTGTACTGCGGCAAGCATTTCAGCCGCCAACTGTTGACCCGCGACCATGTGGTGCCGCTGTCGCGCGGCGGTCGCGATCATTGGGAAAACGTCGTCTGCGCCTGCTTCCACTGCAATTCGCGCAAGGGCGGCCGCACACCGCAGCAGGCGTCGATGCCGCTGCTCGCGGTGCCCTACCGCCCGAGCTGGGTCGAACACCTCATCCTGAGCAACCGCAACATCCTCGCGGATCAGATGGCGTTCCTGAAAACGCATCTGCCGAAGAATCCACGCGGCACCAGCATCCTGGCGTGAACGACGCCTTTCGTGGCGAAACACTTTCGTGATCCGGGCCACCATCTGCCCATCTTTGGCCAAGCGTTCGAACATGCCGCGAGCAGTGCGCGTTGGAATGCATGGCGTCGCCCACGCGGTATCAGCACATGACGTGATCGCTGCCATCGATTTTCGCGGCATGCGTCGCATTACGCACGGACCAGCGTCGACAAGCCGCAGCAAACTGACGCAGAAGGTAACAAAACGCCGCATCGCGCGCGTTGACGCGGAAAACCCGCTTGGCGACACTGCGCAGTCAATACGCATCGGGCTGAAAACATGTCGTTCACGCTGGGCCTGACAGGGATGGATCAAGCCACCGAATCCGCGCTCAAAGCCGCATTCAACGAGGTCTCCGGGCGGATTCGCGGTTGGTCGATGGTGGCGGAAAACGACGCCGAGTACATCATCGTCGACATGGACAGCATGTACGGCCCGATGAGCTGGCTGCGCCTGCATGCCGCCGGCAAGAAGATCATCGCCCTCACAGCCGCATCGCGCACCCAGGCCGACTTCCTGCTTGCGCGGCCGTTCGATGCCGATCAGCTGGGCACGGTATTGGGCGACATCGGCGGCGGCATGGCCGAGATCCCGGCGCCGCCCGCACCCGTTGTCGTTCCGACCCCCGCGCCCGTCCGCGCGCCCGAGCCCGCGCCCGTCCTGGTCGCACCTACTGCTCCTGCTCCACCGCCGCCGGCACCCGCGCCCGCGGCGCCACCCGTGGCTGCGCCCGCACCGCCTGCCCCTCCAGTCATCGCTGCGGCACCGGCCGCACCCGCAATCCCGGCAGCACCCGCAGCCGTCCCGCCAACGCCCGCGACGACAGCGGCCGCCCAACCCGATGAACCCGCCGCGCAGGTCGCGCGCAGTACCGTCTTCTCGCATTGGCTGCGCCCCGGCGCACTCAACGGCCGCGCCCGCTATCAAAGCGGCAAGGGGCCGGAGCTGCTCATCGATTTCGCCCAGCGCCAGTATTTCGGCCCGGCCACACTCAAACCGTTGGCCGAGTATTTCGTCGCCAACGTCGGTCTTCGCGATTTCGAGCAGCTCGAGGATCAGGCCTGGCAGAGTGCCGCCGCCGGTCTCGGCGAAGCGCAGCCGCTGGCGCGCCTGCAGTGGTTCGGCGGCCTGCTCGCCGGCGAAGGCAAGCTGCTGCCCGGCTTCGATCCCAACGGCCGTTTCGTGCTGAGCAAGTGGCCGCAGACCGAGCGCGAGTACCCGCGTCACTTCCGGATCGCCACCGCTATGATGAAAGGCCCCTCGACCATCGCCGAGATCGCCGCGGCCAGCAGCGTTCCGGCCGCCGACGTCATCGATTTCATCAACGCCAACCTCGCCACCGGC
This sequence comes from Lysobacteraceae bacterium, assembly GCA_046590925.1. Taxonomy (GTDB): domain Bacteria; phylum Pseudomonadota; class Gammaproteobacteria; order Xanthomonadales; family Xanthomonadaceae; genus Lysobacter_I. The sequence continues at coordinate 4,581 of JBKJTC010000121.1, read as the reverse complement.
TTCGCCGAGCCGTCCGGCGACGGCAAGTCGAGCCTGATGGACCGTCTGCGCGGCCGCTGAGCGGACAGCCCGCACGTTCCAACTGTGAACACAGCGCACAGTTATGTTGCCGCTATACGGTGCGAGGGAGGACAATAGCGCGTCGTCCTCCTCCGACAGTCCAACATCATCGTGATCGACTCCGCGCGCTATCCGCGCCTTTCGCGCATCGCCATCCCCGCCGATCTGCGCCGGTTCCCCGAAGATGAGCTCCGGGCGATCTGCGATGAACTGCGCGCCTATCTCATCGAATCGGTCGGACGCAGCGGCGGCCATTTCGGCGCCGGGCTCGGGGTGATCGAACTCACCACCGCCCTGCACTATCTATACAACACCCCGGAAGACCGCATCGTCTGGGACGTAGGCCACCAGACCTACCCGCACAAGATCCTGACCGGCCGCGGCGACACCATCCACTCGGTGAAGCAGAAGGACGGCGTGGCGCCGTTCCCGAAGCGCGAGGAAAGCGAGTACGACACCTTCGGCGTCGGCCACTCCTCTACCTCGATCTCGGCCGCGCTGGGCATGGCCATCGCCTCCGCCCGCAGCGGCAGCGACCGCCGGGTAGTCGCGGTGATCGGCGACGGCGCGATGACCGCGGGTATGGCCTACGAGGCGCTGAACCACGCCGGCGGCATGGATTCCGAACCGAACCTGCTGGTGATCCTCAACGACAATCAGATGTCGATCAGCGAGAACGTCGGCGGGCTGACCAAGATGCTGGGCCGGATGACCGGCAGCCGCACGCTCAACGCGTTGCGCGAGGGCGGCAAGAAACTCCTCGGCGACAAGCGCACCAGCAAGTCCGCGCGTTTCGTGCGCCGCTGGGAAGAACACTGGAAGGGCATGTTCGTGCCGTCCACGTTCTTCGAGGAAATGGGCTTCCACTACACCGGCCCGATCGACGGCCACGACATCAAATCGCTGGTCGCCGCGCTCAAGACCCTGAAAACGATGAAGGGTCCGCAACTGCTGCATGTGATGACCACCAAGGGCAAGGGCTACGACCTGGCCGAAGGCGATCAGATCGGCTATCACGCGGTCTCGCCGTTCGACCCGGAAAAAGGCCTTGTCGCCAAGGCCGGCGCGAAAAAGCCGACCTACACCGACATCTTCGGCGATTGGCTGTGCGACATGGCCGCCGACGACGAGAAACTGCTCGCCATCACCCCGGCGATGCGCGAAGGTTCGGGCCTGGTGCGTTTCAGCAAGGAATATCCGGACCGCTATTTCGACGTCGCCATCGCCGAGCAGCACGCGGTCACCCTGGCCGCCGGCATGGCCTGCGAAGGCGCCAAGCCGGTAGTGGCGATCTATTCCACGTTTCTGCAGCGCGGCTACGACCAGCTTGTGCACGACGTGGCGATCCAGAACCTCGACGTGCTGTTCGCCATCGATCGCGGCGGCGTGGTCGGCCCGGATGGCGCGACCCATGCCGGCAACCTCGATCTGAGCTTCCTGCGCTGCGTGCCCAACATGGTGGTGATGGCGCCCGCCGACGAGAACGAATGCCGGCAGATGCTCAGCACCGGCCATCGCTACGCAGGCCCGGCCGCGGTGCGCTACCCACGCGGCACCGGCCCCGGCGTCGCGATCCAGCCCAACCTCGACACGCTGTTGATCGGCAAGGCCGAAGTCCGCCGCACCGGCGCGCGCATCGCCCTGCTCGCGTTCGGCGCGATCGTGCCCGCCGCCGAGCAGGTCGGCGAAGAACTCGGCATGACCGTAGTCAACATGCGCTTCGTGCGCCCGCTGGACCGCGCGCTGATCCTCGAACTGGCGAAGACCCACGACGGTTTCGTCACCATGGAGGACAACGTGATCGCTGGCGGCGCCGGCTCGGGCGTCGCCGAACTGCTCGCAGAAGCCGATGTACGGAAGCCGATCCTGCATCTCGGCCTGCCGGACGCCTTCCAGCATCACGCCAGCCGCGAAGATCTGCTGGCCGAAGCCGGGCTGGATGTCGCCGGCATCCGCACCGCGGTGCTGGCGCGCTGGCCGGAAGCGGCGGCGCACGCGATGCAGGCAGCGCGCGCGACGGGTTGATGACGAAAGCGCTGGGATTCATGACGGCCATTGGCCTGATCGGTCTTGGCTTTGCCGGCGGCTGGCGGTTCGCGCGCCAATCGCCACACACTTCAGCAGCAGCGGCGCGACCCGCAGTGTCGGCGCAGGCGCCCGCCGCACATACCGACAGCGCCCCGCCCTACGCCCTGCCCGGCACCCATGTGCATGCGGTGCCCAATATGGCCACCGGGCGCAGGTACGAAGTCTGGGTCGATCTACCGCCGTCGTATTTCGAGAACGACAAACCGTATCCCGTCGTGTTCACCACCGACGCGGAATACGGCTTTCCGCTGATCCGCAGCCTGCGCAGACGCATCGGCGCCAAGGGCAGGAATGTCGAGGATTTCGTGCTGGTCGGGCTGTCCTACGGCGTCGGCGAAGCATCGATGCCCAGCAAGCGTCGCGATTACACGCCGACCGACCCGCTCGCCCGCAGCGGCGCGAAACCTGCCGGAGTCTACGACCGCGACAGCACTTACGGCCAGGCCGCTGCGTATCGCGACTACATCGAGCGCGATGTCTTTCCGCTGATCGCCCGCGAGTATCGCGTCGATATGCAGCGCAAGGTCTACATCGGCCACTCGCTCGGCGGACTGTTCGGCAGCTACGTGCTGCTGACGAAACCAAGGATGTTCCGCAGCTATATTCTCGCCAGCCCGTCGCTGTGGTTCGACCAGCGCACGCTATTCGATCTCGAAGCGCACTACGCCGAAACCCATCGCGACCTGCCGGCGCAGGTGCTGTTGTCGATCGGCGCCTTCGAAACCCGCGGCAGCGGACCGCGTCATATGAACGCCGATATGGTCGGCGACATGCACCGCTTCGAGCGCACCCTGAAAAGCCGCGGCTATCCGGGACTGCGGATCGAAAGCGAAGTGCTGCCCGATGAGGATCACCTCACGGGTCTGCCCAGAACCATCACCCATGGTCTGCTGTGGGCGCTGCCGGGGACCGGGCCGTACTCGAGCGCTTGAGAGTCTGTTCAAAATCTCTAGATCAAGTCTGTAGAGCGGCCTTCAGGCCGCTGCGCCAACGATCACATCAAGTTTCAGCGGCATGAAGGCCGCTCTTCAGGCCTGATCGGAAATATCAAACAGATTCCGAGTCGACCCGGAGCCGTGGCTTACGGCTCTTCGATCAAGGCTCCTCGATCACATACCCCTTGGCCGCAAGCCGTTGCAGCAGACCGTCCGCCTGCAGCAACTGGTTCATCGGCAACACCGCGAAGGTCGATGCGTTCTGCCCCAGCGCTTTCTCCGCGGCAGCCAGCCATGTATTTTCCAGACGCGCGCGGATGTCCTGCATCCCCTGCTTGCGCGCCATCGCGGTTCCCGTGAACACTTCGGCGCAGACAGTGAGCTGATTCTGGTACGGCAGATTGCGCAGCGTCTCGACATCGCCCTCGGCCCAGGCATTGGCGCGGCCGGCCATGGTGCCGAGATCGCCTTCGATGCGGTCGAGCGTACGCCGGAAGCAATCCTGATCGTCCAGCGCCCCGCTGGAGAACTCGCGCAGCGCGGATTTGGCATTCGCGATCTTGATCTTGATGGTCGGCGTGGTGATCTTCACCTTGCTGCGCTTGGCCGCCTTGCGCACCGCATCCGACGCGACCGGATCCTGGCTCATGCCGGAGCGCTTGATCGCCTTGACGTACAACTCCAGCGCGGCGCACACCGGCCGCCACTCTTCGATGTCGCCGTCGCCGCCGATATAGCGTTTTTTCAGCACCTGCCAGCGCGCGTACTGTGTCGCAGGAAGCACGTCGCGCAGGGTTTTGCCGTCCGGATTCTTGCGCGCCTTGAACAGCGACGGCAGCAGGGTGAGGCCGCGGAAGAAACCGACGTCCGCATCCAAGTCCACGTTCGGCGGCATCAAAACTTCCTGCGCTTCCGACACGCGGCGTTCGACCTGAAACGAATCCCAGTCCATCCGCTTCGGCAACGGGCTCTGGGTGCCGAGGATCCACATCACCCGATCGCCGCTGCGCACCTTCCACAAACCCGGACCGGAATAACGGCCGGACACGGCGATGGTGTCCAGATCGTTCAAGCCCGCGGGGAGAGGCGGCTCTTCCGGCAGCGGTTCGCCGGGGGGAAGCGCGATCTGCGCCGCGGCAACGCCGCTCATGACGCACAAAAAGAAAGCGAACAGCGCAGTGAGAGCGACGCGAAGGCGCATACGGAAATCCATGGGGACGGGCCGCCGGAAAATCGGCGCTGCGCAGTGTCCAACAAAAAGAACCCGGAATCGCCGGGCTTCGCCGTGCGCATTCAGCCGAGCTTGGGCTTGCCCGGACGATCGACGTTGCCGATCAGTACATCGTCGGACCGCATCGAGGCAACACGCTTTGAATCGCCCTCCATTCAGTAGACATCTCCGAGTCGTACATTACGGCAACGACGGAGGTGGATATGAGCGGCAAGCGTTACACGGACGAGTTCAAGGCCGAGGCGGCCAAGCAGGTGATCGAACATG
>JBKJTC010000101.1:0-7991 GCA_046590925.1 Lysobacteraceae bacterium | reverse complement strand
TCGCGCAGCGCGGGGGGCACCAGGCCGCTGAGGCGGCGGGCGAGTTCGTCGATCTGGCTGAGGTCGATCATGGGCATGTCCGGTGGATTGTAGCGCGGACCTCAGGATGCTGCGCCGGCCCGGCCGCAACCATCGGGGAATGCCGCACATCGGGGTCAGGGAATTCCGATAACGGCATCTGATCACGGCACCCGACCCCGGCATGCGGCAGCGCGTTATCCTCTACCCCATTCCCGCTTTGCACCGGAGCCCCGACATGAAGATGGTCATGGCGGTGATCTAGCCGTTCAAGCTCGACGACGTGCGCGAGGCGCTGGCCGAAGCCGGCGTCGCCGGCATCACCGCCACCGAGGTCAAGGGCTTCGGCCGCCAGAAGGGCCACACCGAGCTGTACCGCGGCGCCGAGTACGTGGTCGACTTCCTGCCGAAGATCAAACTGGAAGTGGCGGTGGTCGACGAACAGGTGGAGACCGTGGTCGAAGCGATCATGAAATCCGCCGGCACCGGCAAGATCGGCGACGGCAAGATCTTCGTCTGGGATCTGGAGAAAGTGGTGCGCATCCGCACCGGCGAGATGGATGGGGATGCGCTTTGAAATTGGATGCGCAAATACAAACGCAGCATCAGAGCAATGTCTGATGCTGCGCGGTAACGGGGCGGTTGCCACTATCGACGGCAACCGCGCCCATCCTGCGGCAGCAACCAATGAGCTGTGTCAACGATCTGGATAACGATCCAGACAGCGATTCAGTTCTATGGATTCATCACCACCGTTTTCATATCTCCGCCTGACCCAGACAGTCCTTCTGGCTCAACGGATCAAATCGCTGGCTTCAGCGGCCGTCGCGATCGGCGTCGCCGGGGATGGCACGCTCGATGTAATGCCAGCCATCACGCACCGCTTCGCGGGCATCGTTCCAAGCCAAACGCGATCCGGCCTTGGTCTTGTCCCAGTTGCGTTCCAGATCGGATTCGACTTCATCGAATTTACGACCGGCATGTGCACTGTAGTTGTCGTAACCATACTGATAGGCCGGCTCGTAGTCGGACCATTCCTGGCCGGCACGATAGTACGGCGCAGTGTTGTATTGCTTGCGGAAATGGTCGGAATACACAGTGGGATTCACCGCTTCGGCGACTGCGCCACCGGCTTTGGCGCCGACGATGGCACCGACAGCCGCACCGACGAGAGTGCCGACCGGACCAGCCGCTGAACCAATGGCGGCACCAGTGATCGCACCCGTTGCTGCGCCCGTACCTTCACCCACGCTGTGATCTTTCTTGATATCGCTCATACGTATATTCCTTAGCATTTATGAATGGACAGCGGAATCGGATTCCGCTTGGCGGACGCATTTGCGCCCTGCGGGACAGACCATGTCCGCAACGCATGAGAAAAAAAAGCCTTCGATGAGAACGCGCTGTCTTCGGTAGCCAGCCGTTCATTCAAGCGCTGAAATTCGCGATTCAGCTGCATCCTTTCGTTCGATTCGCATGGCATTGCGTGCGAAGCAATGCATTTCGCTCGATGACTCTGCAGGTTATGCAACGCCCTGCGCAGAAATTTCACGATGTGGTCAATGGGGGAAGTGGTCGACCTTTTGCCGGGATCGGATCCAGGATGACCGCTCGCCACAAGTCCGTCGAAGCGGCTATATGAAGTCATGACATCTGCCCGCATGGGCAGAATGTGCAGCGGCAAGGTCTAGGCCATGACATGGAGAAGTGGTACGCATCTGAACCGGCGGAAGATGGGCATGCACTACAGCCGCGCGGGTGGTCCGCGCTTCAGGGCGCGGGTGGGCCATCAAGGTGCGGGCGAAGCGCGCTGAAGGCGCGACGAAAGCCGTGTGCGGGCAACCGACCCGATATCCCGGAACGACTGGTGATTGAGCGGAAACTCCAGCACCACGTGCATGAAGCTGAGGATCAGCAGCACGGCGAAGCCGGCAAGATAGCTGTGGAAATACAGTGCGACCGCGCCGCCCCACAGTGAAAGGATCGCACCGGCGCGGGTCGACGAGATCCGCGCCCAGCCGATCACTTCGACCTTCGAGAACCAGTTGAGGTAATGGTAGAGATAGGCCAGCGCCAGCACCCGTGTCACGAGGATGCTGAGCGGATGCTCGATCAGCTGCGTGCGATCCAGCGTCAGGCCGGCATCGCCCAGGATCAACTCGTTGATCGAACCCAGTGTGCCGACGAAGCTGCGCTCGGCCCAGCCCGAGGCCGATGCGCTGAAGTCCAGCGGCGCCAGCCAGCACAGCAGCGGACAGAGCAGATAGGCCGCCAGCGCGCCGGCGCTGTCGCGGCTGGGGCGACGCAGCCAGCCCAGCATCATGAACAGCCCGGTGAAGACATAGACATGGATGACGGTCGGGATGTAGCCGGCCAGCGAATCGGCGAAACCGGCGCTGCGCGTGAGAAGTAGACACGCGGGCACCAGCGCCGCCAAGGCGAACAGCCGCTTCGGCCAGCTCGGCGTAAGCACCATCACCAGCGCGAAGCCGAACAGCGCGAACAGCGCGCCGTTTCGGACCGCGCGATGCAGCGTGTCCTTGCCGGTGTCGGTGCCCGCGATCGCGATCAGCGCGACGATCAGCGCCAGGCCGCCGATCAGCAGCGGCCATACATCGCGACGCCGCGGCAGGAAGTAGTTGCGGTCGTGCAGCCACGAGATCTCGGTCATGTAGTGCAGGGGACCGAGTACCGCATAGGCCAGCAGCAGGGTTTCGAACGGCCAGCGCACCGCGAGCAGCGTCGACACCGCGATCAGCGCGATGTTCAAGCGGTCGATATTTACGGCAAGTGCTGGCGTGGCCAAGATGGGCGGCGTGCATTGGATGTGGCTGGATTCTACAACGCGGTCGCTGATGGCTGCAGCGCGGCCGTGCGATCTTTACGCTGCACGGCGGGGCGCGGCGCGTGCGGACGTTCCACGACGAGCGATTCAAGTCGTGCGTCCGGTTTCCGTCCTGCGCCGCGTTGTGTAAAGTCGAATTCCGATGCAATCAGGGATGCCGTCCGCGCCGCAGGCCGGACAGGCGAACGAGGGGGGATGTCGAAGTTCAGGGTAGGGGGCGTGTTGGCGCTCGTGGTGCTGGCGTTTGTGGCCGGCGGGTGTTCGACCTTCCGCGGCGCGCCTAAACCGCTGCTGGAACGGAAAATCGCGGACAGCAAGGCCTTTGTCGATGCCGAGGCCGAGCTGCGGACGCTCGCGACGACCGTCGACATGAATCAGCGCAACGCGGCGATGCTCAAGCTGATGGCGCTTGCGGATGTGAGGTACATGCATTTTCGCAACGATATCGTCAACGATCGCAAGGGCACCCGCTCGGCGACCAACGGTTTGCTGCTCATGACCGATATCGCGGCCACGCTCACAAAATCGGTCGGCGTCAAGGACAACTACATCGCGTTGTCGGCATTGATCAGCGGCGGCGAGAACATCTACGACAAGGAATATCTTCTCGATCGCACGATCGATGCGCTGGTCGCGCAGATGGATGCCAATCGGAAGGCGCGTCAGGTCGAGATCTATCGGCGGATGGACGATCCGATCACGCGGTATCCCTCGCAGGCCGCATTCGCCGATACGCTCGAGTATTACTATGCCGGTACCCTCAACGGCGCGTTGATGGGCGTGCAGCAGTCGGCGGCGGAGCAGGAACGGCGCAGCGATGCCGAGCTGAAAATTCTGACCATGCCGGAGATCATGGGGCTGCGCTCGGACACTAAGCGGATCGCGGATTTCGTTGGAACCATCAAGAACGATGCAGATCTGCTGAAGATCCGGTCGTTCCTTGTGGGACATGACGTTCCGGTTCCGGAGTTCGTGGCTGGCATGGCATTGGGCGATCGGCAGATCGCGCTCAAGCATGGATTCTCGAAGCTGCGCGACGAGAAAGAAGAGTTCGCCAATTTCCAGCATCTTGCGATGGCGCTTAAAGACATCGGTTTTGCGCTGCAATAATCGAGACTCAACAGGAGCCGCAAATGAAGCCGAAGCCGTTGAAAATTCCGAAAGGATTGGATTTCGATCGGATCAGTCGCGCAATCATGGGCAAGGAGGCGCTCGGATTCGTTTTCGAGAACAGCGAAAGGAAAGAAACCGTAGCGGACGGAAAACATAACCACGTGACCTTCACGTTTCATCCGGACGGACTCGCGCCGCAGCTGTGCAAGGTCGTGGCGGCCTCCGATCCAGCGCCTGAAGGGCATGTCAATGAATGGCAAGGCTCGATGCTGGTCCAGGGGGGGCCACGTATCGCGATTCTTTATCGCGAGAGCACCGGCAGCTGACGGCAGGCAAAAGCGGTTCGCCAGCGCAAAGAAAAACGGGCCGCATCGCTGCGGCCCGTTTCGTTTCCTGCGCTGGCGTTGCGACTTATTCCCCCAACGCCTCGGCCACAAACGGCGGCAGCGTCGCCGCGCCCGTGTGGATGTCGGCGCTGTAGTACTTGGTCGTGAAGGTTTTGTCGCGCGCGTCGCGATGGCGGAAGTCGAAACCTCCGGATTTGCGGGCCAGCGTGCAGCTCCACCAGCCGGTCGGGTAGCAGGGCTGCGGGAACGGCAGGGTCTGGAAGGTCGTGAAGCCGGCCTTGCCCATCTCGGCGCGCATTGCCTTGATCAGTTCCAGCAGCACCAGCGGCGATTCCGACTGCTGGACCAGGATGCCGTCGTCCTTCAGCGCGCGGAAACAGCTGGCGTAGAAGGCCTTGTTGAACAGGCCTTCGGCCGGGCCGACCGGGTCGGTGGAATCCACGATCACGATGTCGAGGCTGCCCGGCGCGCAGTTGGCCATGTAGGCGATGCCGTCGTCGAACAGCAGCTCGGCGCGCGGATCATTGTTGGAATCGCACAGTTCGGGAAACCACTTCTCGGCCATGCGCGTGACCTGTTCGTCGATGTCGCACTGCACGGCCTTCTTCACGCCCGGGTGCTTGAGCACTTCGCGCAGCGTGCCGCAGTCGCCGCCGCCGATGATCACCACCTGCTCCGGATTGGCGTGGGTGAACAGCGCCGTGTGCGACATCATCTCGTGATAGAGGAAGTTGTCGCGGCTGGTGAGCATCATCGCGCCGTCGATGAGCATCAGATTGCCCCAGTCGGTGCTTTCGAAGATCTCGATCTTCTGGAACGGCGACTGCACTTCGTCGAGTTTGCGGGTGATGCGGTAGCCGATGGCCGAGCCGGCGGGCTCGAAGTTCTCGTAATGCCAGGTGGTTGCGGTGGTCATCGGCGTCGGTCCGGAAGCGGTCGTGGGGCTGCGGATTGTACCGGACCCCGCCGACGCTTCCGCTACGATGGGCGCCCACGGGAGGCGCGGATGGCGGCGAAAGCATCGGAACAGCGGTACAAGGCCCTGATCGAACGTCTGCAAGTGCAGGCGCGCGAGGCGCCGCAGGCCTATCGCAGCCGGGTGATGCTGCTGGCGGCGCTGGGCTATGCCGCGATCGGCGCGGTGTTGCTGGTCGCCGTGGGTCTGCCGGTCGGCATCGTGGACGCGCTGCTGGCGACCGGGCGCGATCTCGACCCGTGGCTGTTCCTGGTGCTGGTGCCGCAGGGCTTCTTCGCGGCGATGGTGGTGCGCGCGCTTTGGCTGCGCTTCGGCGTGCCGTCGGGCTATCGGCTGGCGCCGGGGGAAGCGCCGGAGTTGCACGCCGAGATCGAACGTCTGCGCCTGGCCGCCGGCGCACCGCCGCTGGCGGCGGTGGTGATCGACAGCGATCTGAACGCCGGCGCGGCCAGCATGCCGCGGCTGCTGGGTCTGCTCGGCCACCATCACTATCTGGTGATCGGCCTGCCGCTGATGCGCCTGCTGGATGCCGCCGAGCTGTCGGCGGTGATCGCGCATGAATTCGGCCATTTCCGCGGCGGTCATGGCCGTTTTTCCGCCTGGATCTATCGCGTCCGCATCAGTTGGTACCGCATGGCCGAGGCGATGGCGGGCGGCGGCGGGTCGATGTCGCGGCTGTTCCTGAAATTCTTCGCGTGGTACGTGCCGTACTTCAACGCCTACAGTTTCGTGATGGCGCGCGAGGACGAATTCGAGGCCGACGCGGTGAGCGCGCGCGTGGCCGGCGAATCGGCGCGGGTGTCGGCGCTGATCCGGCTGGCGCATGCGTCGCAGTGGATCGAACGGCGGTTCATGTCGGAGATGCAGACGCGGATGCGCGCCCAGCCGCAGCCGCCGGTGCAATTCAACGCGATGATGGCGGCGGCGCTGCGCGATGCGCCGCCCATCGATATCCCGCGCCTGCTCGCCAGCGAAACGCGCGAGAACGATCTGACCGACACGCACCCGACTCTGCCGCAGCGCATCGCGGCGGTCGGGACGGCCGACGCGGCGCCCGCATTGCGCGAACAGGACGTGGCCGCGATCGCACTGCTCGGCGATTCGCTGTCGACGATCGAACGCAAACTCGATGCCCAGTGGCGCGATGAGATGAAGACGCCCTGGGCCGCGCAGTACGCTGCGGCCGAACCGGACCGTCACCGGCTGGACGCGCTGGAGCGTCGCGGCGAACTGGATCCGGCCGAAACCCTGCAGTACGCGCAACTGATCGAATCGCTGCGCCCGGAAATCGACCCGCTGAGTTTCTACGCGCGCGCGCTCGAACGTGCGCCGGACAGCGCCACCGCGCAGTTCAAGGTCGCCCTGCTGCGGATCGATGCGGGCGATGTCGCGGGCGTCGGGCAGCTGCGGCAGGCGATGACCGTCGATGCGGGCGCGATCCGTCCGGCATTCGAGAAATTGCGCGCCTATGAGCGCGACGGCACGCTGAGCCCCCATGTGGCGGGCGCATTGTCCGCGCTGCGCGATGAATTCGCCGGCCGCGCGAGCTTGCTGGAAGCCCGCGACGGCGTAACCGGGGACGACGATCTGATCGCCCACGGTCTGGACGACGCCACGGTCGATGGGCTGTGCGAGGCGTTGCACGGGATCGAACAGGTCGGCCAGGCCTGGCTGGCGCGCAAACGCCTCGATCTGGCCGATGCGCCGGCGCACTACGCACTGCTGGTGACCTGGCGTGGTTCGGTGGTGAGCGAGGCGGCGGGGCTCAAGCGGATCGTCAGCGCTGTGCGATTGCCGGGCAGCGTCAGCGTGTTCACCGAAAGCGCGCACAAGGCCGAGGCGCGGCGCGTGCGCGGGATCTGCGTGGAGCCGATCTACCGGCGGGGAAGCTGAACGGGGCTGTGGGAGCGAGCGTAGCGGCAAGCCGAGCGGCGGGCTTGAGCCCGCCCTACAATGCGCGTCCCCGCAGCGCCCCTGGAACGACCCATGACCGCTTGGTCCATCGAGCTCGCCCGCAAGACCTATTCGATCCCGCACTGGGCCGAAGGGTATTTCGATGTGGATGCGGAGGGTCGCATCGTCGTCCATCCGCAAGGCCCGCAGGCGCCGGGCGCGGCGCTGTCGGCGGTGGTCGACGCCGCCCAGGCCAGCGGCGCGAAACTGCCGCTGCTGGTGCGCTTCCCGCAGATCCTCGGCGACCGCCTGGGCAAGCTGCAGGCCGCGTTCGCGCAGGCGCAGACCGAATGGGATTACGCCGGTGGCTACACCGCGGTGTATCCGATCAAGGTCAACCAGCACGCGGCCGTCGCCGGCACCCTGGCGTCGCATGCGGGCGAGGGCTTCGGCCTGGAAGCCGGCAGCAAGCCCGAGCTGATGGCGGTGCTGGCGCTGAGCCGCCCCGGCGGACTGATCGTCTGCAACGGCTACAAGGATCGCGAATACATCCGCCTCGCGCTGATCGGCCGCAAGCTGGGCATGCAGACCTTCATCGTGGTGGAGAAGCCGTCCGAGCTGCCGCTGGTGATGGAGGAAGCCAAGGCGCTGGGCGTCGTCCCGGGCCTCGGCGTGCGCATGCGCCTGGCGTCGCTGGGCGCCGGAAAATGGCAGAACAGCGGCGGCGACAAGGCCAAGTTCGGGCTGTCGCCGCGCAGGTGCTGGACCTGTGGAAGACCCTGCGCGACGCCGACATGGG
>JBKJTC010000057.1:0-8683 GCA_046590925.1 Lysobacteraceae bacterium | reverse complement strand
GTGTACGACGCGCTGAAGGTGCAGAACACCGAAATCACGCTGGAAGTGCAGCAGCAGCTGGGCGACGGCGTGGTGCGTACGATCGCCCTCGGTTCCACCGACGGCCTGAAGCGCAATCTGATCGCCGAAAACACCGGCCGCGGCATCTCGGTGCCGGTCGGCATCGGTACGCTGGGCCGCATCATGGACGTGCTGGGCCGTCCGATCGACGAAGCCGGCCCGATCAAGGCCGACACCACGTGGGAAATCCACCGTGCCGCGCCGTCGTACGAAGATCAGGCCACCACCACCGAACTGCTGGAAACCGGCATCAAGGTCATCGACCTGATGTGTCCGTTCGCCAAGGGCGGAAAGGTCGGCCTGTTCGGCGGCGCTGGCGTCGGCAAGACCGTGAACATGATGGAACTCATCAACAACATCGCGACCGAGCACTCCGGCCTGTCGGTGTTCGCCGGCGTCGGTGAGCGTACCCGCGAAGGCAACGACTTCTATCACGAGATGCAGGAATCGGGCGTCGTCAACGTCGAAGAGCATGCCAAGTCGAAAGTGGCGATGGTCTACGGCCAGATGAACGAGCCGCCGGGCAACCGCCTGCGCGTGGCGCTGACAGGTCTGACGATGGCCGAGTACTTCCGCGACGAAGGCCGCGACGTGCTGCTGTTCGTCGACAACATCTACCGCTACACGCTGGCCGGTACCGAAGTGTCGGCGCTGCTGGGCCGCATGCCGTCGGCCGTGGGTTACCAGCCCACATTGGCCGAGGAAATGGGCGTGCTGCAGGAACGCATCACCTCGACCAAGACAGGTTCGATCACCTCGATCCAGGCCGTGTACGTGCCCGCCGACGATTACACCGATCCGTCGCCGGCCACCACCTTCGCCCACTTGGACTCGACCGTGGCGCTGTCGCGCAGCATCGCTTCGCTGGGTATCTACCCGGCGGTCGATCCGCTGGATTCGACCAGCCGCATGATGGATCCGAACGTGATCGGCAACGAACACTACGAGACCGCGCGCCGCGTGCAGGGCACCTTGCAGAAGTACAAGGAACTCAAGGACATCATCGCGATCCTGGGCATGGACGAACTGTCGGAAGAAGACAAGCAGGCCGTGGCCCGCGCCCGCAAGATCGAGCGCTTCTTCTCGCAGCCGTTCACGGTCGCCGAAGTGTTCACCGGCTCCAAGGGCAAGTACGTGTCGCTGAAGGACACCATCCGTGGCTTCAAGGGCATCGTCGACGGCGAATACGACCACCTGCCGGAGCAGGCCTTCTACATGGTCGGCGGCATCGAGGAAGCGGTGGAAAAAGCCAACAAGATGGCTGCGTAAACAAGCCCTCACGGAATGTCGTAGGGCGGGTCTCGTACCCGCCATTACGATAATCCGGTGTATCGACCGTTTGCGATTGCGAAATACCAAGGCGGGTGCAAGACCCGCCCTACGAGGAACTGGAACACCATGGCCACCATCCGTTGCGACATCGTCAGCGCCGAAGCCGAGATCTACCACGGCGAGGCCACGCTCGTCGTCGCCACCGGCGAACAGGGCGAACTCGGCATCGCGCCGCGTCACGCCCCGCTGATCACCCGCTTGAAGCCCGGCAAGGTCGTCGTGACCCAGCCCAACGGCGAAGTGCTGGATTTCGCGATCTCCGGCGGCATCCTCGAAGTGCAGCCGCAGGTCGTGACCGTGCTGGCCGACACCGTGGTGCGTGCGCAGGACATCGATGAGGCGGCGGTCCGCGCGGCGATGGAAGAAGCGGAGCGCGCGCTGGCGCACAAGGATCCGAAGATGAGCGCCGAAGAAGCGCAGAGCCAGCTGGCGATGAGCCTTGCACAGCTGAGCGCGCTGGAGCGTTTGCGCAAGAACCTCAAGCACTGAAGTCTTTGCGATCGTGCGATATCGGAACGCCGGCGAAAGCCGGCGTTTTCGTTTGCGGACGTTTCTGTAGGAGGGGCTTCAGCCCCGATCTTTTCAAATAAGGGCTATCGGAGATTTCATGCCGGCTACGGATCATGATTGTTTCCGAAAAGCTCGGGGCTGAAGCCCCTCCTACAGGATCACGCCTTGTAGACCCAATGCCGCGACAGCAGGAAACCGACTACGCCGAGCATCAGCTCGACCGCCGGCTTCGCCAGCCATGCCCACTGCAGCCCGAACACGTCGTCGATATGCCCGATCGCCCAGGTGCTGACGGCGGTGGTGCAGAGCCACATCAGCACGAACCGTCGCAGCTGCGTGCCGCCGATGCGGGTGTCGTCGCCGGCGAACGTGAACCTGCCGTTGAGCCAGAAGCCGAGCATCGCGCCGCTGATGCGGCCGCAGATGTTCGCCGCTTCGATCAGCAGCCCGAAATGGCTGAGCAGCACCATCACGCCCCAGTCGAGCAGCCACTGCACGCCGCCGATCAGCAGATAGTGCCGGCCCTGTCGATGCAGACTCATCGTGGCGCTCCGTCCGCGCGCAGCGTCGGTGCTCGCCACAGTTCGATGTTCCCCGATGTCTCCGTGCGTTCCGCGCCGCTGCGTGCGAGTCCGGCGCGAAGCGCGGGATGCGCACTATCCGCGTTCACCAGCACCCAGCGGATGCGCTCACGTGCGAGCAACTGCGCCCAGCGCGCGCCGGACATATCCGCGTTCGCGAGCAGCGCCGCAGCGGCCAACGAGGGATCGTGCGGCGACACCGTGCGGCCGCGGCCGCCGAGTTCGGCGACGAAACCGCGCATGGGATCGGTGGCGAGCACGATATCGTCGGCGCTGTCCGGAATCCGTTCCAAGAGCATTCGCTCCGGCACGTAGGCGGGCAGCACCGAATTCGCGTCGCCGCCGCTGCGGATCGTGCGTTTCAGCGCAGCCGAATGATGCAGCCAGCTGGCGTTCGCATGGAAGGCGAGATTCAACACGCAGACGCCGACCAGCAGCCATCGCAGGCTGCGCTTTCCGAGCGAACGTTCGCCGCCGACCGGCAGCAGCACCGCCAGCAGCGCAAGGCCGGGAAAGGCATAACGCGCGTACTGCATCGGCATCAGTGGCAGCAACAGACTCGCGGTGACGGCGAGCATCAGCGCGCGTCGTCCCGGTCGCAGCAACGGCAGCAGCCACAGGCCGGCCAGCGCGACCAGCACGAAACCGGATCCGCCGTCCCAGCCTTCGACATAGCGGTCGGTATCGAACGTCATCCGCCACAGCAGGTCGGGCGCGAATCCCGCATGCCAGCGCGGGTCGGTGAATTGCGCCGTTGGAAAATACGCCGAACCGAACACGTGGTTGAACGACGGCAGCAACGGATTGCCGGTGGCCAGCCACGACTGCGCATAAGCCGAGGTCGCCAGCGCCGCGAACGCGATCGATGCCAGCGGCAAACGACGCCACGGCCACTGTGGCCAGTGGCGCCAGGCGGCGTAGAGCAACAGCGGCAGCGCGGCGATGCCGTGCACGGGTTTCAGTGCGCACAGGCCGGCGAACAGCACCACCCCGGGCCACAGTCGCCCGGGCGCTTCGGCCACGACGACCGCGACGAGGGCCAGCGTCACCGCCGTGGCCGCGAGTTCGGTCTGCATGCCCGCAGCGATCCAGACCAGCGTCGGCAGGCTCGCGAACAGCGCGAGCGCCAGCCAGCGTTCGTGCGCGGTCGCGCGCAGACTCGACACGATCGACCACGCCGCACCCGCCGCCAGCGCCAACCACAGCGCATTGAGCGCGCCGTGGGTTTCCTGCTGCGATAGCGTGAACACGATGCCGTGCAATACATCGCCTGCCCACGGCGCGAACGACCACACCTGGAATTCCGGCGCGGGCGCGTAGCGGGCCTGCTGCATCACTTGCGTCGGCAGGCCGAGGTGATAGGTCAGGTCGTCCATCTGCATGGTCGGCAGCCAACAGGCGGTCGATACCAGGCCCAGCAGTATCACCGCGAACGCGGCGGCGTGCGGCGCCGAGGCCACGGCATCGCGCCAGCCCTGCGTTGTCTCTTTACTCATCTGCCGCAACGCTTTCCGCTGCAGGGCGATCACTGCGAGCAGCAGCGCCAGCCACACCCACAGGTGATGCAGCGGCAGGGTCACGATCCAGCCGGTGAGACCTGCGATGAGCATCAAGCCCACGATGATCGATATCGCAGCGCCGCCCGGCATCCCCGGCGTTTTCAGCCGGAGTCCGATGGCGAGCGCGGCCAGAGCGAGCAATGTCGACGCCAGGATCGGCAGCGGCCCTACGAAGAACGTGAGTGCGATCAACCAGACCGTCGCCAGCGCCGAAGCCCGCGACCAGCGCAGCCATCGCTGCAGCGGCCACGCGGCCGCCAGCGCGATCAGTGCCAGCACCAGCGACAGCGCGAAGCGTTCGGCCGGCAACTGCCGCCAGGTGTCGTGGATGATCAGGCCGGCGACGGTCGCTGCGACGCCCGCGCCCGCGACCAGCAGCGGCCAGCGCGGGCGCGATGCGGGCGGCGGGGCGGTGGTCGCGTCTGCAGTCATTCCGGGTCGGCGTTGGAATCGGCGGGCATCGTAGCAGCCGGTGTCGCTAAAATGCCCTGAACCACCGTCCTGGAGTCCACATGAGCGCACCCCTGCACGTCGTCGTCCTCGCTGCCGGCGAAGGCAAGCGGATGAAATCCGGCTTGCCGAAGGTGCTGCAGACAATCGCGGGCGTGCCGATGCTCGGCCATGTCATCGCCAGCGCCCGCGCGCTGGACCCGGCCGGCATCCATGTGGTGTACGGCCACGGCGGCGAGCAGGTGCGTGCGGCTTTCGAACATCAGTCCGATCTGCACTGGGCCGAACAGTCGCTGCAGCTCGGCACCGGCCATGCGGTGCAGCAGGCGATGCACGGCGTGCCCGAAGATGCACGCGTATTGGTACTGTACGGCGATGTGCCGTTGATCCGCAGCGAAACGCTGCAGCGGCTGCTGGCTGCGCAGGGCCGGCTGGCGGTGCTGGTCGCCGAACCGGCCGACCCCACCGGCTATGGCCGCATCGTGCGCGACGCGCAGGGCCGCGTCGCCGCCATCGTCGAACACAAGGACGCCGATACCGATACGCGACGCATCCGCATCGTCAATTCAGGGATCATCGCCGCCGACGCCAACGCACTGGCGCCGTGGCTGCAGCGGCTGTCCAGCGACAATGCGCAGGGCGAGTATTACCTCACCGATATCTTCGCGATGGCGGCGGAGGAATTCCTGCCCGCGGAAATCGTGGGCGTCGAAGATCCGGTCGAGACCGAAGGCGCCAACGATGCTTGGCAGCTCGCGCAGCTCGAACGCGCATTCCAGCTGCGCGCGGTCCGCAAACTCTGCGTCGACGGTGCGCGTTTCGCCGACGTGAACCGCGTCGACGTGCGCGGCGAGGTGATCGTCGGCCACGATGTCGAGATCGACGCCAACGTGATTTTCGAAGGTCGCGTGTTGCTCGGCGACGGCGTCCGCGTCGGTCCGTTCTGTCGCTTGAAGGATGTCGAACTCGCCGCCGGCACCGAAGTGCGCGCGCATTGCGATCTGGAAGGCGCCAAGACCGAAGGCGCGGCGCTGATCGGCCCGTTCGCGCGGCTGCGCCCGGGTACCGTGCTGGCGGACGGCGTGCATATCGGCAATTTCGTCGAGACCAAGAACGCGAACATCGGCATCGGCAGCAAGGCCAATCATCTGAGCTATCTCGGCGATGCGGCGATCGGCGCGGGCGTGAACGTCGGCGCCGGCACCATCACCTGCAACTACGACGGCGCCAACAAATCCACCACCACCATCGAGGATGGCGCCTTCATCGGTTCGAACGCGGCGCTGGTGGCGCCGGTGCGGATCGGCAAGGGCGCGACCATCGCCGCCGGTTCGGTGATCTCGAAGGAAGCGCCCGACGGCAAGCTCACTCTGGCGCGGGCGAAGCAGGTCACGGTCGACGGCTGGAAACGGCCGGTGAAAAAACCAAAGACCGATTAGCAGAGCGGCCCGTAGAGCGGCCTTCAGGCCGCTGCGCCCTTCAAATATCTATGCGAATACTTAAAGCAGCGGCCTGAAGGCCGCTCTACGAGCCGAGGTTCAGAAAAGTCACCGCGCCGGCAGCGTCATGCTCACCCAAAGCCCGCCGCCTTCGCGATTCTGCAGCGCGACATGGCCGCCGTGGGCTTCGATGATGTCGCGGGTCAGCGCGAGACCCAGCCCGGTGCCGTGGCGCTTGGTCGAATAGAACGGCAGCAGCGCCTGCGCCAGCACCGCTTCGCTCATGCCGCTGCCGCGGTCGAGGATATCGATCCGCCACTGTTCCGGCAGCTTGCGCAGTTGCAGCTGCACGTCGCCCGGCGCCGAGCCGGATTCGTGTGCGTTCTTCACCAGGTCCAACAGCGCCTGTTCCATCTGCGCCGCGTCGAGATAGGCCACGCCGTCGTCGTGCTGTCCGCTCCAGGCGAATTCGACCTGGCTGCGCAACTGGGCGAAGAAACGGCCCCATTCCACGGGCTCCAGCCGCGGCGCAGGCAGTTTCGCGAAGTGCGCGTAGTCGCGGATGAAACCTTCGAGATGGCGCGCGCGCTCTTCGATGGTCGCCAGCGTCATCGGCAGTCGCTCCAGCTGCCCGCGCTTGAGCAGCTCCGCGCTGGGATGCGCCAACGATGCGATCGGCGCCAGAGAATTGTTGAATTCGTGGGTGATGACGCGGATCACTTTCTTCCAGGTCTGCACTTCCTGGCGGCGCAGCTCGGCGGTGAGCAGGCGCAGCAGCACCAGTTCGTGGCGGCGGCCGTTGAGCCGGAAGCCGCGGCGCGAGAGATGGAAGATTTCCTCGTTGTCCTCGTCGCCGACCGCGAAAATGCCGTCGCCGCCGCGCTCGAACGCATCGCGCAGCGCCTGCGGCACGCGTTCGAGAATCGTGTCAAAGCTCTGGCCTTCCAGTCGCCGTCCTTCGCCGAACAGCTTGCGCGCGGCCAGATTGCCGAGCACGATGCGCTGCGATTCGTCGATCAGCACCATCGCCACCGGCGTGTTCTGGACCATGGTGTCGAGCAGCAGTTCGCGTTGCACCAGGGTCATCCGCTGCTCGCGCAGCGCATCGCCCAGGGCGTTGTGCGCGTTCACCAGTTCGATCAGGTCGCTGTACTTGTCCCAGGTGATGCCGAAGCTGAAATCGCCGTCGCGATAGCTGGCCACGGTGCCGGCCAACGCGCGGAACAGCGCGCGCATCGGCGAGACCATATGCCAGATCAGCGCGCCCAGCAGCGTGCCGACGACCAGCGCGGGCAGCACGGCGGCGGCCCATTCCGGCAGCCAGCGCGTCAACAGCGCGGCCGACAGCGCGGTCAGCACCACGCACAGCGTGCCCAGTACGATGAGTCGGATCGTCAGTGGCAGAACGCGGAGGACTTGCATGTTCGGTCCGGTCGGTCAGACGGGTCGGGCCGGCATCAGCTGCGCGCGATGCCGAGGCGTTCGATACGCCGATACAGCGCCTGCCGCGACATGCCCAGATCGCTCGCGGCCTGCGCCAGCACGCCGTCGGCGCGCGCGAGCGCGGCTTCGATCGTGGCGCGATCGGGTTCGGCGGCATCGCTTGCGGCCGTGGACTGCGGAATGACCACCGCAGGCAGGCCCAGATCGCCGACGCCGATCCGCGCGCCACGCGACAGCAACGCAGCGCGCTGCACGGTGTTGCGCAGTTCGCGCACATTGCCGGGCCAGCGGTGCGCGAGCAGCGCGCGCTCCGCGTCGCTGTCGAGCGATTTGTCGGCAGGAAGAAAGTGCTTCGCGAGGGGCACGATGTCGTCGGGCCGCTGCATCAGCGCCGGCAGTCGGACTTCGACCGCATTCAAACGATAGAAGAGATCTTCGCGAAACTGGTTCGCGGCGATCAGCGCCGGCAGGTCGGCATTGGTCGCGCTGATCACGCGCACCTTCACAGCGCGCTCGCGATTGCTGCCCAGTCGCTGGAACTGCCCGGTTTCCAGCACGCGAAGCAGCTTTACCTGTCCAGCCAGTGGCAGCGTGCCGACCTCGTCGAGAAACAAAGTTCCACCATCGGCGGCTTCGAACTTGCCTTCGCGGGCGCGATTGGCGCCGGTGTAGGCGCCGGCCTCGGCGCCGAACAATTCGGCCTCGATCAGATCCGCCGGCAGCGCGCCGCAGTTCAGCGCGATGAACGGCCCGCTGCGCACGGAAGAATTCGCATGGACGATTTCGGCGAGTTTTTCCTTGCCGCTGCCGTTGGGCCCGGTGATCAGCACAGGAAGATCGGAGCGTGCGACCTGACAGGCGAGGGCGAGCGTGGATTCGGTCAGCGGATCGGCGAGCACAAAACCGCGCAATTCATACTCGTCCAGCGCTGCGCGACGACGACGGTCGCCCGCATTCCTGCGCGCGAGCTGCTGCCGGGTCTGCGACAGCTCCAGCAGGTTGTTGACCGTGACCATCAATTTGCGATCGTCCCACGGCTTGGCCAGATAATCGGCGGCGCCGGCCTTGACCAGCTCCACCGCGGCTTCCAGATGCGTCCACGCGGTGAGCAGGATCACCGGCAGATCCGGATGGCGCGCGGGGATTTCGCGGAACAGCGTAACGGCTTCGTCGGCGGAGGTGGTGTCGTCCCCGAAGTTCATGTCCTGCATCACCAGATCCAGCGGCGACTGGCGCAACGCGATCAGACCGGCGTCGGGGCTGGCCGCGATGCGGGTGTCGATATCGTGCAGCGAGAACAGTGTCTCCA
>JBKJTC010000225.1:0-6312 GCA_046590925.1 Lysobacteraceae bacterium | reverse complement strand
CGGCCGCGTTTTGGCGACCGTTTTGGGGTTTCTTGAATGTCGTCGTGTCTGTTACCGCGATGGGTGGGGTTCGCTGCGCTCACCGCCACCCTACGAGTCCACCTTACGCGTTGCCGCGTCGAAAAACGACGCACATCCTGTGCACCGCCCTCCGGGTCTACGATCATGCGTTGATCCATCGGTTCGGAATGGCCGCGTGGACGAAGTCCATGAGACAGGATTCGCAGCATCGTAGGGTGGGGTGAGCGCAGCGATCCCCACCATCCCGACACGCAAATTGACGCAAGCATCGAACGGAGCAAGAACAGCACAAAGATACATCAAGCTTTGCTGGCGGTTTGGGTGGGCATCGCTGCGCTCACCCCACCCTACTTGCTCATATGTCTGACATGATTTGTTCACAAGTGAGGATACGTGTAGTAAGACGCTCGACGTCTGCGTAATAATAGTTCGTTCCCTTTGCTCTTCGCAGATGATTTACCACCTCTGCAATCTCCGCGTCATTCTTGATTATTATGTACTTGATGTCATTTGGTTCAAAATGCAAACGTAGATCTTTGAGTTGGGTGTTGACGTGCAACTGATTGTCGTCATTGAGCTCGTACCAGCCCTCGGACACAAACATGTCACATGGGGCCTCTACCGGCGGAACATAGCGCCATTCACGCTCGTCAGAATATCGATATCCTTCAATCGTGTTCCCATTCCGCTCTAGTTGGCCTTCGTAGTTTTTGACATAGCGTATGACATCCAAGAGCAACTTTTGCTCATTTGTGTATGTAGAAGAATCGTCTTTGTCGCGCTGAACAAAATGCTTCACAGCATTTAAGTAGCTCAACGAAACGCTTGACCCTACTGACAGGTAAAGAACAGGATTCAGGCCATGCCGAATACCCCATTCTTTAGTCAACCCAATCCCATAATTACCGTATTTCGAGATGTGGTCCTTGATCTGCGAAAGCGGAATATCGCAGAACGACACCATAGGGACACGGATTTGATTCTTCTTTGTGCCAAATACGATAGTTTCCTTACAAGAATGCACCTCGAAATTGGATTCAAGGATACCAAACAAGGCTGATTTTTCAGAGGTAAAGTGAAATAGACTGCTTGAGCTTAGTGACACTTCGATCTCCGAATGAGTGCTATCGCCTGAGTTAAGCCGCGTCGCGGAGCGACGTCGGCTTTAATGACTTGTTAGGCACCAGCCCGCAAACAGGACAGTTGCTCGCCGCCTCGTGCAATGACCTGCAAGCCAGAAGGTGTAGTGACACCCCAACTCTCATAACCACTTGAGATGGGAATGAACTCAAGGCGCAAGCCACCTGTGAATTGAAGTACCAGATCCGCAGTGCCATCACGAACCTCGACTCCAGTGACCATGTGAGAGGTGAGACTGCCAGTAGCCGCAGCCGCAGCATCTATCGGTGCAGGTAGGCCGTATTGCTGCAAGTGATCCTCGCTGCTTATTGCCACGCGACCGTCTTGCAGCAAACGCCACGGGCACTCAGCCCCAATACGGATGCCAGGCTCAAACGAGAACACCCATTGGGTTGGCTCATTTAACCGAACCTCTCCGATGGTGCGGCCTACCATCCATAAGAAATCGAAAGACTCCATCTGGTGCCTAACGCCTGATATCAAAGAAAGAAGGAATACTACTCCCCCGGATACCCCAACGTCTGCGCCACCTCCGACAACAACGCAAACGGTTCCGCCAACGCCTTTGAATACTCACGCCAATGGCCGAACGGAAAACGCTGGGTGCCGAGCGCAGATGCGGGCGGAACGCGGATTTCTTCCAAACCCAGGCCGCCGCCGACTTCCGCCGCGAAGGCTTCGACATCGGCCAAGGCATGGTCGGTGCGGACGAGTTTGTGCGGCTGCAGGTCGTTCTGGTGCAGCGCGACCACGTGCTGCAGCTGGCGCGCGATCCACAGCGCGGCGTCGGTCGGCGTGGCGATGCCGAACGGCATCGGGCTGCCGAAGGCGATCCATTCCAGCAGCATGTCGCGGGGATCGCGCAGCGGGATCATCACGATCGCTTCGGGCTGCAGCGGGCGCAGCATTTTCAGCAGCGCGTTGTCCCAGTACGGCAGCCAGTCGATGATGATGCCGTCGTCGACGCCGCGCGACGGCAGCGCGGCGCGCCATTCGGCGAGCAGTCGTTCGGGCGTGAGCGAGCCGTGGTGGAGCGCGGCGATGGTGTCGGGATTCTGCAGCGGATCCTGCGGCGGACGCTGCGAGAAGCGGTCGCCGCGCAGCGGGTAGCCGGCGTGGGCGATTACTGCGGCGACCTTCTCGACGCCCGAGCCCGGGACGCCCCAGAGATAGGCGACCGGCGGGGTGCCGGGCAGCGGCGTCGCGGCGTCGGGCCACGGGCCGCCGGCATGGCCGGGCACGGTCAGCGGCCAGCGCTGCGCGGCTTCGGCGCTGTTGACCGCGTGCCAGGTCATCGCCGCCTCGCCGTAACGGCCGGCGCGGTCCTGGGCGTAACCCAGCCACAGCATCAGGCCGCGCTTGGCCGCGTCGTCGGCGGCCTTGGAAATGAGC
Organism: Lysobacteraceae bacterium; assembly: GCA_046590925.1. GTDB lineage: Bacteria > Pseudomonadota > Gammaproteobacteria > Xanthomonadales > Xanthomonadaceae > Lysobacter_I. The sequence continues at coordinate 3,759 of JBKJTC010000225.1, read as the reverse complement.
CCCTGCACATGCACGACTGCCGCCTCCGGCTGGTCGCGGATCATGCGGTCGAGCAGACGCATTTCGGCGCTGCTGCGGCCGGGTTCCAGTTCGACGATGCGCTGGGCGAGCGCGTCGACCGCTTCGGCGTCGCCGCGGGCTTCGTGCAGATGCATCGCCGCATCCAGCGCGTCGGTGTTGTCCGGCATCGCCGCGAGCCAACGGTCCATCACGGCCTTGGCCTCGTCGCTGCCCTCGCCTTCGAACGCCAGGCGCAGCTGCCACAGCGAGGTCGCTTCGGGATGCTGCGCCAATGACGTTTCCAGGGTGGCGCGGGCATCGGCGAAATCGCCGGTGCGGCGCCAGATGTCGGCGAGGATCGCCCATGCGCGCGGGTCGCGCGGCTCTTCGGCCACCGATTCGCGCAGCAGCGCGAGCGCCTGTTCGTGGCGGCCCAGCATCAGTTCGAGTTCCGCGGTCATGCGCTTCAGCGCCGGGGTCGCGGTCTCGGGATTGTCCAGCAGCGGCTGCAGCACGTCGCGGGCTTCGTCGGGGCGCTGCTGTTGCAGCAGCACATCGGCGAGCAGGCCGCGCAGGCCGCGCATCTCCGGCGAAAGCTCGATGATCTTCGCGAACGCCTGCTCGGCGAACGCGAACTGCTGCTGGCTCAGATGCGCGAAGCCCAGCGCATACAGCACCTGCAGATCGTCCGGCATGCGCTCGGCGGCGCGGGTCAGCAGCACCTGCGCGCGCACGCCGTCGCCGCGGCGCAGCGCGACCATGCCTTCCAGCGTCTTGACCCAAGGGTGATCCGGCTGCAGGCGCGCGGCGGAACGCTGCAGGCGCTCAGCCTCGTCGATGGCGCCGCGACCCACCGCCATCTGCCCCTGCAGGATGTAGGCGTCGAACTGGTTCGGGTTGAGATCGATGGTGCGGGTCAGTGCGGCCTGGGCCTCGTCGAGCTTGTGTTCCTTCAGCAGGAAACCGGCGCGCTGGAAGTGCAGTTCGGCGTCTTCCGGGGCCAGCAGCACGGCGCGGCTGATCGCGTGCTGGGCGGCGGCGATGTCGCCGTTGGCGCGCTCGGCGTGGGCCAGCAGCGCATGGGCATGGGCATCGTGCGGGGCGCCGGCCACGGCCACGCGGGCCAGCGACAGGGCTTCGGCGTTGGCGCCGCGCCGCAGGGCGGCGAGAATTCGTTCTTGCATGGGAGTGTTCTGGCACTGCGGGGCCTGTGCCCGGAACCGTCGATTGTACCGTCCGGGGCCGCGGCGCCGGGCACGGCTCAGGCAGGGGATAGCGCGTCCACCGCCGCCGAAAGCCGCGCCGCGACCCAGCGCTCGGCGTAGCCGTCGAGACGGTTGGTTTCCAGGAAGCCGCAGTGCCCGCCCCATTGGGCTATTTCGATCTTCGCGATGTCCGGCAGGCGCAGCGCGTGGAATTCGGCGACCGGAATCACCGGGTCGTCCGTCGAGGTCAGAATGTCCGCCGGCACGTCCAGCGCAGCCAGTCGGTCGCCAGCGATGGAATAACCGTTGAAGTAGTCGTCCAGGGTGTCGAAATCGGTGTGCCGCTCGACCATCCAGCGGGTCAGGTCGCGCATGCCCAGCTTCAGCACGCTGTCGTCGAAATCGTAGAACTGCGGGAAGTTGTCGCGCTTGCGGCGCAGCGACGCGCGCCAGCTCTGTTCGAAATAGCGGATGTAAACCGGCAACGCCTCTTCCATCCGGGTCATGGTCAGGCCGGGATCCAGCAGCGGGCACACCGCCGCCGCATGCGCCAGCGGCAGCCCGGCGGCGCGCGCGCGCATCGCCACCCGCAGCGCGAAATTGCCGCCCAGCGAATAACCGGCGACCACCATCGGCCGCGACGAACCATCCAGGAACGAGCCGTCCAGGAACCGATTGGCGACATCGGTCGCCGCGTTCATCACTTCATCGATGCGGTTGGAGTGGAACAGCGCCTGATTCAGATGATGGGTATCGCCGTGGTCGCGGAAATTCAGCCGGAACACCTCGAACCCCGCGCCCAGCAGATGCGCCGCGGTCAGCCGCATGTAGCTGGATTCGGCGCTGCCTTCCCAACCGTGCAGCAGCAGCGCCAGCCCGCGCGGCGCAGCGCCCGGCAAGCGGCTGTGCACGCCCTCCAGGCGCACGCCATCGCCGCCATCGACGATGTACGGCTTGCTCACTGCGCCGCTGCGCCGCAGCAGCACCGCGCCGCGCGCGCGACGCAGCGGACTGGTCGCGAACAGCGACTGCAGATGCGGGCTGCGCAGCCAGCGTGGGGGGTTGTAGGGGGAGTAGGAGATCATTTGCTGGACATCATGGGCGCATTCAGCATACGTCGACACAGAGGCGTTCAAAAATACTCGACCGCTTTCGCACGCGCCTCGCGCAGGGTTCGTTCGAGGCAGATGCGATCCCGGCCTTCCTGCGTTACAGCGATCCGGTTTTCCAGCGCGCGGATACCGCCGCGATTCCACATCTGCCGCGACGCATCGACGCGCTCTACCTGAAACCAAAACCAGAATTCTTCATCGTGGACAACAGATTCCACGCCATCCGCGGAGAAGTACGCGCACATCAAGAGTGTTCTGTCGATCGCACTTCCTCGGCTCGATTGATCGTGTGCGCATCCAGCGGCAATGATCGGAATCGACAGCGCGAGCATCGCGCGTGCGAACGGGCGACGACGAACAGCGGTCACTCCCCCATCGCCTCCACGATCCGCGTCCTGGCGGTGTCGGCGAGTCGCCTGCGGCCTTCGGCGTCGCCGGGAAGGATCGGTTCGAGGAAGACCACTTCCGCATTGCAGCCCGGTTCGCCGAGCAGACGCAGCACGTTGGCGGCGAAACTTTCGGTCGGGCCGAACGCGACCACGGTCTGACGCGAGGCGCCGTCGCCGTAGCGCAGCGCCACCGGCTGCACCGGCACTTCGGCTTCCACCGCGGCCAGGAAGATGCGCGCGTGGAACGGGCCGATGGCGTCGCCGTCGCGGGTGCGGCCTTCGGGGAATACCCCTATGGCGCGGCCTTCGCGCAGCCGCGCGAGCATTTCGTGCAGCACGCCGCCGAGGGATTCCTGGCTGCCGCGCTGGTGATAGATGGTTTCGCCCATGGTCGCGAGCCAACCGACCACCGGCCAGCCGGCGATTTCGCGCTTGGCGACGAAACCCATCATCCGGTAGCTGTGCAGGGCGGTGATATCGATCCAGCTGACGTGGTTGGCGACGAACATCACCGCGCCGGGCAGCGGCGTGCCGATGCGGCGCATGCGGAAGCCGAAGACGCGCATCAGTCCGCCCTGCCACCAGCGCACCATGCGGTGGCCGAGGCGATCGTCGCCGACACGGATGCTTCCGAACGGCGGCGACATCAGGATCAAGGTGATCGGCAGATGCACCAGCGCATGCCAGGCCAGCATCGGCGTACGCACAAGGTAACGCAGCAGCCTGGCGGCGCGCGCAGCGGCGGGGGCATCGGTCATGGCGCCACCATACCGAAGCGGATTAGAGCTTTGAACCATGTCGGATGCGGGGTCGTACGCGCGGAATCGGGGCGCGGAGATCAGGCGCGCTGCGCGATCACGGCGAGGGTCAGTCGCGAGACGCAGATCAGGCGACCGAAGTCGTCTTCGATGCGGATTTCCCAGACCTGGGTGCGGCTGCCGACGTGCAGCGGCCGTGCGGTGCCGGTGACCTGGCCTTCGCGGATGCCGTTGACGTGGTTGGCGTTGATCTCGATGCCCACGCACAGATGGTCGGGGGCGCAGCACAGCATGC
>JBKJTC010000163.1:0-10331 GCA_046590925.1 Lysobacteraceae bacterium | reverse complement strand
ACGATGGATTTCGGGAAGGTGACGTGGTGCTGCACGCCGCGCATGTCGGTGAAGCGCAGGTCCACGAATTCGATCTTGTGGTCCTTGATGAGTTTTTCGACGTGCTCGAGGGACATTTTCGGAAGCTCCGATGGGTATGAAGGATGTGTTCCTCTCTGCAAGGTGCGTGCCAGCTGCGACCGTCGTTCAAGCCATTGATCCATATAAGACTCGAGATACACGCCCCGACTCTTTCGCACCAAAATAGTGCGCTTCAATCGCAATGCCCCGTTTTGGCTCAACCGTGATCCCGGTTCCCGTTACCGTTCGTGGCGAGCGGCATGTCCAGCGGCATGCCCAGCGGCGTGCCCAGCGGCGCCGGCACGGCCTTGCCCTAAACTTGCGCCACGCCCGGACCGCGGCGGTACGGACTCCGCCATGCGCATTCGCCTGTTCACTCTCCTCACGCTGTCCCTGCTGTGTGCGCCCGCGCTGGCCCAGCACGCCGGCTACGACACCTGTCTGGTGCTCAGCGGCGGCGGCGCGCGCGGCATGGCGCACATCGGCGTGATCAAGGTGCTGGAGCGCGAGCGCATTCCGGTGGACTGCATCGTCGGCACCAGCATGGGCGCGGTGGTCGGCGGCCTGTACGCCAGCGGCCTGAGCGCGACCGAGATCGAAACCCAACTGCGCGCGCTGGACTGGAACACGATGTTCGTCGACCGCATCGACCGCCGCGCCTTCACCCAGCGGCGCAAGGCCGAGGACCGCAGTTTCCTGGCGAAAGGCGGGTTCGGCCTGCGCGACGGCAAGCTGGGCGTGGCGCCGTCGCTGTTCGAGGGCCAGCGGCTGGCGGTGGCGCTGCGCTCGGCGCTGCTGCCCAGCGCGAATATTCCGCGCTTCGACGACCTGCCGATTCCGTTCCGCGCGATCGGCACCGATCTGGAAACCGGCGAGGCGGTCGAGATGGACCAGGGCGATCTGGTCAACGCGGTGCGCGCCAGCATGGCGGTGCCGGGCGCATTCGCGCCGGTGAGCTACGGCGACCGTTCGCTGATCGACGGCGGCGTGTCGATGAACCTGCCGGTGGAAATCGCGCAGGGCTGGGGCGCGCGACGGATCATCGCGGTGGACATCGCCGCGCCGCTGAAGAAACGCGAACAACTGCTCGACCCGTTCAGCATCACCGACCAGATGGTCACCGCGCTGATGCTCAAGGAAACCCGGCGCCAGCGGGAGCGCCTGGGCGCGGGCGACGTGCTGATCATTCCCGAACTGGGCGATCTGGGATCCGCCGATTTCACCCTGGCGCTCGACCAGGGCGTGCTGCTGGGCGAACAGGCGACGATGGCCGCGCTGCCGCGATTACAGTCGCTGCGTGTCTCGCCCGAAGCGTATGCCGCCTGGCGCGACGCGCGCACGGCGAAACTCAAACCGATCGGCACCATCGATCGCGTCGAACTGGTCAACACGTCGACCATGGACGACGAAGCGCTGCGGACGTATCTCACGACCCAGCCCGGCGACAGCGTGGATGCGAAGAAGATCGAGGACGATCTGGGCCAGCTCTACGGCCTCGGCGAATTCTCGCGCGCCTACTACACCGTGACCGCCGACGAAGCCGGCAAGACCGTGCTGACCTATGTCGCACGCAGCCGGCGCTGGGAAGAGGACGGCACGCTGAAGTTCGGCATCTTCATGCAGGACGATTTCGAAGGCGGCGGCGAATATCTGCTCGGCGCGCGCTACGGCAAGCGCGAGCTCAACCGCTTCGGCGGCGATCTGCTGCTGGAAGCGCGGCTGGGCGACAGCAATCGCGCGTTCGCCGAATGGCACCAGCCGCTGCATCTGCAGCGCACCCTGTTCGTGCGACCGGCGCTGGAATGGGTCGGCCAGAACGAATCGCTGATCGACGACGCCAATCTCAGCGGCGATTACCGCTACAGCCGCTGGGACGCGCGCGCCGCGCTGGGCCTGAGCCTCGGCCGCTGGGGCGAGGTATCGGCCGCGCCGTTCGTGCGCCGCAATCATTTCGATCTGCGCAGCGATTCGCTGTCCACCGGCATCCCGCGCACCACCGCCAGCGCCGGCGTCGATCTCGCGCTCACGCTCGACACCCAGGACGACGCCGAATTCCCGGGCCAGGGCTTGTATCTGCAGGCGCGGCATACGCGCTACCTGCCGGTGCTCGATGCCGACACCGAAGGGTTCACCAGCCGCGCGATGGCGTCGTATGCGTTCACCGCGCTGGGCGCGCGCTGGCAAGTCGCCGCTGAGGCGCAGGACCACAAGGGCAATGCCTACGAAGACGTGGCGCTGCTCGGCGGCCCGCTGCGGCTGTCGGGCTACGGCATCGATCGCCTGCGCGGCACCGGCTCGGCGCTGACCACGCTGCAGGTCAGCTATCCGCTGGCGCAGCTGCTGCAATACCCGCTGTTCGTCGGCGGTTCGCTGGAAGCCGGACAGGTGTGGCGGCGCGGACAGGCGTGGAACTTCGACCGCACGATTTTCGGCGGCAGCGTCTACACCGCGCTGGACACGCCGATCGGGCCGATCTACTTCGGCCTGGGTCTGGCCGAAGAGGGCGAAGAGGCGGTGTTCCTGCGCCTTGGACAACCCTATTGATCCGCGCCTGATCCGCTTCTCAAAGCCGCTTCTCAAGGCCGCTTCTCAAAGCCGCTCCTCCAAGCCGCTGCACCGATCCGCTGCCGAGCGCACGATTCCGGTCATGAGCCGGTGCTAACCTGCGCCGGCCACGCGACGGATCGCAGGCGGCCGCTCCTGTTCGCGGCCATGCGCAGGGATCCGCTGCGGGCCGGTACGCGCCCCCGCACGGACCGTATCCCCCCGTTCGACACAAGGAGTGTCTTATGCGCAGGATCCATGCCTCTCGTATCCATACCCCCGGCTCCTCCCACCGCGCCGCGCCTGGTCTGGCATTGGCGATGAGCGCCGCGCTCGTCGGCATGCTCGCGGCCCCCGCGTTCGCGGCCGACGACCCCAGCCTCACCGTCTCCGCGACCATGCGCCAGGCGCTGCAGCGCGATCTAGGCCTGTCCGCAGGCGCCATCCCCCGCTATCTGGAGACCGAACGCATGGCAGCGCGCCAGCAGGGCGAGGCCCGGCGCAAGCTGGGTGCCAGCTATGCAGGCAGCTGGCTGGAACGCGACGCGAGCGGCGAATTCAAGCTGGTGATCGCCACCACGCAGCAGAACCGCGCCGCCGTCGCGCGCGCGCTCGGCGCCGACGTCCGCGTGGTGCGCCACAGCCTCCACACGCTGGACGCCGCGAAGGCGAAACTCGACCGGCAGCGCGGCAAAGCCGCCCGCAACGTCGCCGTGCATTCCTGGTTCGTGGATCCGCGCGACAACGCCGTGGTGGTGACCACCGATCCGGGCGCCGAAGCGACCGGCAAGGCGCTGGTCGCCGCCAGTGGCGTGAATCCGGCGCTGGTGCGCTACATCGCCTCGCCGCAGCGTCCGCAACCGGTGTACGACATCCGCGGCGGCGATCGCTACAACATTCCGAACAGTTGGTGCTCGATCGGCTTCCCGGTCACCCAGGGCGCGAACACCGGCTTCGTCACCGCCGGCCACTGCGGCACCGCCGGCACCGCGGTGAGCGGCAGCAACGGCGTGGCGATCGGCAACTTCGCCGGCTCGGTCTTTCCGGGCAGCGATTACGCCTGGGTGCGCAACACCAGCGCGTCGTGGACGATCCAGCCGCTGGTCAACAACTACAGCGGCGGCACGCTGGGCGTGATCGGCGGCATCGAAGCGCCGCTGGGCGCCGCGATCTGCCGGTCGGGCGCACGCACCGGCTATCGCTGCGGCACGGTCACCGCCAAGAACGTCACCGTGAACTACAGCGCCGGCCCGACCTACAACATGGTCCGCTCCAGCGCCTGCGTGGGCGGCGGCGATTCCGGCGGTTCGTTCATCACCCCAGGCGGCGAAGCGCAGGGCGTGACTTCCGGCGGACAGCTCAATCCGCAGACCAACGAGAATTGCTCGCTGGCCGCGCCGGTGACGTTCCACCAGCCGCTGCAGCCGATCCTCAACGCCTACGGCCTGACCCTGCAGACGGTGCAGACCTGCGGCCGCATGAACCCCGGACGCGTGCTGCCCAACGGCGGTTCGGTGACCTCCTGCGACGGCCGTTTCACCCTCGTCATCCAGGGCGACGGCCATCTGGTGCTGTATCAGGCCGGCATCGGCGCCATCTGGTACAACAGCGTCTTCGGCAGCGGCCATACCCTGCACATGCAGACCGACGGCCATCTGGTGGTCTACAACGGCGGCGGCCAGCCGGTCTGGTACACCGGCACCAGCGGCAACAACGGTGCTGCGCTGTTCGTGCAGAACGACGGCAACGTGGTGATCTACAACCATTTGAGCCAGCCGATCTGGTACACCGGCACCGGCGGGCGCTGAATCCGCATCCGCCGAGACCCCGCATCGCGCAATACAATATGATCCCCCCGGCTTGCCGGGGGGATCGTCGTTTAGACGCCGGCCGCCCGCGGCCTGCGCGACGTTCTGGCGCATGGCTTCACCGTTACACTCGGGTTTTTCTTCACGAACGTGCGCATGACCGACCTGCTCGCCGCCCTGTTGCTCGGCATCATCGAAGGCATCACCGAATTCCTGCCGATCTCCAGTACCGGTCATCTGCTGATCGCCGAGCGCTGGCTGGGCCATCGCAGCGATCTGTTCAACGTCGCGATCCAGGCCGGCGCGATCCTCGCGGTGGTCGCGATCTACCGGCAGCGACTGTGGAATCTGGTGGTCGGTTTCCGGCAGAGCGAGAACTTCGATTACGCGCTCAAACTCGCGGTCGCGTTCGGCGTGACCGCGGTCGGCGGACTGACGATGAAAAAGCTCGGCTGGGAACTGCCCGATGACGTGCGGCCCATCGCCTGGGCGCTGATCATCGGCGGCGTCTGGATGCTGCTGGCCGAACACTACGCGGCCAAGCGCGCGGCCGCGCTGGGCGAGCGCACGTCGATCAGCTGGACGGTCGCGATCCTGGTCGGCATCGCCCAGGGCGTGGCCGGCGTGTTCCCGGGCACCTCGCGTTCGGGCGCGACCATCTTCGTCGCCCTGCTCGCCGGCACCACCAGCCGCGTGGCCGCCACCGAATTCGCGTTCCTGGTCGGCATCCCGACGATGTTCGCCGCCACCGCCTACGAGCTGCTGGACGTGTTCAAGGACGGCGGCGCGGTCCACGAAGACTGGACCGCGCTGGCGGTCGCCTTCGTCGCCTCGGCCATCACCGCGTTCGTCGCGGTGAAATGGCTGCTGGTCTACATCCAGAGCCATCGCTTCACCGCGTTCGCGGTGTACCGCTTCGTGCTGGGCGCGGCGCTGTTGATGCTGATCCCGGCCGGCGAATGAGCACAACCGGATGACCACGACGCCGCCCGACGCCGACGCACCCCGCGGCTCCTGGCTGCGCGATATCGCGCCGTCGTCGGTCGCGGCCGGTTTCGTCACCGTGCTGGTCGGGTTCACCAGTTCGGCGGTGATCGTGTTCCAGGCCGCGCAGGCGCTGGGCGCGTCGGAAGCCGAAATCGCGTCGTGGCTGTGGGCGCTGGGCATCGGCATGGGCGTCACCTGCATCGGCCTGTCGCTGCGCTGGCGCATTCCCATCGTCACCGCGTGGTCCACGCCCGGCGCGGCGATGCTGATCGCCACCAATGCCGGCGTGCCGTTGTCCGACGCCATCGGTGCCTTCGTGCTGGTCGCGCTGCTGACCGCGCTGGCAGGCTTCAGCGGCGTGTTCGAACGCGGCATGCGCCGCGTACCGCTGTCGCTGGCCTCCGGCCTGCTCGCCGGCGTGCTGCTGCGCTTCGGCATGGACGTGTTCGTATCGATGCGCACGCAGATGGCGATGACCCTCGCGATGTTCGTGGTGTATCTGTGCGGGCGGCGCTGGTTTCCGCGCTATGCGGTGCTGGCGACGCTGCTGCTGGGCATGGCCATCGCCGGCGCGTCGGGCCTGCTGCATCTGGGCGATGTCGAACTGCGCGTCGCGCAGCCGGTGTTCACCCTGCCGTCGCTGTCGCTGGCGGCGGTGTTCGGCATCGCGCTGCCGCTGTTCGTGGTGACGATGGCCTCGCAGAACATCCCCGGCATCGCGGTACTGCGCGCGTCGGGCTACGAACCGCCGGTGTCGCGGACCATCGGCTGGGTGGGCACGACCAATGTCCTGCTGGCGCCGTTCGGCGCGTACTCCCTTTGCATGGCGGCGATCACGGCCGCGATCTGCAGCGGCCGCGAGGCGCATCCCGACCCGTCGAAGCGCTATGTGGCGGCGGTGTTCGCGGGCATCTTCTATCTGTTCACCGGCGTGTTCGGCGCCACCGTCGCCGCGCTGTTCGCGGCGTTCCCGAAAGAGCTGGTGATGGCGGTGGCCGGGCTGGCGCTGTTCGGCACCATCGGCAACAGCCTGTCCGCCGCGCTGCGCGAGGACCGCGACCGCGAGGCCGCGCTGATCACCTTCCTGGTGACCGCGTCGGGGTTCAGCCTCGCCGGCATCGGCTCGGCGTTCTGGGGACTGATCGCCGGCGGCATCGCCCTGCTGCTGCGGCCGCGCGCGCACTGACGCCATCCCGCCGCCTGCACTGCCACTGACCGCCCTCACACCGGACGCCCGACCGGCTGGCGCATGCGGTGTATCGTTCGGGCCGTCGCTCCATCGTCCGCACGGACCCCGTCCCGCACCACCGCTCGTTCATGGAAGTTCTTTCACGGAGCCCGCCTTATGACCCGTCCCCAGTCGTTACTGTTGCTGTCGTCCCTGATGCTGTCGCTGGCCATGACCGGCTGCGCGCAATCCCCCGCCAACGCAGATCCCGCGGCCGTCGCGCCCGCACCGTCGTCTTCATCGCCATCGCAGGCCGCCAATGCCATGAATGCCACCCTCGGCGGTTACCACTGGCGCCTGCAGGACGCCACCGACACCCGCGGCCAGCGCATCGCTGCGCTGCTGGTACGACCGGAGCTGCCGCTGCAGTTCGATTTCGTCGACGGCCGCCTCGGCATCGTCAACGCCTGCAACAGCATCGGCGGCGACGTGAGCCTGGACGGCGATACCGTCCGCATCGGCGCGCTGCGCGCGACCAAGATGGCGTGTATGGATGCGGCAGTGATGGCGCTGGACGACGAGATCGGCAGACGCCTGCAGGGCAATGCACGCATGCGTCTGCTCGAAAGCGACCCGCCGCAGCTGGTGTGGACCGCCGCCAACGGCGATGTCCTGCGTTTCGTCGGCGCGCCCACGCCGGAAACCCGCTATGGCAGCGCCGGCACCACGGTCTTCATGGAAGTCGCCGCACTTACCAAGCCGTGCAAACACCCGATGATGCCGAACCCGCAAACCTGTCTCGAAGTGCGCGAGGTCCAGTTCGCGGAAGGCCAGCGCGTCGGCGAACCCGGCGCATGGCAGCTGTTCCACGACACCATCGATGGCTACACCCACGAGGACGGCATCCGCACCGTGCTGCGGGTCAAGCGTTTCGTCATCGCCGATCCGCCGATGGATGCCCCGGCGGTCGGCTACGTCCTCGACACGATCATCGAATCGGAAATGGCCGGGCCGTGATGCCACGGCGCTTCGCCATCGTCGTCACCGCGTTCCATCGCCCCGCTCCAGGAGATGCCCCATGTCTGTCCGCACTGTCATGATCGCCGCCGCACTGCTGTTCTTCACCACCGCCTGCGCGTCCGCGAACGGCACCGGCGATTCGCCTGCCGATGCCGCCGCAGGCGCCGCCGCGAATGCGTCGGCCAACGCCGCCGCCACGGGCGCCGAACGCGAGCGCACCGCCGCCTTCAACCGCGACGAACTGGTCAATACCGGCGGCTGGACGCTGCAGTCGGCCACCGCCGCGGACGGCGCCGGCATCGCCGAAGTCCGCGTCGCGGGCGCCGAATTCGAAATGACATTCTCGGGCAACAGCGTCAGCGCACAGGGCGGCTGCAATCAACTGAGCGGCACTTACAAAGCGTCCGGCAAGCAGCTGGAGATGACGCTCAACATCGCCACCCGCATGTCCTGCAGCGACGACAAGAACCTCGCCGACCGCCGTTTCAGCGAACTGATGAGCCAATCGTTCAAGGTCGAACTGCTGCAGCCGCAGCCCTACCGCATGCGCCTGACCAGCGACAGCGGCGACGTGCTGGTGTTCCAGGCGAAACCCATCCAGCTTTGACCCGAAGATCAAACGCGGCCCGCGGCGGAGCGCTTCCGCTGCGGGCCCGTTCGCTCAGCGCTTGCGTACGACGTAGGTCTTCGGCAGCGAGTCGTGCCAGCCGCGTCGTTCCTTGTCGTTCGAGAACAGCACCGAAAACGGTTCGAACGGAATCAGACGCGCGAAGGTGCGGCCAACGACCTGGCCCCAGCGCGGCCTGCCGCCGCCCTCGGTCACCACCCGCGTGCCGGTGACCAGCTTGCCGACGGTGAAACCGAAGAAACCCTCCATCGCGATGTAATACGTCAGCATGACGCCCAGACCGATGCCGTAGTCGCGGACATGACTCGGCTCCTCCAATATCCTATCCAGCGCCGCCAGCATCGATTCGGCACCCTGTCCGTAATGAGACGCCACTTACAGCGCCCATCCCACCAGCTCCAGCAGGGTGAAACAGAAATAGTCGATGAGCAGGTTGAAGAACCGGCGCCAGCGCCCGGCGGGTTCGATCTCCAGCAATTCCTGGGGCAGGGCGTCCGCGATCTGCGCGGCTGGCGCGTGATACGGATTATGTTCGTCCATGTTCCACCCCCTGTTCGATCTCGCTGTCTGCGTCGAATCGCATGGACAGCGCTCAGCCCTTCACTGCGACATTGAGCGAATACGTGCCGTAGAGCGCGGTTTCCGCCAGTACGTGCCCGTGCATGGCGCGGAACGCATCGGCAGCCGCGAAGGTCGCCGGCAGTGCGAGGCGCTCGACATCCAGCGCGAACAGGCGGAGGAAATAGCGGTGCAGACGCAGATCGTGGCCAGGCGGGTACGGGCCGTCGTAGCCGAGGTAGTCGCCGCTCATCTGCGCGTCGCCCGCGAACCAGCCGGTGTAATCGTTCAACCCGTGGCGTGCGCCCGCGGGGCCGCCCGGCGCCGACTTGCCGCGCGCGGTCACGCCGTCGCTGCAGCTGCCGGCCGCGATCTCATGCACATCGACGGGAATATCGACGAGCACCCAATGCACGAAATCGCCGCGCGGGTGATCGACGGGGATGGCCACTGCGTCGTCGGCGACCAGCGCGCCGTCGGTGGGCGCATCGGTGTCGATGCACAGCAGCGCGAAACTGCGGGTGCCGGCCGGCGCATCGCTCCACCGCAGATGCGGGTTGCGGTTGCCGCCGAATCCTTCCGGCGTGCCCATCGCGAATTCGGCGGGGATGCGGTGGCGGTGTTCGAAACTGTCGCTGACGATGCGCATGTGGAATTCCTGGGTTGAGCGGGCGTTGAGTCGAACCGACTTGTGAAGATAGATCGCTTTGTATGAATTGTCAGGCGGCATTGCCGGCGGTGGCGACCCAGAAGAGCAGCCCGCCCATGATGAGCGACGAGACACCGATCCAAGGCAAATATCGCAAAGCCTTGGGCACAGCGGACTGCGCAAAGCGATGATGAAGGCCCCACGGCATCAAGGCCATGAAGGCGGTGGAGACAACGAGGATCCCGCCGAACACCGCGAGCGCCGTGGGATAAGTCGAATCGCGCGCGACAAGGAGCATGGCGCCGCCCACGATGAGTCGTGCGGCCAGCTCCGCGTAGTGTTTGAGTGATGTGTCCGCGAAACCCAGCAGGAACGCACGTGCGCTTTGCGGACGAACCAGCGCAATTGCGCCGAGCGCCAGGAAGTAGATGGCGACAGCCGCCAGGATCGTTCTTGCAACGACGAGAAGCATTGGAGTTCCTTTGGCGTCGAGCCGCTTCGCAGCAGGGTCGTGAGCAAGCAAGGTAGGATGGGTTGAGCGTAGCGATACCCATCAAAGAAGCAACTGCAGAGCTTCCGCGCTGACGCGTCACACTTTCTTTGTCGCACTGCGCCGCTTGAGACGCGAACGGCTAAGCCGGCCCGAAGGGCGAGCGCCGCAGGCGCGAGTCAAGAAAGCAAGGCAGGATGGGTTGAGCGTAGCGATACCCATCAAAGAGCAACTGCAGAGCTTCCGCGCTTACGCGCGGGTAACTTTCTTTGTCGCAAAGAAAGTCACCAAAGAAAACTCTCAGTACCGAAGCAAATCTGCCGCCTCCAACATGGCCGGGATTTTTCGATGCGGCATCCTGCCGCGTCGAAAAACGGCGCACATCCTGTGCACCGCCCTCCGGGTCTACGATCATGCGT
>JBKJTC010000086.1:0-9845 GCA_046590925.1 Lysobacteraceae bacterium | reverse complement strand
TCGTCGAGAAATCCGGCGCCTGGTACAGCTACGACGGCGAGCGCATCGGCCAGGGCAAGGAAAACGCACGCCAGTACATGAAGGAAAACCCCGCGGTCGCCGTCAAGCTGGAAGCCGCGCTGCGCGCCCAGTTCGTGCCGGCGGATGCGCCCCGCGATGCCGGCATCGACGACGACGCCGAAGTCTGATGCAGCGGGGGCGGGCCGGATGGCCTCGTCAGCGGACGGCCCGCCCCCGACGCACTTCGCGTTCTTACATATTCAGGAACACGACATGTCACGGACGGCATGTCGGCGGATCGGATCCCCAAGTCCGATCCGCATCCGCGGCACCGCTCGCCGGTGGGGTCGCATGCCGGGAGGCCTCATGGATGGGGTTTTCCGGTTCTTTTATCGTGATCCGTTCCGCTCTGCCATGCCGGGAAATCGAGAGTGAAGGCTGTCATCCCGAGCGTAGCGAGGAACCTGCTGATTGGCTGGTGCTTGAGTAGAAACAGGTCCCTCGCTGCGCTCGGGATGACAACGTTTCTCCGGGCTGACGATTCCCTGTATCCATGATGGAGGCCGCATATGCTCCAACTCCGTCCCAACTGCGAATGCTGCGACAAGAGCCTGCCGCCGGATTCGGCCGAAGCGGTGATCTGCAGCTTCGAATGCACGTTCTGCGTATCCTGCGCCGGATCGGTGCTGCAGGGCCGGTGCCCGAACTGCGGCGGCGGTTTCAGCCAGCGCCCGATTCGCCCCGCGCACCTTCTCGCGAAATATCCTTCGTCTTCTGAACGCGTTCGCAGGATTGGCGGTTGTGCGACGGCTGCGTGATGGGCGCATCGACAGAGACGCAGGCTGCTGACATCTCCTGTCGGTAGCTGGCATCCACAATGCGCTTCACGACATCGGATACAGATGATGACCAGTGAAGCCATTCCAGCTCTTTCGGGCGGTTGCCTCTGCGGCGCCGTGCGCTATGCATCCAGTGCAGCTCCGGTCATAGAGGGCAACTGCCATTGCCGGGATTGCCAGAAAGCATCGGACAGCGCATACGCACCTACGCTGTTCTTCCCGCTGCAGGCGGTGACGATCACCGGCGACGCGAAGTTCTTCGAAAGCATCGGCGGCAGCGGTCAGCCGATCCGGCGCGGGTTCTGCCCGAACTGCGGTTCCCAGTTGTTCGGCCTGCCTTCGATGCGCGAAGACATGATCGGCATCCGCGCGGGATCGCTGGACGACACCTCTGCTTACCGTCCGCAGGCGGAGACCTTCACCGCGCATGCGGCGCCCTGGGACAGCATGAGCGACGCCACCGCAAAGTTTGAAACTTATCCGCCGATGCCCTGAGATGACAGCGACTCGCCGTGAATTCCTGATGTCAGCCGGCGCGGGGATGCTCGTCATCGGCCTGTCCGGCTGCCCGACCTTGAACGGAGAAAGATCGATGTACGGTTTGATCGGCAAGATGAAAGCGAAACCCAACCAGCGCGACGCCTTGATCGCGATCCTGCTCGACGGCATCGATGCGATGCCGGGATGTCTGAGCTATATCCTCGCCAGCGACCCGGCGGATGCCGATGCGATCTGGATCACCGAGGTCTGGGACAGCGAGCAGAGCCACAAGGCGTCGCTGGCGTTGCCGCAGGTGAAGGACGCGATCTCGCGGGCGAGGCCGATCATCGCGGGCTTCGACAGCCATGTCGTGACCACGCCCGTCGGTGGGCATGGGTTGGGGGCGTAGGCGCCGCGCTCAGTCGCCATCCACCGCGCGTCGCCCCAACGCCGGATCGTCGGTGAAGAAAGCATCGATGCCCAATGCCAGGTACGCACGGATCTGGCGCATCGATCCGGCTTCGTGGCGGGCGGTGGGGCCGCCTTCACCGCGATACTCGCCTTCCAGGAAATGATTCTCCGGCCGGAAGGTATAGACGATCACCCGCAGTCCGGCCGCATGCGCCTCATCGACAAGCCGGCTGCGCCCGTGCGACGGATCGAGATCGCGATATGCGGGACCGATGGCGTCGGCATAGGTCGCGATCTCGCGCAGACCGTCTGTCGTCATCATCGTGCCGTAGTTGACCGGCTTGCCGGCGGCCACCGTGTCGTAGGGACGGTCGCTCTTGCCGCCCAATAGCTGGAGCAGCGAAATATTCGAGCTGCTTTCGATTTCGCGCCGCAGCTCGCGCAGGTTGGCGGTTTCGAACGACTGGATCACGACCGGCGCCGTGAGCGTGTGCGGATGCGCGCGCAGGGTTGCGAGCAGCTTGGCTTCCATCGCCAGACCGAGTGAGGCGAAATGGGTCGGATGTTTGATCTCGGGCGCCAGTCCGATCAGCCGCCCATGTTTCGCCGAGCCTTCGGCAGCGAGCGCGATGATCTCGTCGAGTGTTGCGATCCCGTATCGACCGTCGTATGCGGTCGAGCGCAGTTCCGGCAACCGTTCGCGGGCGCGCAACGTCTTGAGTTCGGACAGCGTGAAATCCTCGGTGAACCAGCCCGTGACCCGTTCGCCATCGATGGTCTTCGTGGCCTTGCGCGACGCGAAATCCGGCCGCTGCGCGACATCAGTGGTGCCGGAGATCTCATTCTCGTGCCGCGCCACCAGCACGCCGTCGCGGGTGCTGACCAGATCCGGTTCGATCAGATCGGCGCCGTCCTCGATCGCCTTCGCATACGCCGCCAGCGTGTGTTCGGGGCGCAGCGCGCTCGCGCCGCGATGGCCGATGACGAGGGCTTTGGAGGAAGGCATCGGCGCGGATTCCCGAGGAATGGGCGAGGAAGCGCATCCTGCCACGACCAGCGCGAAGCCGAGCGGAAGGGCGGCGATCGTGTCGAGGAAACGCATGCGATGTCCTGAAGTGGGCATTGAGGCCACAGCATGCCGCAGCTTCGCGACAGCATGATGGCGAACCGGCATGCGATCCGAAGCGCGATACCACTGCCGATCAGAGCATCGGCGCGCCGCGGCGGCGCGAGGCCAGCGCATCGGCTTGGCGTGTGGGTTCCGGCAGGCGATAGCGGCCGACGTGGCGCATGGTCATCTCCACCGCGGTGTCCATCGAGACCCGGTGACCGGGCGAGACCACCAGCGGCAGGCAGCGCAGCTTGCTCCGCAGCAGCCAGCCCACCTGCTGGCCGCGATGCCGCAACGGGACCCGCGCGCCGCGCAGATCGGGCAAGTCAGCGTCTGGGGCACCCGCCAGGATCTTTTTCGCCACGCCGATGCAGGGCAGGCCGGTGACCACGCCGAAATGCGCGGCGATCCCCAGCCGGCGCGGATGGGCGATGCCCTGGCCGTCGACGAACACCAGATCCGGCGTATGCGGCAGCTCGGCCAGCACCGCCAGCAGCGCAGGCAGTTCGCGGAACGACAGCAGTCCAGGCACGTACGGCATCGAGGTGGGCACCCGGGCGATCCGCGCGTGCAGCACCTCGTCGCTGTCGGCATCCAGCAGCACCGCTGCGGCGCGAGTGGTCTCGCCGCCGTCCTCGAAACCCACATCGAAGCCGGCGATCAGGCGTGGCGGCGAGGCGAAATCGTCTTCCAGCGACACGCGTGCCGCCAATCGCGCCTGCAGCGCGCGTGCGCCGGCGATGCTGCCGTCCCAGCCATCGAAGGCGGTCGATGCCCGGGATGCCGCGTTCGATTCGGGGTGCGGTGATACGGCGTCGTTCATGGCTTCGATTGTGCCGCCCTTGCCGCGGTGGAGATACCGCCGACGCCCGCCGTCGCATCGGTCCGTTAAGATCGGGCCATTGCATTCATCCGGTCTGTCCATGTCCTATGTCCGCTGTCTCCGTGGCATCGCTTCCGGTATCGAGTACGACGCCGACGTACCGATGAACCTCGATCCCGCCGACGGCCGTCCGGTCGAAATGGTGCTGGATGTCGAACGTCTCGCCGCCGAAAAGCCCGCGGCCGCCTGGTACGCCCCGCAGCGCCGCGATCTGTGGCGCTTCGGCGCGCTGATGGCGCTGGACATCGCCGATCCCGAAGACGCGCGGCATATCGTCGCGCTCGGCGAAGGCCATACGCCGCTGCTCGATTATCGCGACCATCCGCTCGCGCAAGCGGCCGGGCTCGCGCTGCAGGTGAAGGAAGAGGGCAAGGCGCATCCCGGTTACGGCGCCAATCCGACCCAGAGTTTCAAGGATCGCGGCATGGCGATGGTGGCCGCGCAGGCGCGCAGGCTGGGCCTGAAGAAACTGGCCGTGCCGACTCAGGGCAATGCCGGCGATTCGCTGACCCGTTACGCGCTGGCCGGCGATCTGTCGGTGGTGGTGGCGATGCCCGACGACACGCCGATGCCGATCCTCGGCAACGTCGCCGCCGCGGCGAAGCGCCATCCGGACCGGGTCAAACTCGAACTGATCGGCCCGACCATCCGCGAGGCCGGCGCCTATCTCAAGGAACACTACATTCCGCAGGGCTATTTTTCGGTCGCCACGTTCCAGGAACCGGGCTGGCGTATCGAAGGCAAAAAATCGCTGGGTCTGGAGTTGGCCGAGCCCATGCCCGGCGAGACGCGCTGGTCGCTGCCCGATGCGGTGATCTATCCCACCGGCGGCGGCACCGGCGTGCTCGGCATGTGGAAGGCATGGAGCGAACTGGAGGCGCTGGGCTTCATCGACGGTCGTCGCCCGCGCATGCTCTGTGTGCAGAGCGAGGTCACGCCGCCGCTGGTGAATGCGTTCGATGCGGGCGCGGAAGACACGGCCGTCGTCACTGCCGGCAACACGATCAGTTTCGGCCTGAACGTGCCCGGCGGCGTCGGCCACTTCAAGGTGCTGCAGATCATCCGCGAGAGCGGCGGCGCGGCGATCGCCGTGAGCGAAACCGACACCGCCGCCGAACTGCAGCGTGTGTGGCGCGACAAGCGGTGGTGGATATCGCCCGAAGGCGCGGCGTGCCTGGCGGCGATTCCGCAATTGCTCGATCGCGGATTGCTGCGGCGCGGCGAACGGGTGGTCGCGGTCAATACCGGCTCTGCCGAAAAATACCTGCCGGCGCTGCGACACCTGCTGTAGGGCCAGCCGGTAGCCAGGCCACAACGTCCTGGTGTAGTGTCTGCGGCGGGTACGGTCGGGGCGGAATGCCGTCCCGCTCATGAAAATCATGCAATCGGTCATCGAATCAGGGAAGAAGATTATGTCGAATTCTGTTCGCTGGAACAGTCAGCCGCTCGATCTGTGGGCCGGCAAACATGCGCAGGGGAAGTTCGTCGATCTGGGCGGACGCAAGGCCCACTACATCGAGAAAGGCGAGGGCAGGCCGCTCATCCTGCTGCACGGTTTCTTCTACGATTCGTATCTCTGGGCCGAGAACATCGATGCGCTTGCGCAGCACTTCAAGGTGTATGCGCTCGATCTCTGGGGCTGCGGCTACAGCGCGCGCGAGCCGCTGGATTTCGGCTATCCCCAATACGCCGAGCAGGTACGGCTGTTCATGGACGCCATGGGCATCGAGCGCGCATCGTTCGCCGGTCAATCGATGGGCGCCGGCACCGCGATCAAGTTCTGCGTGCAGCACCGCCAGCGCGTCGACAAACTGGTGCTGGTATCGGCCGCCGCCCTGCCGAATCCGATGCCGGCGATGGCGAAATTCTTCAACCTGCCGATGATCGGCGAATTCTTCCTCGGGTTGAATACCGACGTGTTCCGGAAAACCGCGCTCAAGGATATCTTTCTGCACGACAAAACGCTGGTGACCGATGCGTATTTCGAGAACGTGACGCGTGCGCACAAGATCGAGAAAACCGTCGACGCCGGATTGAAGATCCAGCGCAACGAATTCTTCGACACCCTCAGCGACGAAATCCGCACGCTCGGTGGGATGGATGTTCCGACGCTGCTGGTCTGGGGCCGGGAAGACAAGGCGATTCCGCTGCGTCTCGGGCAGGAGATGCAGCGCATCCTGACAGGCTCGCAGCTGGAAATCCTCGACAACGCCGGGCATGTATCGAATTTCGAGCAGGCCGCGCGATTCAACCCGCTCGCGGTGGCCTTCCTGCAGGCCTGACCCGGGCGCGGGGCGTCGCACTTCCAGCCGATCGTCATTCGTCGTACCGTACGCCGCACCGAACCAGTATTCGTGCGGTCCTACAGGCTGGAGGAAACGTGCATATTCCATCGCTCAAGGACGTCGTCGACGCCGACGAATGGCAATTGCGTTGCGATCTGGCCGCCTGCTACCGGCTGGTCGCGCTGTACGGCTGGAGCGATCTGGTGTTCACCCATATCAGCGCCAAGTTGCCGGTATCGGTGTCGGGGGAAGGACAGCATCATTTCCTGATCAATCCGTACGGGCTGATGTTCGACGAGATCACCGCCTCCAGCCTGGTGAAGGTGGACGAGTCCTGCAACAAGGTGATCGATTCGCCTTTCCCGGTGAATCCCGCCGGTTTCGTGATCCACAGCGCCGTGCACGAAGTACGTGACGATGCCGGCTGCGTCCTGCACACCCATACCCGCGCGGGCGTTGGCGTCAGCGCGCAGACATGCGGCGTATTGCCGATCAGCCAGCAGTCGACCTTCGTCCTGGCGTCGCTGGCGTATCACGACTACGAGGGCGTCGCTTTCCGCGAAGACGAAAAGCCGCGCCTGCAGGCCGATCTGGGGCAGGCCGATTTCCTGATGCTGCGCAACCACGGCCTGCTGGTGGTCGGCCGCACCATTCCCGACGCCTTCCTGGCCATGTACACCTTCGAGAACGCCTGCCGCATCCAGATCGACGCGCAGGCCGGAGGCGAAACCATCGACGTCGATCCTCGAATCGTCCAGGGCGTGGCGGAAGCCATGCGCGTGCAGACCGGCGGCGTGGGCGGCGGCTTCGTCTGGCCGTCGCTGCTGCGCAAGCTGGATCGCCTTGACAGGATCAGCCCCGACGCGAGTTACCGGTCATGAGCGGTTCGCCGCTCGTAACCCAATTGCTGGTCGCTGCGCTGGCCCTGGTCATGTTCGGCCTGGGACTGTCGTTGACCACGAAAGACTTCACGCGTCTGTTCAATCATCCCAAAGCGGTGGCGGTCGCGCTGCTGCTGCAGGTGGTCGTGCTGCCGGCGCTGTGCTTCCTGCTGATCGTGGCGTTCGATGTGCCGCCGCTGTTCGCGGTGGGCATGATGCTGCTGGCCGCATCGCCCGGCGGCATTTCGGCGAACCTGTTCAGTCACCTGTTCGGCGGCAATGTGGCGATGAATATTTCGCTCACCGCCATCAATACCGTGCTGTCGATCGTCACCCTGCCGCTGATCAGCAACTGGGCCATCCAGCATTTCGCGGACACCGGGCAGGTGGTGCCGCTGCAGTTCGGCAAGGTGATGGAGGTGATCGTCATCGTGCTGGTGCCGGTGTTGATCGGCATGGCCGTGCATCGCTGGAAGCCGGCGTTCGCGATGCGGGCCGAAAAGCCCATGAAGATCTTCAGCGCGGTCGTACTGGCCGTCGTGGCGATTGGCGCGATCGCCAAGGAATGGTCGTCGCTGACCGACAGCTTCGCCGTGATCGGCCCGGTGGTCGTGGGGTTCAACGTGCTCAGTCTGCTGACCGGGTATTACGTGTCGCGCGCAACGGGTCTCGATAAATCGATGGCGACCGCTATTTCCTTCGAGATCGGCATCCACAATGCGACCCTGGCCATCTTCATCGCGCTGGCGGTGTTGAACGATTTCCAACTTGCGCTGCCGGCTGCGATGTATTCGGTGAGCATGTACTTCACCGCGACGTTGTTCGGGTTGTTGGTGCTGCGTCGAAACCGGTGACCGGCTCTGTGTCCCGTAGAGCGGCCTTCAGGCCGCTGAACAGTTCGCGGTGATGATTCAGCGGCCTGAAGGCCGCTCTACCGAGGAGGGAATACGTTTTTTGCGGTTGCCATTGCAAGAGTGGCGAGAATTCAAACAGCCTTTCAGGCCCGATAAAACCCGCGATACCACTCCACAAATTTCTTCACCCCCACTTCAACCGAAGTCGTCGGCGCATACCCGGTATCGCGGGCCAAGGCACTGATATCGGCATAGGTATCGGGCACATCGCCGGGCTGCAATGGCAGCAGATTCTTCTCGGCTTTGCGACCCAGGCAGTCTTCCAGCACTTCGATGTAGCGCAGCAGCTCGACCGGGCTGTTGTTGCCGATGTTGTAGACGCGATAGGGCGCGGACGATGTGGCCGGGCTGGGGTTGAGCGGGTCGTGGGTCGGGTCGGGGCCGGGCACGCGGTCGAGGCTGCGGATCACGCCGTCGACGATATCGTCGATGTAGGTGAAGTCGCGGCTGTGCTTGCCGTGGTTGAACACATCGATGGGTTCGCCCGCGAGGATCTTCCGCGTGAACAGGAACAGCGCCATGTCCGGGCGGCCCCACGGTCCATAGACGGTGAAGAAGCGCAGGCCGGTGGTGGGCAGGTTGAACAGATGGCTGTAGGTGTGCGCCATCAGCTCGTTGGCTTTCTTGCTGGCGGCGTAGAGGCTGACCGGGTGGTCGACGCTGTCTTCCACCGCGAACGGCAGTTTGCGGTTCGAGCCGTAGACCGAACTGGACGACGCATAGACCAGATGTTCGATGCCGCGATGGCGGCAGGCTTCCAGCACGTTGAGGAAGCCGACGATGTTGCTGTCGATGTAGGCGTGCGGGTTCTCCAAGGAATATCGCACGCCCGCCTGCGCGGCGAGATTGACCACGCGGTCGGGCTTGAAACTGTCGAAAGCGGCTTCCAGCGTCGCGCGGTCTTCCAGCGAGCCTTTGACGAACGAGAAGCCTGGCTTGGGCGTGAGCAGCGCGAGGCGCGCGTCCTTCAGCGCGGGATCGTAGTAATCGTTGAGGTTGTCGTAACCCAGCACTTCGTCGCCGCGGGCCAGCAGGCGGTGGCTGAGGGTGGAGCCGATGAAGCCGGCCGCGCCGGTGACGAGGATGCGCATGTTCTTATGCCTGTTGAGCCGAGGCCGCAGGCTTCATTGTCATTCCCGCGAAGGCGGGAATCCAGTGTCTTCATGTTGATCGATCGATCGAGACGCTGGACCCCCGCCTTCGCGGGGGTGACGCTTTCCTGATTGCGGCGCCGTCGTGCTGCCGAAGCGTGGTCTTCTTACAGCCGCCCGTCCACCGCATCCCGCGGCAGCACCGCTTTCACGTCGAACAGCACGCTGTCCGCTTTGCCGAATGCACGGATGCCTGCGGCGCCCAAGTCGGCGAATTCACGATGCGAGACCGCGAGGATCACCGCGTCGTAGGCGCCGGCCTGCGGCTGTGCGGTCATCGTGATGCCGTATTCCTCGTGGGCGAGGTCGGCGTCGACCCACGGATCATGCACATCGACTTCGGCGCTGTAGTTGCGCAATTCGGCGAGGATGTCGACCACACGGGTATTGCGCAGGTCGGGGCAGTTTTCCTTGAACGCCAGACCCAGCACGAGGATCCGCGCGCCGGCGGTGGGCAGGCCGCGCTGGGCCATCAGCTTCACCACGCACTGGGCCACGTGCGGGCCCATGCCGTCGTTGATGCGGCGGCCGGCGAGGATCACGTCGGGGTGATAACCGATCTGCTGTGCCTTGTGGGTGAGGTAGTAGGGATCCACGCCGATGCAGTGGCCGCCGACCAGACCGGGCTTGAACGGCAGGAAGTTCCACTTGGTGCCCGAGGCGGCCAGCACTTCGTGGGTGTCGATGCCGGGACGGTGGAAGATCAGCGCCAGTTCGTTGATCAGCGCGATGTTCACGTCGCGCTGGATGTTCTCGATGACCTTGGCCGACTCGGCGACGCGGATGCTGGAGGTCTTGTGGGTGCCGGCGTGGATGATGCTGGCGTACAGCGCGTCGACGAAATCCGCGACCTCGGGCGTGGAGCCGGAGGTGACCTTCATGATGGTTTC
>JBKJTC010000031.1:0-46760 GCA_046590925.1 Lysobacteraceae bacterium | reverse complement strand
CTGCGCATGGCCGTGGGCGCCGGCCCGCGCGACATCCGCCGCCAGTTCCTGGCCGAAGCGATGCTGATCTCGCTGATCGGCGGCATCATCGGCATCGCGCTCGGCGTGGTCGGCGCTTTGCTGGTCAGCAAGGTCGGCACGTTGCCCATCGCGCTCAACAGCCAGGTCATCGGCCTGGCCGCGGCGTTCTCCATCGCCACGGGTCTGTTCTTCGGCTATTACCCGGCCAGCAAGGCATCGAAGCTCGATCCGATCGAGGCGCTGCGCCAGCAGTGACCGGCGCGTCCGGTTGCGGACGCGCCGGTGTCGGCCTCAGTTCCCGAACGCGCGCCGCACGCGTTCGCGGCTGAGCACGACGAACGCGAACACGCCGAGCAGGGTGCCGAACGGTACCTGCAGCATGTCCAATGCGGCCACCATCAGACAGAACCCGCGATGCCGACGCACGCGCAGAGAGTGCGCGGCCAGCGCGTTGAGCACGATGCCGGCGATGCACAGCAGTGCGATCAGGAGATAGAGCCACTCGAACTGGCCAGCCATGCCGGGCAGCGGCGCGCCCAATGCGGCGTGGACCAGGGCGTGGTGGAACGCGAGCGCACCCAAGCCGAGCAGGCCAAGCCCGGCGAACAGCAGGTGCAGCAGCGACAGCAGTCGCAACTGGTCGCGGTCGCCCGCCGAGAGCCCGTCGCCGCCGTGCATGCCCGGGTCGTCCGGCCCTGCATGCCCGCAGGGAGCGGGTAGACATGGCGACGACGACGGCAGGCACGGCGCGGGGGCGGCCTGGCCGTCGCAGCAGCGCAAGGCCAGACCGTCGACGCCGCAGCGCGCGTCGGCATAGACCGCGAGCCGGCTGCGTTCGCGGCAGGCGCGACGCACGATCCGTTCGACCTGCGGCTCGCAGCTGCGGAACCGCCAGCGCCGCGCGCCGTCCTCGATCGCGAAGCCGCGGAAGTCGCCGAAGCCGTCGTAATCGAGTTCGGCGACCTTGCCGATCGCACTCGGATGACGGTGGGGGCCATCGTCGACGCAGGGCCGGCGCGACGGATCGAGGCCGTCGCCGGCAGGCGAGGGCTCGATCCGGTCGGGGTCGCCGTCCATGGCGCGCACGCGATCGGCCAGTTCGCCGAGGTAGCGGACGAACACCGGATGCCAGCGGTCGTCCTCGGGAATCGCGCGCTGGATGTGGCGCAGCACCGAGAGATTGCGTTCGAGCCTCGGGCGGACCACGTCGGCGGTGCGCACGTGGATGTCGAACTGGGTGGCGCCGAGCACCCGCAGCCGGCGTCCTTCCACCTGGCGCAGCACGATGTGGAAACGCTGGCCCTTCACTACTGTTGGCGGCAGCTGCACGCTGAGCAGACAGGCGATGTTCTTCGGCAGCGGGCCCGGCAGCGGCACGTAGCAGGCATCGCCGTTCACCGCGAGCCGCAGCGTGCCCGGCCCGGCCTTGGCCAGATTGCCGGGATTCGGGCGCAGCGCCGCCTGGCGCAGCAGCGCGTCGACATCGACCTGCGGCAGATACAGGGTGACCTGGCTGTCGCGCGGCAGGCCGCCCCAGTGGATCGCGAGTTCGTCCGGGTGCGGGGTCCGCGTCGCCGCGAGGCTGGGCATGCCCGCGACCTGCGGCGGCGGGAACGCGTGCGGCGAGGGCTTCAGCTCGAAGGTGTGATGGACCAGATGCGAGGCGAAGCCGCCGGGGTTGTCGGATTCGTCGAGCAGCAGGTTGCGCTGGGCGATGTTGTCCGACGACGACGGCGTGGCGCCGAGCGGGATCGGATCGGGGCTGTAATGGATCTCGGCGACCAGGCACTGGTGCAGCCCGCGCATCAGTTCCTGGATGCTCAGCAGCTCGCCGCCGTAGGGACCGTTGCCCTGCGGGTGCAGCGGGAAGCGCGCCACGTCCTGGTTGAAGTCCAGCCAGCAGCCGAAGTAGGCATGCACCTCATCGGCGCCGTTGCCTTCCAGGGTGCGCAGGTTGGTGGTGTCGACCTGCTGCGCCATGTTGGGATTGCGGGCCTCGGCGAAGCAGGGAATGTTGTTGATGTCGTTGCCTTCGATCCCGAGCAGCGCACGCGCCGTGGGCCCGTCGCCCATGCGGCGGAAGCTGCCGGTGGCGCCGGTCGGATCGGTGAACATCATCGCGGTCCAGCCGGTGGTCCACTGCCGGAAGAACACCCGCACCTGCGCCGCGTCGACGCCCTCGGGCGCACGGAAGCGCACCCTGGCGATGCCGTAGTTGTAGACCGGATGGCCGCCGGCGTCGTGCGAGTACAGCGCCAGGCGGTTGCTCTCCTGTTCGGTCGGCAGCGACTCGAAGGGATGCGAGGCGCCGGCCGCGGCCGCGTTGTAGGCGGCGAGCACGGACTGGATGTAGGTGTAGGGGGCATTGCCATCGCTGCCGTGGGCGACGCCGGCGGTGTAGGGCGCGTCGTTCGGTCCGGTCTTGAACACCCGCAGATCGATGCTGAGCCAATGCGGGTTGCCGTCGCTGATCCGCGGGTTGGCGTTCTTGCTCAGGCTCAGCGTGGTCACGCATTCGAAGGCGCCCGCGACCGCCGTGAACGTCACGTCCTCGAAATCCTCGGCAGCCGGGATCTGGTTGAAGGCATCCACCGACGAGAAATGCACGCGCACCGGGTAGGCGATCCGCTGCGCCACGTCCTTGACCAGCGGATTGCCTTCGTACAGCGGCGCGCCCATCACTTCGACCGACATTCCCGGCACGGTCTGGCCGTTGCGCCAGCGCACCGCGACGTCGGGCTCGGAGACTTCGTCGGGCAGGAAGCCCTCGTAGACCACGTACAGCGCGTTGTCGAAATTCGATGGCGGGCCCAGCGCGTCCACCTCGTGCACCGAGAACGTCGAGACATCGGCGGTGACGTAGCATTTCTGTTTGGATACGCGGATGAAGGGCGCCCACTGGCACGGCCGGCCCTGGTCGTCGACGATCCACAGCAGGTAGTAGCCGGGCGGCGCGATGTTGCCGTCGAAATAGGTGAACGCGCGCAGGGTGTCGCCGTCGACGTGCTCGAAATCGAGCGCGATGTAACGCTGGTCGGGATTGAAGCCGTGGGTGCAGGAGCCGCAGCGGATCAGCGCCACCCGGCGGATGCTGCCGGCCTGCGGGGTCTGGATCAGGAACGGATAGCCGTAGCCGATGTTCTGCGGGCTGTCGGTGATCGTCGGCCGGCCGGCCAGGCCGAAATACGGCGGACGCCAGATCTCGACCCGCTCCTCGCGGTCTTCGGACGTGCTGACATCTGGATCGTCGCTGGGGCCGTTCGAGCCGGCGGTCCACACCGAGCCATCCGGCAGCAGCAGCGCCACCGAATGATAGTGGCGGGCCACGGTCGCGGCTTCGACCGTCTGCCAGCTCTCGCTGCCGCTGTACTGGCCGGTGTTCCAGTCGATGCCGGGCGTGTACAACTCGCCCTCGCGCACGCTGTTGGTCTGGTCGTCCGGCGGGCCGCCGCGCGTGCCGCCCGAGAAGAACACCTGGCCGGTGGGCAGCAGCACCGGGCAGACGAAGCTGCGCACCGGCGGCGTGCCGTTCCAGCTGCGGTTGCCGGCCTGGACCCACTGCATCTGGTTCTCGGCGACGCCAAGGTCGATGCGCTGCGCGGTGACTCCGCCGAACAGCAGCACCCGCGGGCGGTGGCTCTCCTCCGGCAGCAGCGGCAGCATCACCGAGGTCCACGAGGCGGAGATGCCGCCGTACTTGCCGTCCGCCGGCAGTGCGATCGACGGCGAATCGAAGAACCGTCCCGCCCAGGGATCGTAGGTGCGGTTGCGGCCGCGCACCGGACTGGCGAAGAACACCCGCCCGTTCGGCAGCAGATGGGTGCGCTGGTAGTCGTAGCCCCAGTCGGAATCGGCCGCGGTCTTGCGGTCGTCGCCCGCGTTGTTGCCGCCGAGCAGCGTCCACTGGCCGCTGCCCACGGAATATCGCTCGGGAATATTGTTGCTGTGGCGATGGGTCTCGTGGCTGGGGTAGTCCTCGCGCAGGTCGGGATGACCGCCGACCGCCAGCACGTCGCCGTTGGACAGCGTCACCAGGGTCGGATACCAGCGCCCGCCGGACTCGGCGTTGCCGGCCGGGTCGAGGCTCATCGGCTGGATTTCCTGCCAACTGGCGGCCAGCGGGCTGTAGATCGAACTGCGGCGCTCGCCGCCCCAGTTCATGCCGCCGTGGATCGCGTGCTCGATCTCGCCCGGCTGTTCTTTTGGCGGCGGGTCGATCGGGGTGCCGTTGGGCGTGAACAGGTGCAACTGGCCGCCGGCTACCAGCACCCGGCCATCGGCGAGGAAGGCGTGGCCGCTGCAGAACACGTTGTAATCGGGCGAGAGATTCGCCGAAATGTCGAAGATGGTCTGCGCTTCGACGTCGTAGCGATGGGTGTCGTCGACGCTGAAGCCGCCGAAGTACAGCACCTCGCCGCGGGTCGCGCCCGGCAGCAGGACTGCGTGTACGGCCATGTCGCCAGTGCGTTGGGGAACGATGTGCCAGGACATGGACGCTTCCTCTGCGATAGCGGAAAGAGCTCCGCTTCAAGGGCAACGCGGACGCCGTGCGGATGCGGACAGCGGCAGGCCGGTGCAGGTGCTACGGGTACCGGTGCGCCGCCGTCCCGCGGCCGGGCTATGCTGGCGCTCCCGTCCGCTGGACCCGCCGATGCGCCCGCTGATGCCGCTGCTGTTGACGCTCGCTGCCATGACCGCACACGCACAAGATGCCGCTTCTCCACCCCCGCGCCCCACCGCGCTGGTCATCCACGGCGGCGCCGGAGTGATGGATCGCGCCAAGCTCAGCGCCGGGGACGAGGCCGCGATCCGCGCCGCGCTCGATCGCGCGCTCGACGCCGGCAACGCCGTGCTGATGCGTCACGGCTCCGCGCTGGATGCGGTGGAAGCGGCGATCCTGGTGTTGGAGGAATCGCCGCATTTCAACGCTGGCAAGGGCGCGGTGTTCGATGCCGACGGCGGCCATCAGCTGGATGCGTCGGTGATGGAAGGCCACACCCGCCGCGCCGGCGCGGTCGCCGGGGTCAAGACCGTGCGCAATCCCATCCGCTTGGCGCGCGCGGTGATGGAACACAGCCCGCACGTGATGCTGGCCGGCGACGGCGCCGAAGCGTTCGCCGACACGCGCAAGGACATCGAGCGCGTGCCGAACGACTGGTTCGATACCGATCACCGCCGCCGTCAGCTCGACGAGGCCAAAGCGCGCGAACAGGCCAGTGCGACGCAAGACCTGCGCGGCACGTATTTCGGCACCGTGGGCGCGGTCGCGCTGGATCGCGAGGGTCGCATCGCTGCGGGTACCTCCACCGGCGGCATGACCAACAAACGCTGGAGCCGCATCGGCGATTCGCCGGTGATCGGCGCCGGCACCTGGGCCGACGACCGTTGCGGCGTGTCCGGCACCGGCTGGGGCGAGTTCTTCATCCGCGCCGCGGTCGCCCACGACATCTGCGCGCGCGTCGCTTACGGCGGGGCGTCGCTGGCCGCGGCCGCGCATGAGGTGGTCAACGTGGTAGTGCCGAAGCTGGGCGGCGATGGCGGCGCGATCGCGCTGGATACCGACGGCAATATCGCGATGCCGTTCAACACCAGCGGCATGTATCGTGGCTGGATCAAGCCTGATGGTAGTCGTGGCACCGCAGTGTTTCGGGAAGACAACGCACGCGAAGTCGACAACAGCAGATAACAGGAGTTAAAGGCCAAATGAAAATTTCAGACGAGTCAATCGAAAAAGAGATTCTTAATTCAGGTAACGAGTTTGATTCCCACGAAATCATAAGAAGAATCGCCCAGCAGAACCAGCACGCCTACATATCTGAATTGTCATCTGTAGACAGCGACACTCCTTTCCAGACATTTCACTCAATGCTAGGCAAACGTATCAAGGCAGTTTGTGAGCGTCATGGATTTGCTGGCCAGGCATCTCGTAGCCAAGATATCTTTGGTCAATACAGCAATTGCGTTTTCTGGTCCCGCCAGGCTGGCCTCTAACAAGTCATCCTCGTCGACGCCAGTTGGCCGGTCAGGTTGATTCAGGTGACAACCGCCCATCGCCCATGAATCTCGACGCCTACCGCCACCTGCGCACCGAAGCGCGTCGCCATGCGCGCCGTGCGGCCGACGCCGACGATCTGGTACAGGACGCGCTGCTGATCGCACTCGAACAGGGGCGCAGCGACGATCCGGCGTGGTTGGCGGGCGTGATCCGCAATCAGGCCGCGATGCAGGCGCGCAGCGCGATCCGTCGCCGTCGGCGCGAAGCCGCAGTGGCTGACGATGATGTCGCGCCCACACACGAAGAAGCGCCGCCATCGGCCGGCGCATTGCTCGAACGACTGCCGCCCGCGGCCCGTCGCGTTGCTGTGCTGGCGCTGCACGGGTTGAACGCGGAAGAAATCCGCTGGGTGCTGGGGATCACCGCGACCGCGTTCCGCCAGCGCCTGACCTCGATCCGCAAGGTCATGGGCGCGCTGCCGCCGTCGCAGCGCGCGGAGGCGCTGGCGCTGGCCTATGTCCGCGACCCCGCGCGTACGGTCGATCTGCAGTTCGGGCTGATCCGGCGGGCGTTGAAGGCCGCGCTGGGTGGCACCGACGGCATCGGCACCCACGACGCCGACGGGCACCTGATCGTGCTGCGCGCGGCGGTGCCCGGACGCGCTCACACTTCGGCCGCCTGCGGCAACGAGTAGGCACATCCAACCGCAGGAGAGGTTTCCATGCTCGTCAATGCCAAAGTCGGCGCCATCGTGTTCTTCGTCGCCGTGCTCGATCGCTCGGTCGCGTTCTATCGCGACACCCTTGGCCTTCCCGTCAACGAGATCGACGGCCACGACGGCCCATTCGCGCTCGCCGAACTCGGCGAACTGACGCTCGTGTTCATCCAGCGCCCGGCGAAGGCCGGCGACAGCCCGGTGGTGGTGTTCGGGCTGGAAGGCGGCATCGACGACTACGCCGAAGCGCTGGCCGCCAAGGGCGTGGAGATCGTGGTCCCGGTCAGTGAAGCACCGGATGGTGGACTGTCGCTGGATTTCGTCGATCCGGATCGCAACATGCTCAGCCTGTACCAGCCGCCGGGCGCGGCGCGGAGGCGGTGACGCGCGAGGCCGCGTGGCTTTCGGCGTCGCTGATGCGACGAACCGCAGACAGATGGCCCGCAGCGCGCCGGATCGTCCGGCGCGCGTTTCCGATGCTTGCGCCTACTGCCGCGCGGCGATGAAACCGGCGAGGCGTTCGCGCAGCTTGGACAGACGATCGATGCGTTCGGCCATCGCCGCGCGCAAGCGGGCCTGTTCGCCCGGCGACAGCGATTCGTAGAGATCGAGCTGGCGGTCGCGCAGCGCGCGCTTCGGCGATGTGCGCATCGAACTTGAGCTGGGATGCGTTGGAGAACGCGCGCAGATCGGCCGATGGCTGGTCCAGCAGCGCACGCAATTCGACGGCGCCACCCTGCAGATCGACGCGGCCGAGCTGGCGCAGCGCCACGGCGTCGGCGCGCAGCGCGTCCCATTGTTTTGCGTGCGCAGCGGTAAGGCCGAGCTCGGCGGCGGTGGGCGGCAGCATCGCGTCGCCGCGCGCCATGCGCGGGGCCGAGAACGCGGTGGTGGCGGCGAGCGCGGCGGTGAGGCCGCCGGCGAGGAAGAACAGGTGTTTCGCTTTCATTGGAATGCTCCGGGAAGCGTGGGTGGGTGTGGATGCAGATTGCGTCGCGACCCCGGCGCAAGGCGTGTCCATGTCGCATCGGAATGCGAACGGACGTGTCCGCATGCGTCGACCGACACATCCGTTTACAAGTCCGGTCGTCGATGGCCAGTCCGGACCGCGATCCGTGCTTGCCGGCGATGCGGCAGCGGCGACAATGGCCCATGTCGAACGTGATCGATCCGCATGTCGCCACGCCGCCCCGCCTGCTGGTGGTGGACGACGACGCGCGCATGCGCGATCTGCTGCTGCGCTATCTCGCCCAGCAGGGCTTCGAGACCCTGGCGGCCGGCGACGGCCGCGAACTGGATCGGCAGCTGTCGCGCAATCACGTCGATCTGATCGTGCTCGATCTGATGCTGCCGGGCGAAGATGGCCTGTCGATCTGCCGGCGCCTGCGCGGACAGGGCGTGGACACGCCGATCGTGATGCTGACTGCGAACGGCGACGAGATCGACCGCATCGTCGGCCTGGAGATCGGCGCCGACGATTACCTGCCCAAACCCGGCAATCCGCGCGAACTGGTCGCGCGCATCCGCGCGGTGCTGCGTCGCGGCCGCGTCGCGCCGGGGGCGCCGAGGGCGGACGGCGGCCAGGTCGCGTTCGGCGCCTGCGTGCTGGATCTCGCCGCGCGCACGCTGCGTCGCGATGGCCGCGAACGGCACATGACCACCGGCGAATTCGCGGTGCTGGCGGCGCTGGTGCAGCGGCCGCGACAGGCGCTGACACGCGACCAGTTGATGAGCGCCGCGCGCGGCCGCGAGCACGACGCCTTCGACCGCAGCATGGACGTGATGATCAGCCGCCTGCGCAAACTGGTCGAGGACGATCCGAAACATCCGCGCTGGCTGCAGACGGTGTGGGGCACGGGCTACGTGTTCGTGCCGGGTGAGATCGAACTGGGCGACAGCAAGTTGGGCGACGCCGAGCCTGACGGCAGCCGGGACAGCGGATCGTGATGCCGCGACGGCTGCACGCGCGGCTGCTGCTGCTCCTGATGGCCGTGGTGATCGCCGCGCTGGCGGCGGCCGCCGTCGCGTTCGGTCTGTCGACGCGCGACAGCAGCACCGAGCGGGTGGCGCGCGCGCTGCATGCGCAGGTGATCGCCGCCGACGCATTGCTGTCGCGGCAGGATCGCGACGCGGCGTCGGCCGGGCTGGCGGCGCTTGGCATCGTCCGTCGCGCCGAACTGCCGCCTGGCGAACGCTCGTCGCTGCGGTTCCTGATCCGCACCGAGGCCCGGCTGCGCGCGCGCCTGCCCGGGCGCGACCTGCGCCTGTCCGGCACGCCCGCGCGGCTGTGGGTGCGCGCAGCGCCGCCGGGCGAAGGTTGGATCGGCATTCCGGTGATGGGCGAAGGCCAGCCGCTGCGCCGCGGGCTGTTGCTGTCGCTGATCGCGATCGGCGCGCTGGTGCTGGCCGCGGCGGCGCTGTTCGCGCGCAGCCTGACCCGGCCGCTGCGGCTGCTGGCCGATGCGGCACCCGGCATCGTCGCCGGCGAACCACCGCCAGCGCTACCGCATTCCGCCAGCGAGGACATCCTCGACCTGCAGCGCGCGCTGGTCGATGCCGCCGAGCGCACTCGCGCCGCGGCGCGCGATCGCGAACTGATGCTCGCCGGCATTTCGCATGACATGCGCACGCCGCTGGCGCGGCTGCGCTACGCGCTGGCGCTGGAGGATCACGGCGTGGATGCCGCGGCGCGCGACGGCATGGAGCGCGATATCGACGAATTGGACGGCATCGTCGGCCAATTCATCGATTACGTCCGCGACGGCCGCGACGAGCCGCTGGAAACGGTCGATCTGGCCGCGTTGCTGTGCGCGCTGGTGGCCGACGAGGCCCGCCAGGGCCGCGCATGGCAGCTTTCGTCGCCGGGCGAGGCCAGGCTCGGCGGCCGCCCGCTGGCGCTGCGGCGGGCGCTGGCGAATCTGTTCGACAACGCCGCCCGCCATGGCGCTGCGCCGTTCCAGATCGAACTGGCGGCGGACGGCGGCGACTGGCGGTTGACGGTCGCCGACCGCGGACCGGGCGTGCCGGAGGCGGCGCTGTCCGGCCTTGGACGGCCGTTCCATCGGGTCGACAGCGCCCGCGGCGCCTCCGGCAGCGGCCTGGGTCTGGCCAGCATCGCCCGGGTCGCGGCGCTCCACGGCGGCGGTCTGATCCTGCGCAATCGCGACGGCGGTGGGCTGGAGGCGGTGCTGCGACTGCGCGCAACCGCCGCCTGAACCGCGCAGCCCGGGCGGCGACCGGGGGCTTGTGGCAAAATCGCCGACCTCCGACTGAATGGTTACCGTCCGATGCCGGCTCCCGCACTGTCCGTTCCCTGCCGTTGCCGTGGCGCCCGCTGACATGGCCGACCGCACCGGGCACCTGCCGCGCACGCCCGGCCGCATCCTGAAGGCGACGATCTGGTCGCTGCAGGGCTTGCGTGCCGCGTGGCTGCACGAGTCGTCGTTCCGGCTCGAGGTCTATCTGCTGGCGGTGCTGGCGCCGCTGGCCTGGTGGCTGGGCGAAACGCCGGTGGAGCGTGCGCTGATGATCGGCAGCTGCCTGCTGGTGCTCAGCGCGGAATTGCTGAACTCGGCGGTGGAGGCGGTGATCGAGCGCTACGGCCCCGAATTCCACGAACTGGCCGGTCGCGCCAAGGACATGGGCTCGGCCGCGGTGTTCGTGCTGATGATGAACGTCCTGCTGGTCTGGGCATTGATCCTCGGCGACCGCTATTTCTGATCCTGTCATTCCTTTGATTTACCCTGACATTCAACACCGCCCCGGCGCCGCGTCGGGACCGTGGTCTCACAGACTGGAAGCAACGCAATGATGGAATTGATTTCCGATCCGCAGACGTGGATCACCCTCATCACCCTGAGCGCGATCGAGATCGTGCTGGGCATCGACAATCTGGTGTTCATCTCGATCGCCGTATCCAAATTGCCTTACGAACAGCGCGAGAAAGCGCGCAAGTTCGGCATCGCGGTGGCCTGCATCAGCCGCATCGCGCTGTTGCTGACGCTGGCCTGGCTGGCGGGCCTGACCCAGGACCTGTTCAATGTGTTGGGCCAGGGCATTTCGATCCGCGATCTGGTGCTGGTGCTGGGCGGCGCGTTCCTGCTGGTGAAGGGCGTCGGCGAGATCCGCGACATCGTCAAGGGCGAGCCCGAGAGCGAGGACATCAACACCAAGCCCGCGAACGTGTTCTGGGGCGTGATCGCCCAGATCGCGATCATCGATATCGTGTTCTCGCTGGATTCGGTCATCGCTGCGGTCGGCATGGCCAACCAGACGGAGGTGATGGTCGCGGCGATCCTGCTCGCGGTCGCGGTGATGCTGCTGGCGGCGACCCCGCTGGGAAAGTTCATCGATCGCAATCCCACGGTGAAGATGCTGGCGCTGGCGTTCATCGTGCTGGTCGGCGTATTCCTGATCGCGGAAGGCCTCGAGGTGCATGTGCCCAAGGGCTACATCTACTTCGCGATGGGCTTCTCGGCCGCGGTCGAGAGCCTGAACCTGTGGTCGAAGAAGCGCGCCCAGGAGCGGTTGTTGCCCGAGTGAACAACCGGCGCGTGTTGCGCCGGAAGCCCCCGGGTGGTGCAATCCGTGCTGCAATGCCCCCGGCCCCCCCACGGAGCGTTCCCATGCGCGCAATCGTTCTCCTGATCCTGGTCGCGCTGCTGTCGGGCTGCGGCTACAACGAGATCCAGAGCAAAGACGAAGCGGTGAAGGCGTCCTGGGCGCAGGTGTTGAACGTCTACAAGCGCCGCGACGACCTCATTCCCAATCTGGTCGCCACCGTGAAGGGCTACGCGCAGCAGGAACAGGCCGTGCTGATCGGGGTCACCGAGGCGCGGGCGAAAGTCGGGCAGATCAACGTGAACCCCGACGACGCCGCGTCGCTGCAGCAGTTCCAGCAGGCGCAGGGCGAACTTTCCAGCGCGCTGTCGCGGCTGCTGGTGATCACCGAGAACTACCCCAACCTGAAGTCCGATCAGGCCTTCCTGAATCTGCAGACGCAGCTGGAAGGCACCGAGAACCGCATCACCGTCGAACGCGCCCGCTACATCGAGGCGGTGCAGGCCTACAACACCTACATCCGGCAATTCCCGGTGAATCTCACCGCGAAGATGTTCGGTCACGCGGAGAAGCCGAGTTTCACCGTGGAGAACGAGCGCGCGATCCAGGATGCGCCGACGGTCGATTTCGGCGGGCAGGCCAACGCCGCCCCGCCGCTGGCGCCGGGACAGACGCAGACGGTCGCCCCGGTCGCGCCGCCGCCGGGCCTGGCGCCCGCCCGCACCGCCGATCCCGGACCGCAGCCGGTGCCGCTGCCCGAGAGTCAGTCGTTCAAGCCGCCGCAGCCCGCACCGACCGGCGGTTGATCCGGGTCTTCCACGGAGACACGACATGCTGCGCAACTTTTTTCGCCACGTTCTGCCGGCGCTGGTTCTGCCAGTGCTGATTCGGCGAGTGCTGATTCTGCCGGTGCTGGCATTCGCGTTTGTCATGGCCGCGCCGGTACGGGCGCAGACCTCCGTGCCGGTTCCGCCGCTCATCTCGCCGGTCGTCGACATGACCGGCACGCTCAGCGCCGCGGAGATCGCGCAGCTCGAACGGCAGGCGCTGGCGCTGCAGAAGAGCAACGGCAGCCAACTGCAGATTTTGATCGTGCCCAGCACCCGGCCCGAGACGATCGAAGCGTATGCGCAGCGGGCATTCGATACATGGAAGCTCGGCCGCCAGGGCGTCGACGACGGCGTGCTGCTGCTGGTGGCGAAAGACGACCGCACCGTCCGCATCCAGACCGGCTACGGCCTGGAAGGCGCCATTCCCGATATCACGGCCGGCCGTGTCATCCAGGAGTATCTGGTGCCGAAGTTCCGTCGCGGCGATATGGCCGGCGGGCTCAACGATGCCACGCTCGTCATCGCGTCATTGATGAATGGAGAAGCGCTGCCCGCGCCGATGGCTGCGCACGTCGGCACCCCTTCGGGAATCCGTAATTTTTTCGCGCTGTTGCTGGCGCTGTTCGCCGCGGCGCTGGGTCGGTTGCTGACCCGGAACCGACCCAGCGGATGGCGGATCGGACTGTGCACAATCTTGTCCGCTACGGCCGCTTTCGCACTGTCGGTCGGATGGCCCGTCCTTCTCCTGTCGGTCGCGATCGGTCTGTTCATCGGTGCCTTCACGATGCCCGAGGCTGCAGTCGCCGCTGCGGGCCGCTACGGTCAACGGAGCGCATGGCGGATCGAGGACTTCCTCTACAACCCCGATGCGCCCGAGTCGGTGCGCCGCCGGGCGGAACGCGATGCGAGGGCCAGCCGTTCCAGCGATGACGGTGGCTGGAGTTCCAGCAGCAGCTCCAGCAGCAGCTCAAGCAGCAGCTGGAGCGGTGGCGGCGGCAGCAGTGGAGGCGGTGGCGCCTCGGGGAGCTGGTGACCATGCGCCTGCTCAAGCATCTGTTCGCCCGCTCCGCGCGCCGCCTGTTTCCGGAAGCGCGTTTGCAGCGCATCGCCGAAGCCATCGCCCGCGACGAGCTTCGGCATCGCGGCGAGGTCTGTTTCGCGGTCGAATCCGCGCTGGACTGGCGCGCGCTCCGGGCCGGACGACAGGCCCGCGACCGTGCCATCGAGGTGTTCTCGCAGCTGCGGGTCTGGGACACCGCCGAGAACAACGGCGTCCTGGTCTATCTGCAGTTGGCCGACCGGCGCATCGAAATCCTGGCCGACCGCGGCCTCGCCGGGCGTGTCAGCGGCGAACAGTGGCGCGGCGTCTGCCAACTGATGGAAGAGCGCCTGCGTGCGGGCGATGCCGAAGCTGCGGTGCTGGAAGGCGTGGCGGCGGCGGGCGAGCTGTTGGCCGCGCATTTCCCGCGCATCGAGGGCCAGACAGACCGCAACGAGTTGCCCGACAGCCCGCAGGTGCTCGACTGAACCGTGGGTCCGGCGAAGCGCCGCCGGCTCCGGCACAATACGCGCACCGTTCGCCACGCCGCCCCCGCCGATGACTTTCCTGCACCAGATCGACCCGATCCTGTTCCAATCGCCCGAGTTTTCGCTGTTCGGGGCGAATTTCCAGCCGGCGGTCCACTGGTACGGATTGATGTATCTCCTCGGCTTCAGCGCGGCCTGGCTGCTGGGCCGCAGCCGCGTCCGCGCCGGCCGCCTGCCGGGCGTCACCGAACAGGCCTACAGCGATCTGTTGTTCTACTGCATGCTGGGCGTGATCTTCGGCGCGCGCATCGGCTACATCCTGATCTACGACCTGGGGTCGTACATCGCCGACCCCGTGCAGATCTTCAAGATCTGGCAGGGCGGCATGAGTTTCCACGGCGGTCTGGCCGGCGTGCTGGTGGCGTCGCTGTGGTGGGCGCGTAAACAGCGCATGCATTTCTTCGACATCGTCGATTTCGTCGCGCCGCTGGTGCCGCCGGGTCTGGGTCTTGGCCGGCTCGGCAATTTCATCAATGGCGAACTCTGGGGCAAGTACACCGAAGCCGGCTGGGGCGTGATCTTCCCGCGCGCCGAAGCCGAGCTGTATGGGCTCGGCGCCGCGCAGCTGGAGCGCATGCATGCCAGCGGCGCGCTCGACGCGATGGCGCGCCATCCGTCGCAGCTGTACCAGTTTGCGCTGGAAGGTGTGGTCCTGTTCTGCGCGGTGTGGTGGTTTTCGCGCAAGCCGCGCCCGCGCTACGCGGTGGCCGGCCTGTTCGCGCTGCTGTACGGCTCTTTCCGGTTCATGGTCGAATTCGTGCGCCTGCCCGACGAACAGATCGGCTATCTCGCCTTCGATTGGGTGACCATGGGCCAGGTGTTGAGCCTGCCGCTGGTCGCGCTCGGCCTGGTGCTGCTGTTCATGTCGCGCAAGGCGCCGACGCTGCAGCCGCAGGTCGCCTGATGCGGCCCTACCTGGATCTGCTGCGGCATGTGCTGGAACACGGCACCGAGAAAGCCGACCGCACCGGCACAGGCACGCGCAGCGTGTTCGGCTGGCAGCTCCGCTTCGATCTGAACGCCGGTTTCCCGCTGGTCACCACCAAGAAGCTGCACCTCCGCTCGATCGTCCACGAACTGCTGTGGTTCCTCAAAGGCGAAACCAACATCGCCTATCTGAAAGACCACAAGGTCGGGATCTGGGATGAGTGGGCCGACGAACACGGCGAACTGGGGCCGGTCTACGGCAAGCAGTGGCGGCGCTGGGCGACCGCCGACGGCGGCGAGATCGACCAGATCCGCTGGGTGGTCGATGAGATCAAGCGCAATCCCGACTCGCGGCGGCTGATCGTCAGCGCCTGGAACGTCGCCGATCTGGCCGACATGGCGCTGATGCCCTGCCATACGATGTTCCAGTTCTACGTTGCGGACGGAAAGCTCAGCTGCCAGCTCTACCAGCGCAGCGGCGACATCTTCCTGGGCGTGCCGTTCAACATCGCCAGCTACGCGCTGCTCACCCACATGGTCGCGCAGGTCTGCGGCCTGGGCGTCGGCGATTTCGTGCACACCCTCGGCGATGCGCATCTGTATTCGAATCACTACGATCAGGCGCGCGAACAACTGTCGCGCGACCCGCGCGCACTGCCGACGCTGCGCCTGAATCCCGAAGTGAAGGACATCTTCGGTTTCGCCTACGACGACATCGTGATCGAAAGCTACGACCCGCATCCGGCGATCAAGGCGCCGGTGGCGGTGTGAGCGGATGGTCCTGTCTCATGCTGTGAGAATCAACCGTGTTAACAAGGGCTTCCATATACTGAAACAACGGCGAGCGACTATGATGAAAGGTATCCGGAAGTATTCGAGGAAAGCGCAGGAAAAGTTCGCCGATCATCTGATCCAGCTCGCCAATATGCTGATCGCGGGTTTGCTTGCCACGGTGCTGATCGCGCCTTTCGCCGCTATATTCAAGATGCTGTTCGAACCGGAGGGTTCAGGGGCGTCCGTCTGGGCCGTGATTCTCAAAGTTTCATTCTTGGAATTTCTGATATTCGTTGTCGCGTACTGGGTAGTGATCTGGTTCGCGGTGTCCGCACGGACGACCGCAATGCAGATATACACCGAGCTTTATCCCGATGCATCTTAGACTCATCGCCGCCCTCGATCGCAACCGCGCCATCGGTCGCGATAACGCGCTGCCGTGGCATCTGCCGGACGATCTGAAACGCTTCAAGGCGCTGACGCTGGGCAAACCGGTGCTGATGGGCCGCAAGACCGCGGAGTCGCTGGGCCGCGCGCTGCCGAAGCGGCGCAATCTCGTGTTGACGCGCAGTGGGCGGGTGCCGTTCGACGGCATGCAGGCGGTGGCGACGCTGGATGAAGCGCGTGCGCTGGCCGCTGCTGATGGCGCTGCGGAACTGTGCGTGATCGGCGGCGCGGAACTCTATGCATTGACGCTGCCGATCGCGACGCATCTGTCTCTGACCCACGTCGATACACACGTCGACGATGCGGATACGTTTTTCCCCGCCTTCGATCGTGCGCAGTGGCGCGCGGTCGCGCGCGAGGCGCATGCGGCGGATGAGCGGCATGCGTTCGCCTTCGAATTCGTGGATTACGAGCGGGCGTGATCGACGCCTGTCGCGCGCATCGCGTCCGGTCGTGTGAACGTGCCACGTAGAGCGGCCTTCAGGCCGCTGCTTTTCGCGGTAATCCGCAGCGGGCTGAAGCCCGCTCTACAGCCCGCTCCACAGCCGCTCTACGGCAACACGGGTCGGTAATGCCCGGTAATGCGGTGATCGAAGAGGATGTCCTCTTCGCGGGTGCCGCGGCCGATGTTGTGGATGATCAGCGGCGTGCCGCCCAGCATCGTCCTGCGGTCGCCGACGATGCCGATGTGCGGCAGGTTGCCGTGCAGCATCCAGGTGACGAGATCGCCGGCGCGATAGTCCGCGCTGCGCGAGGTGACCGGCAGCGACCAGCCCTGACGCTCGAACCAGGTCTGCAGATTCGGCACGCGGCGGTGATCGATGTTGCTGTCCGGCCCGCGCAGACCCCATTTTTTCGGGTATTTCGCGAAATGCGCGCGCATGTCTTCGTGCACGCGCTGCTGCAGATCGATGTTCCGGGCGCGCAACGCGCGGATCACCACATCGGTACAGACGCCGCGCGATGCCGGCACATCGCCGCCGGGATAGGGCAGGCGCACATAGGCGGGGTCGTAGCTCACCGTGACGCCGATCTGCTTGCGTGCGGCGGCCACCAGCGCGACACCGTGCGATGTCGTCGCGGGACGCGAGGCGTGGCGTGCGGAAGCGCTTGAAGACGCGGGGCTCTGACCGGGCTGAGCGTTCGAATCGCCGCAACCGGGCAACGCGCACGACAGCGCGAACGACAGTGCCGCGACCAGCCGCCTGCGCTGGATCGCGGCGTGAGGCATCAGTCCTGTGGACCCGGCTGTGATCCAGACACGGCGACCTCGCGGCCGGGCACCTGCACCAGACGCAGTTCGTCGGTGTCGAGCTGCAGCGCGCTGAGCCTGCCGCCCCAGACCGCGCCGGTGTCGATCGCATGCACGCCGTGGCCGATGAACAGGCCCAGCGTGGACCAGTGGCCGCAGACGATCTTCAGGTCGCGCTCGGCCCGGCCCGGCACTTCGTACCACGGGTACAAGCCGGAGACCTGCGTGCCCGGCGCGCCTTTTTCGTTGAAGGCGATCCGGCCGCGCGTGGAGCAATAGCGCATGCGGGTGAAGATGTTGATGATCGCGCGCTCGCGCTCCACGCCGCGCAGCGCGGGCGACCACGCCGGGTAGTCGCCGTACATGTTGCGCAGCAGCTTGCGGCGGCCGTCGCTGCGCAGCCTGCGTTCGATTTCCTCCGCATGTTTCTCGGCGTGGACGGTGGTCCACTTCGGCGCCAGGCCCGCGTGGATCATCATCCAGCCCAGCGTGCGGTCGCTGTGCAGCAGCGGGCGGTGGCGGAGCCAGTCGATCAGGGTGTCGCGGTCGTCGGCGAACAGAATGCGCTGCAGATCCTGATTGACCTTGCGCTGGTCGTCGGCGGTGCGTTCGGAAATCGCCAGCAGCGACAGATCGTGATTGCCCAGCACCACGACGCTTTGCTCGCGCAGCGAATGCACCAGCCGCAACGTTTCCAGCGATTCGCCGCCGCGGTTGACCAGGTCGCCGCAGAACCACAAACGATCCTGCGCCGGATCGAAACGGATTTTCTCCAGCAGCCGCTGGGTGACGCCGTAGCAGCCCTGCAGATCGCCGATCGCCCAGACCGCCATCAGCGGCTCCTAGCTTGTGTACAGCATGCCTGCGTGTGCATGTGTGGGCGAAGCGTGCGGGTGCGGCGCATGGTCAATGCAGCATCCGCGGAATGCACAGCACGAACTGGGGAATCGGCGCTTCGAATTCGGTGCCGTCGTCGGCGCGCATCACGTAGGCGCCTTCCATCGTGCCGAAGGGCGTCTTGAAGAAGGTGCTGGACGTGTACTCGAAGCGTTCGCCCGGGCGCAGCCGCGGCTGTTCGCCGACCACCCCGTCGCCTACGACTTCGCGCGGGAAACCGACGGCATCCACGATCAGCCAGCGGCGCGAGACCAACTGCGCGGGGCGCGAGCCGGTGTTGCGGATGCCGATGGTGTACGCGAAGTAATACAGCTCTTCGTCGGGCTTGGATTGGTCGTCGAGGTAGCGGGTGGCGATGTCGATCGCGATGGCGTCGGCGCTGATGTCGTTCATGGCTACAGTTTAGTTGCAATCGCGCGATTTGCGGGCGTCACGCCTTGTCGGCGGCGGCCTCGTCGCTCGCGGCCGACGGTTCCGCGGCGAGATTGGCCAGGGCGATGAAATCGGCGACGGCGAGTTGCTCGGCGCGACTCTGCGGGTCGACGCCGGCGCGCACGATGTCGTCAGCGGTGCAGACGTTCGACAGCGCATTGCGCAGGGTCTTGCGACGCTGGCCGAACGCCGCACGCACGATGTCGGCGAAGCGGCGCGGGTCGTCGATACCGACGCGTTCCGGCGGGTGCGGCACCAGCCGCACCACGGCGGAATCCACCTTCGGCGGCGGCCGGAATGCGCCCGGCGGCACCATGAAGAGCGCGGTCACCGTGCAGTACGCCTGCAGCATCACGCTGAGCCGGCCGTAGACCTTGCTGCCCGGCCCGGCGGCCATGCGGTCGACCACTTCCTTCTGCAGCATGAAATGCATGTCGCGCACCACGGCGGCGTGGTCCAGCGCGTGGAACAGGATCGGCGAGGACAGGTTGTAGGGCAGGTTGCCGACCAGGCGGAAGGGGATGCCGTCAGCAAGCGCCGTGAAATCGACGTTCATCACGTCGGAATTGATCAGCGTGAGTTCGCCGTGC
The DNA here is from genome assembly GCA_046590925.1 of Lysobacteraceae bacterium. Lineage (GTDB taxonomy): Bacteria > Pseudomonadota > Gammaproteobacteria > Xanthomonadales > Xanthomonadaceae > Lysobacter_I. The sequence goes on along the minus strand of JBKJTC010000031.1, from coordinate 27,733 downwards.
GATGTCGCGGCGGCGGTCAGCGGTGCCAGCAGGTCGCGGTCGAATTCGATCGCGGTCAGCGCGCCGTGCCGGTCCAGCAGCGGGAAGGTCAACGCGCCCTGACCCGGGCCGATCTCGACGATGCGGTCGCCCGGTCGCGGGTCGATCGCCATGACCAGCTTGTCGACGACGCCGCGTTCGTGCAGGAAGTGCTGGCCCAGCGATTTTTTCGCGGGTTCGCGGAATCCGAGGGTCATGTCTGCGTTCCTTTCACGGCAGTCGCTCGCTTCACGATAAACACTTCATAGCAGGCGGGTGCCGAGCGGCACATCGCGGTCGGGAACGCACAGCGCGACTGCGCCGTCCGCGTCGTGGAAGCCGGTGATCAGGCATTCCGACATCATTGGCCCGATCTGTTTCGGCGGGAAATTCACCACCGCCACCACCTGCCGGCCGACCAGCTCTTCCGGCCGGTAATGTGCGGTGATCTGTGCGCTGGATGTGCGCACGCCGATCTGCGGACCGAAGTCGACGCGCAGCACGTAGGCAGGTTTGCGCGCTTCGGGAAAAGGCTCGGCCGAGATCACCCGACCGACGCGCAGTTCGACTTTCAGGAAGTCGTTCCAGTCGATGGTCGCGCCATCGGTTCCGGGCACCGCGTCGCTCACGCTGTGCCCGTGCGCGCGATGCGCGCGGACGCGAGTCGCGTGCAGGTTTCGATCGCGGCGAACAGGCTCGACGGGTCGGCGATACCGCGGCCGGCCAGCTCCAGCGCGGTGCCGTGATCCACCGCGACCCGCGGATAGGGCAAGCCTAGCGTGAGATTCACCGCGCGCTCGAAACCGCTGTATTTCAGCACCGGCAGGCCCTGGTCGTGGTACATCGCCAGCACCGCGTCGAAGCCGGCCAGCTTCGCGGGCAGGAAGGCGGTGTCGGCCGGCAGCGGCCCGATCAGCGTCCAGCCTTCGCCGCGCAGCCGTTCGAGCAGCGGAATCATGATGTCGAGTTCTTCGCGGCCCAGGTGGCCGTCCTCGCCCGCGTGCGGGTTCAGGCCAAGCACGGCGATCCGCGGCGCGGCGATGCCGAAGTCCTCGCGCAATGCGGCTTGCAGGATGCGCAGGGTGCGTTCGAGGCCGTCGGCGGTGATCGCATCGGCGACTTCGCGCAGCGGCAGATGCGTGGTGGCCAGCGCGACCCGGACGATGTCGTTGGCGAGCATCATCACCACGTCGCAGCGCGCCTGCGCGGCCAGCAGTTCGGTGGTGCCGGTGTAGGGAATGCCGCCGTCGTTGATCGCGGCCTTGTTGACCGGGCCGGTGACCAGCCCGTCGCACAGGCCCTGCAGGCAGGCGTTGGCGGCGGTTTCCATCGCACCGATGGTAGTGCGCGCGTTGCGCGGCTCGGGATGGCCGAAACGGCTGGCTCTGATCGGCGGAATTTCGACGAGTGCAAGCCGGCCTGGACAGGCTGCGCTGGGGTCGTTGGGAGAGATCAGGCGCAGCGGCAGGCCGATGGCATCCGCCGCGCGCAGCAGGGTGTCGCGGTCGGCGTAGGCGATCAGTTGCGCATCCCAGTCGCGCTGGGCGGCGCGGACGACGAGTTCCGGGCCGATGCCGGCCGGCTCGCCCGGAACCAGCGCGAGTCGGGGGCGTCGTGTCATCGCAGGCCCCTGGGCGCGATCATCCTTTGTCGGGATCAGCCTGCGCCGGCAGCGGCGGTAGCGGCGCCGATGCGGATATCGATGAACGCCTCGCCGCGCAGTTCGCGCAGGAAGCGGTTCCACTCGTCTTCCAGCTTGCGCTGGCCGATGCTCTCGCGAACCTGGCTGCGACGGTTTTCGTCGGTGACATTGGTCTGACGGGTGCCGGCGCGCTTGACGAGGTGCCAGCCCGCCTGGGTCTTGAACGGTGCGGAGACCTGACCGTCGGCGAGGGTCGACACCTGGGCGCCGAATTCGGGGCCGAAGTCGTCCTGCCCGAACCAGCCGAGATCGCCGCCGCGCACCTTGCTGATGTTGTCTTCGGAATCCTTGCTGGCCAGTTCGGCGAAATCGGCGCCGCCGGCGATGCGGGCGCGCAGGGTTTCCAGCTTGGCCTTGGCGGCTGCGTCGCTGCCGCCTTCTGCGGTACGGATCAGGATGTGGCTGGCCTGATACTGGGTGACCATCCTGGCGTCGCCGGCCTGGGCGTTGCGGGTTTCTTCCAGCTTGATCAGCTGGAACCCGTTCGGGCCGCGGATCGGGCCGATGACCTTGCCGATTTCCATGCTGCTGATCGTGCCGGCGAAACTGGTCGGAATCTGATCGAGGGCGCGCCAGCCGAGGTTGCCGCCTTCCAGCGCGTTGGGGCTGTCGGAGTAGCGCACCGCAGCGGCGCTGAATTCCATCTCGCCACGGTCGAGCAGACCTTTGATGCCTTCGATCTTGCGCTCGCCGGTGGTGATCTGCTCGGCGGTGGCGCCTTCGGGCAGGGCCACCAGGATGTGGGCGAGACGGTATTGGGTATTGCCGCCGGCCTGCGCCTTCAGCGCGGTATCGACTTCGGCGTCGCTGACGCTGATCCGACCCTGCGCGAAGCGCTGGCGCAGGCGCTGGACCACGATTTCATCGCGCAGCGAGCTGCGGAAGTCGGCGAAGCTCAGGCCGTCTTTGGCCAACTGCTGGCGCAGTTGCTCCGAAGTCAGCTTGTTTTCGCGGGCGATATTGGCGACGGCGGCATCGACTTCCTCGTCGGTGACGCGCATGCCGGTGGTGGCTGCGCGCGCAGTCTGCAGACGGATCAGGATCAGACGCTCCAGCACCTGGCGCTGCAGCACGTCGGCGGGCGGCAGCTGCGCCTCGCGGCCCGCGTATTGGCCACGGATGTTGGCGACGGCGCGTTCGAGTTCGCTCTGCAGGATGATGTCCTCATCCACCACCGCGGCGATCCTGTCCAGCGGTTGTTGGGCGAAGGCGGAGAGGCTGCCAGCGATAAGCAGGGCAGCGATGGCGCAACGGAACGATCGGATCATGGGACAGAGTCTGAAGAGGGGAGTTCGCCGCCACCGCGTGCTTGGGGGGGCGGGACGAGGGACAGATCCTCGCGGTAGTAACCGAGGATAGCACGGCGCAGACGGCCTTCCGTGTCGGGCCCTGCGGAGCCTAACCCCTTCAGTTCGATCTCCAGCTGAATGGCACTGTTGAGCTCGCCGCTGCGGCCGCGCAGGTAGCGGCGGCCGACCAGTCGCACCGCCAGACAGCAGCTTTCCCACTGCACGCCGGCGATGCCTTCCAGCAACTGGCTGTCCTTCAGCGAGTAGTAGTAGCGGCCGACCACGCTCCAGTTCGGGTTGATCGGATACAGGAACGACAGGTCCGCCTGCTCCAGCAGATCGCGGCGGTAGCGGTAGCTGAGATTGACGATGCCGTCATCGCCGATCAGGTAGCGGGTGCGCAGGCTGGCCAGATCGCGGCGGCCGCCTGTCGGATCCCATTGATAGGAACCGCCGATCGTCCAGCGGTCGTTCGGCGCATAAGTGGTGTCGACCACCCAGGCCGATTTGCCCTGGTCGATCGGATTCTCGCCCGGCACCGTGACCCGCGAGTCGTCGAAATAGCGGATCTGGCCGATGCTGGCCGCCAGCTTTTCCAGACCGTCCGCTTCGCGGATGAAGCGGGTGGAGACGGCCAGGGTGAGCTGGTTGCCGTCGGCCTGGCGGTCGGCCCCGGAATAGCGGTTGTCGCGGAACAACTGGCCCCAGCCGAAGGTGAGCGGGCGGGTGTCGAACAGCGGGATGCCGGACTGGTCGCGATACGGCGCGTTGTAGTAGAAGACCCGCGGTTCGAGCGTATTGAGATAAGCCTCGTCGCCCCAGCGCATCTCGCGGTCGAAATACAGCCCGGCGTCCAGCGTGGTCACCGGCAGGCTGCGGGTAGGGCTGCTGTCGCGGAACTGCTGGATCAGCGGCGCGAGTACCAGTGGATCCGTCGCATCCAGGCCGTTGCGCTGGGCATAGGTGATGGCGCGGTCGCTGGCGTCGCCGCCAAGCTGGTAGCCGGTGTAGCGCCACGCCAGGGTCGGTTTGATGAACCAGCTGTCGCCTTGCAGGGGCAGACTGATGAAGGGCCGCAGGTCGACGCGGCTGCCGTCGGAGAACTGGTCGTGGTCGAAGCGCACGATCTCGGCATCGATGCCGGCGGTCAGCGACTTTGCGAACTCGCGTTCCCAGCGCACATGGCCGCGCGGGAGACGGTTGAAGGGCAGGTTGCTGTCGCGCAGGGTGTAGTCGGCCAACTGCGAATGGTCGGCCATGATCGTCGCCTCCCAATTGCGGCCGCGACCATACAGACCGATGTCGCTGGTCACGAACGAGGCCGAGCCGCCGTTCAGGGTATTGCTGGCGTCGTCCAGGAACCGGGTGTCGCTGATCCAGGCGATATTGCTGCGCGCCTGCCAGTGCGGGCCGAAGCCCTGCACGCCGTTGAAGCGCAGATAGCCGCGATTGTCCTTGCGGCGGTTCTCTTCCGGCACGCCGTCGGCGATTTCGTCTTCGCGCCCGCGGTCGGTCAGCTTGTCGGACGGCAGGAACGCGGCGTCCAGCACGCCGTTGCCGGTTTCGGTGAGATAGCGGAACTCGCCGCCCAGTTGCAGGCCGCGCTTGCTCATCCACCGCGGATTGAGGGTGGCGTCGTAGTTCGGCGCCAGATTCAGATAGATCGGCTGGCGCCAGTCGAACCCGTTGCGTCCCGACGAGGAAATGGCCGGATACAGCAGGCCGGTGCGGCGACGGTCGTCGATCGGAAACCGGAACCAGGGCAGGTACAGCACCGGAATCCTGCCCACGCGCAGGGTGGCGTTGCGGGCGGTGCCCATGCCTTCCTCGGTGTCCACGTCGATGCGCTGGGCGCGCAGCTCCCAGCGACGGGCCTCGGGCGGGCAAGTGGAATACGTCGACCCGTACAGCGAACCCAGGCTGCCCTGCATGGTGATGCGCTCGGCGCCGCCGTTGCCGCGGCGACGGACCAACTGGTACTTGATGTCCTCCAGTTCGTGCGTGTCCTTGTTCTGATCGCCCTTGGCGCGGGCGGCGATCAGGCGCATGCCGCGATCCTGGTAGCGCACGTTGCCTTCGGCGGTGTAGGTCTGCTTTTCCTGGTCGAAGCTGAGGCGGTCGGTCGACAGCAACTGTTCGCCGCGGCGCAGGAACACATTGCCGCTGAGGTTCACCACCTCGCCTTCGGTGCCGTCCAGCGAGTCGCCATCGATGTCGGTGGCTTGCTGGGTGGGGTCGCCGATATTCAGCCCTTCCTGCGGCGCCAGATCCGTCGCGAAGGCCGGAACCGCGTCCTCGATCGGGCACAGGCCCCAATCCTCCGGCAGATCGTCGGCGGCTTGCGCGGACAACGAGAGGGCGATGCAGAAGGGCAAGGGCAGCAGACGGAGTTTTTTGCGCACGCGTTCAACCAGGCTTGAGACAGATCCCGGCTAGCTTGACGCATCCGCCCCGGTGCGGCAACGCGGGATCATGGCGGCCCCGCTGCCGGGTTCAGCCCCGCAGCGCGCCCACGTGCGCGACGCACGATTCGCGCAGACCCTGCATGTCGTAGCCGCCTTCGAGGCTGGAGACCACGCGGCCGTCGGCGTGGCGCTCGGCGATGGCGACCAGTTCGCGGGTGATCCAGTCGAAATCCTCCGCTTCCAACTGCACCTGCGCGAGCGGGTCGAGGCGGTGGGCGTCGAAGCCGGCCGAGATCATGACCAGCTGCGGGCGGAAGGCGTCGAGTTGCGGCAGCAGCCGGTTGCGCCACGCTTCGCGGAACTGCGCGCCGGTCGCGCCGGGCGGCAGCGGCGCATTGAAGATGTTGTTGATGCCGCGTTCGGTGATGTGGCCGCTGTCGGGGTAGAGCGGCATCTGGTGCGAACTGGCGAAGACCACCCGCGGTTCCAGATCGAAGATCGCCTGGGTACCGTTGCCGTGATGCACATCGAAGTCGGCGATCGCGATCCGCGACAGGCCGAATTTGTCCAGCGCATGCGCGGCGCCGACCGCGATCGAGTTGAACAGGCAGAAGCCCATCGCTGCGGTGGCGGTGGCGTGGTGGCCCGGCGGACGCACCGCGCAGAACGCGCGCTTGCTTTCGCCGTGCAGCACCAGCTCCACCGCGGCCACCACCGCCCCGGCGGCGCGTAGGCCGGCTTCGGCCGAGGCCGGCGACAGGACGGTGTCGGGATCGAGCCAGATCCGCTCGCTCGGCCGGGCTTCCAGCACCGCATGCAGCAGCGATTCGGCGTGGACGCGCAGCAGTTGGCCGCGGGTGGCGCGGGGCGCCTCGCGCCAGCCGAGATCCGGATAGGCTTCGCGCAGTCCAGTGGTCACCGCAGCCAGCCGCGCCGGGCTTTCGGCGTGGGTCGGCCCGGTGTCATGGGCCAGGCAGGCGCTGTGGGTGAAGACCGGCAGGCTCATTTCTGGCGCTGGCGACGCTCGTGGTTCCACAACTCTTCGCCGTGCCCGCTGTGCCGCGCCAGCACCCGCGCGAGCACGAACAGCAGATCCGACAGGCGGTTGAGATAGCGGATCGCCTGCGGCCGTACGGCGTCGTGATGCGAGAGCGTCACCGATTCGCGCTCGGCGCGGCGGACGATGGTGCGCGCCAGGTGGCAGCGCGCCGAAGCTTCGCCGCCGGCCGGCAGGATGAAATCCTTCAGTGCCGGCAGCGGGTCGTTGTAATGGTCGAGCTGCTGTTCGAGGCGCTCGATGTCGGCATCGTCGATTGCGGCATGGCCGGGGATGCACAGCTCGCCGCCGAGGTCGAACATCTGATGCTGGACGGTGGTCAGCAGCGCGCGGATATCGTCCGGCACGTCGCAGGCCAACAGCACGCCGATGGCGGAATTGGCCTCATCGACGGTGCCGTAGGCGGTGACCCGCGCCGAATCCTTCGACACCCGGCTGCCGTCGCCCAGGCCGGTCGAACCGTCATCGCCGGTCTTGGTGTAGATCTTGGAGAGCCTGTTTCCCATCTCAAGAATCCATTTTTAGGAGCGGCGTTTTTGTAGGAGCGGCGGGAGCCGCGATCCCGGCAGTGCAGCGGAAAAAACAGCCGTTGCTCCGGCCGCCGGCCGCCAGGGAAGGGTTCGCTGTCGTTACCGTGCGGCCAACAAAAGCAGATCCCTCACATGCGTTCGAGACGACAGTCTGTCAGACCGTCTGCGCCCGCAGCGCCGGCGCCTGACGGCGCAGCAGCGCGAAGCCGCCGAACATCACTGCCGCGTAGAACAGGGTGCCCAGCACCGTCCATTTGAAGAACGGGATGCCGGCGACATAAGCCGCAACCAGACCGCTGCCGGTCTGGGGATACATCGTCGAACCGAACCAGGTGGTGAAGTTGGTGACCGCAAAGAACAGCACCGAACCGATCAGCGAATAGCCCAGCACGTTGGCGCCGTTGACCTTGCCGCGCAGGCCGAAGCCCAGCACCGTGGACAGCGCGATACAGACATACACCGACCAGAAGCTGAGGCTGGCGACGTAGCTCATGTAGCTGCCGCCGAACATCAGGCCCAGGGCGATGTCGGACAGCACCATCGCGATCAGCGGGACGACGATGGCCCAGGCGCGGTTCGCGAAATAAGCGCCGCCGAACAGCGCCATCGCTTCCATTGGCGCGAAATTCGGCGGGTGGTCCAGCAGGCGGCTGAGCGCGGCCAGCACGATCATGGCGGCCAGCAGCAGCGGACCCGGGGCCAGCAGGCCGGCGCGCTTGGCGTCGTGGCCCGAAGAAGAAGAGGAAGCGTGAGCGGTCATCGGCGGTCGCAGGCGGAAGTGGACACAGAGCGTTAGCATAACGCAATGTCCACACCCGACCCCGCCCCGCAGACCCTGTCCAGGCCCTCGACCGCGCCCGCAGCGGCGTCCCACGATGTCGTGATCGTCGGCGGAGGCCTGGTCGGCGCCAGTCTGGCGATCGCTCTGGACCGCCTCGGCATCGATGCCGCGCTTCTGGAAGCCGCGCCGCCCGGCGCACTGCCGGCAGTATTCGACCAGCGCAATCTCAGCTTCGCCGAGGCCACCGTCAACGCGCTGCGCGCGCTCGACGTGCTGCCGCGCCTGCGCGCCCCTGCCGGCGCCATCGCCCGCATCCACATCAGCCGCAGTGGCGATTTCGGCCGGGTGCTGCTGAGCGCCGCCGATTACGGACGCGCGGCGTTCGGCCAGGTGGTGGTGGCGCGCGATTTCGGCGAGGCGCTGGCGTCGAAGCTCGACGACCTGCCGCGCCTCACCCGCTACCGTCCCGCGCGTTTTCTCGGTTTCGCTGAAAACTCGGTCGACGGCCTGCGCCAGGCGCGCGTGGCAGATGTCGGCGGCGAACGCCTCATCGCCGCAAGACTTGTGGTGGCCGCCGACGGCACCGTCAGCGCGGTGCGCGAGGCGCTTGGGATCGAGGTCGAACACTACGACTACCGCCAGACCCTGTTCGTCGCCCGCGTCCGCGCCGAGCGCGCGCCCGACGGCACCGCCTGGGAGCGATTGACCGACCACGGCCCGACCGCGGTGCTGCCGCGGGGCGATGGGCACTACGGCACCATCCATGGCGTCGCCAGCGACGAGGTCGATGCGGTTGCGGCGCTCGACGATGCGGCGTATCTGCAGCGACTGCAGCGCGTCTTCGGTTGGCGCGTGGGTCGTCTGCTCGACGCAGGCCCTCGCAGCGCCTATCCGATCGTGCGAACGCTGGCGCAGCGCATCGTCGCGCCGCGTGCAGTGGTAGTCGGCAACGCCGCGCAGAGCCTGCATCCCATCGGCGCGCAGGGCTTCAACCTGGGTCTGCGCGATGCGCTGACCCTGGTCGAATGCATCGACGCCGGCCGCGCGCGCGGCGAAGACGCCGGCAGCGCATCGGTGCTGGCCGAATACGCACGGCGTCGCCGCGACGATCGCGAACGCACCATCGCGTTCTCCGACGGTCTCGCGCGCTGGACGTCGAATCCGTCCCCATCGGTGTCGCCGCTGCGCAGCCTCGGCCTGTTCGCGCTCGAAAACGACCCCGCGCTGCGCGCGATGCTGGTCGGCGGCGCGATGGGTTATCGCGGCGATGTGCCGCAACTCTGTCGTGAGGTGGTCGCATGAATCGTCGAATGAGCGAGAGCCGTAGCGGCGATCGTCGAACCTCCACCGGCCGTCTCGCCGATGCCGCCGTCGTCGGCGGCGGCGTGGTCGGCGCCGCCTGCGCGCTGGCGCTGTCGCAGCAGGGGTTGCAGGTCACGCTGATCGAACACGCCGAACCGCCGGCATGGCGGTCCGCCGAAGCCGATCCGCGCGTGTACGCGTTCGCGCCCGACAGCGCGGCGCTGTTCGAATCGCTCGGCGTGTGGGACGCGGTGCGCGACGCGCGCGCGCATCCGTATCGGCGCATGCGCGTGTGGGACGCGGCCGGTGGCGACGAGCTACGGTTCGATGCCGATGCGTTCGCGGTGAAGCAGCTCGGCTGGATCATCGAACACGCGCTGCTGCAGGACCGGCTGTGGGCCGCGCTGCGGCGCTCGAACGTGACCGTGCGCTGCCCCGCACGCGTGGTTGCCTTGGAACAAAATGAAGACAGTGCGACGCTCGAACTCGACGACGGCCTGCGCGTCGAAGCGCGCATCGCCATCGCCGCCGACGGTGGGCGCTCGACGCTGCGCGAACTCGCCGGTATCGGCATGAACACCGAAGACTATGGCCAGCGTGGCGTGGTCGCCTACGTCGCCACCGAGCGCCCACACGAAGACACCGCATGGCAGCGTTTCCTGCCGACCGGCCCGCTGGCGTTCCTGCCCTGCGCTGCGACCGCGGATGCGTCGAACGTGTCCTCGATCGTCTGGACGTTGCCCGATGCAGAGGCCTCACGCGTGGTCGCACTCGACGACGCGGCCTTCGCGGAAGAACTCACCCGCGCGTTCGCCTCGCGCCTCGGCGACGTGCGTCCGCTCAGCCCGCGCATCGCCTTCCCGCTGCGACGCCAGCTCGCCGACGCCTATGTCGCCGGCCGCGTGCTCGCCATCGGCGACGCCGCGCACGTCGTGCATCCGCTGGCGGGGCAGGGCGTCAACCTCGGCCTGCGGGATGTGTCCGCGCTGCGCGATATCGTCGCTGCCGCACAGCAGCGCCGCGTCGACTGGACCGCCCCGCACCGCCTCGCGCGCTGGGCCCGTGCGCGTCGCAGCGACGCCACCGCGTCCGCCTACGCCTTCAGCGCGATCAATCGCGTGTTTTCCAACGATCACGTCGCGACCACGCTGCTGCGCGGTCATGCGCTGGGTCTGGCGGGGAAGATCGCGCCGCTGAATCGTGCGCTCTGGCGGCATGCGGCAGGGGTGTGATGAACAGAAGTCAAGGTTTCAAGGTCTTCTTGCGATGATGTCCAGTATCGTTGTTCTTTAAGGTCCCACGGTTAGGGTTGGATCTGGGCTGGTTAGATAATTTAATTGCACTGAAGGAGAGATTTTAGTGGAGCCTGTATCAGCATTTGCAGTGGGATATGTTACGGACAAGCTGGTTGATGCGGTCGAGTCAGCGATCAAGATCCATGTTGTTGAGCGATGGAGTCGGTATCGCGCCAAGAAATTCTTCCAAGCATTTGTTTTGGGTCTTGCAGAGGGCGGTTTGAGCTTTGAGGAAATCAATTTAAAGCTCGACGATCTCCTTGAGAGTGACGATCGATCTGAGGTTGTGTGGGAGGCTTATCGGTCGGTTTGCTTGGCAAAATCTAAGAATATAGGGCCGCGGATAATCGCAATTTTAACGGCAGAGCTAATACTTCAAGAAAGGAAGGCCGATACTGAAGAAGAAAGTATATTCGGTGCAGCTGAAATTCTGTCTGACAGTGAGTTCATGGATTTCGCTGATTACGCGGATGAAAAGAAAAAGCGGGCAAATGATGCGGCTAAAGCAGATGTTCTTTCAACTGATGAAGGGACGATCAAGGTGAAAATAACGCAGGAAAGCACCGACTCATCTTGGCGAAAGAGTAGCTTGAATGTGGGGCCTGCGCATCTTGCGCTGGAAGTTGGATCTTGGGCGGAGAAATTGAAATCATTAGGGCTTGTCAGTGACTCCATTGTTGAGCGTCAATGGAGTTACGAGGCTGATTCTGAGCGGCACATTGATGAAGATGGAACTGTTAGGGAGATCACTTGGTGGCTGGAGCTAAAAAACGGCGCTATGAGACTTGCAGATCTTGTCAATCGAACTGTTCAAGCAGACCCAATCTAGCAGTTCATTTGAAGTTGATTGCCTATCAGTTCAATATTGAGACCGAATAATTCGCCCTTTCAAGCTGTGGTGTTATGAGCCAATTCAACGAATCGCCCGGCACTGCCATCGTTCTCGCTCCCGGCGAAGGGCGCGCCTACCCCATGGGCCGCATCAGCACGGTCTTCAAGGCCGATAGCGCGGAAACCGAATCGCGTTACTCCATTTCCGAATGGTGGCTGGAGCCGAACACGCAAGGTCCGGGCGCGCACGCGCATCTGGAGGACGACGTGTTCTACGTCATCGAGGGCACGATGAGTTTCCTGGTGAACGATGCGTGGATCGATGCGGCGCGCGGTTCGTTCGTACTCGTGCCGGGCGGGGCGACCCACGATTTCGAGAATCGCAGCGACGCGCGTGCCGGCGTGTTGAATCTATCGATCCCCGGCGGCTTCGAGCAGCACATGGCGGGGATCGTGGAGTGGTTCGCCGAACACCCGCCGGGAAACGCGGGCGGCTGACGCTCGGGTCGACACCTTGGAGCTCGTTCAAGATCCCGCGCCCGGAAAATAAACTGTCATCCCGAACGAGGGCGAAGCCCGAGGAGGGATCTGCTTGTAGGCGGGCTGCAATAACAGCAGATCCCTCCGCCCGCTATGCGGGCGTTCGGGATGACAGAGGCTTATCGGTTTGCGCAGGACATTTCGAACATGCTCTCGGGTCGACGCGATCACCAATCGGTCGGCTTGTAATCCTTGAGGAACTGGCCCCAGACATGCCGACCTGTGTTGATGCCGTCGATGATCGGATCGACGATGCGCGCGGCGCCGTCGACGATGTCCAGCGGCGGGTGGAAGCGCTCCTCGATGACCTTGCGCGCTGCGAGATCCGCGGGATCCTCGTCGGTGACCCAGCCGGTGTCGACGGCGTTCATGTGGATGCCGTCGCCGTGGTAATCGGTCGCGGCGGTGCGGGTCATCATGTTCAACGCGGCCTTGGCCATGTTGGTGTGCGGATGGCGGGTGGTCTTGAACTTGCGGTAGAACTGGCCTTCGACCGCGGAGACGTTGACGATGTGCTTGTCGCGCGTCGGCGCTTCGCCGTCGCGGGTGCGCATCATCAGCGGCTTCAGGCGCGCGTTGATGATGAACGGTGCGATCGCGTTCACCAGTTGCACTTCCAGCAGCTCCACCGACGGCACTTCAGCCATCAGCAGTCGCCATGAATTGCGCGTGCGCAGATCGATCTGCTGCAGATCCTGATCGAGACGGCCCTGCGGGAACAGATGCTGCTGGCCGACCATTTCTTCGGCGAGCAGCGGAATCTGCGACAGCTCGGCGGCGCGGGTGATGCCGGCGAGCGCATCGCAGTTGTCGCCGACGCTCATCTGCGTGCCGCCGTCCGCGCCCTCGGGCAGCATCGCGTACTGGCGCAGGCCTTCGTAGCCGCCCAGCAACTTGCGCAGGTGCTCGGGCACGTCGTGCGCGGCGGCGGTTTCGCCTTCCATCATGTGCGCGTAGAACTCCGGCGGGCGACGCACGGTCTGGCAGGCGTTGTTGACGATGAAGTCGAGGCGGTCGCGGGTCGCGACCAGTTCGCGACAGAAGGCTTCGACGCTCGGGGTATGGCGCAGATCCAGGCCGAAGATTTCAAGACGGTCGGCCCAGTCGCCGAAATCCGGTTCTTCGGCGTAGCGCGCAGCGGAGTCGCGCGGGAAGCGCGTGGTCACGATCAGCGTCGCGCCCGCGCGCAGCAGCTTGAGCCCGGCCTGATAGCCGATCTTGACCCGGCCGCCGGTCAGCAGCGCGACGCGGCCGCGCAGGTCGGCGGTTTCGGTGCGCTTGAGGAAATTGAACTCGGCGCAGGCCGGGCATAGCTGATCGTAGAAATGATGGATCAGCGAATATTTCTGCTTGCAGACATAGCAATGCTGCGGTTCGACCGACTCGCGCGGCTCCGGCGCGTCGCTGTCGCGATCATCGGCGACGAAATCCTGGGGCGGGAAGTAATTCGGCGTGGTGAACACCGGCCGACGGCGCAGTTCGCGGATGCCGGTCTCGTGCAGCACGGCTTCCTCGCGCGCGACCTGCGCGGCGTTGCGCGCGCGCTCGGCGGCCTTCATCTTCTGCCGGCGCAGCACCGGATCCGGGTGGTAGACGCTCGCCACCGCCTGATGCAGGCGGCCGCGGTCCTCGGCGGGCAGGCAGTCGAGCAGATCGCGGTCGGCGACGATGGCGTCCAGAAAAGCGATGCAGGCGCGGGCGTCGGCGGTGAGCGCGTCGGCGTCGCGCTTATCGACGGCGCGTGGCGCGTCCAATGCGTCGTCGTGCGCGGGGTGGGGCGATGAAGGCATTGCGGTCCAGGATTCGAGGCGGCGACAGGCCGCCAGACCGCGTATTGTCGCGCGGATGGCTGCGGCATGCATGCGCACCCCGGCCGGGCCACGATGGCTGCGCGACGATCGCCATGAAAAACTTTAAGTAGAGCGGCCTTCAGGCCGCTGTTCATGAATTCAAATGCAGCGGCCTGAAGGCCGCTTTACGGTTCCATTGGCGGATTTCCAACAGGCGCTCAGGCGCTCTTCGCCAGCTCCGTCCAGTCTTCGTGCAGGCCGCATTCGCGCTTGAGGCCGAAGAAGCGGGTGTCTTCCGCGTCCATGCCGTCTTCGAGGCGACGGGTGGTGTGGATGTCGCCGATGGAGACGTAGCCTTCGTGCCACAGCGGGTGGTAGGGCAGGTTGTTGGCTTCGAGGTACTGCCAGATGTCGCGATCGGTCCAGTCCGCGATGGGGTGCAGCTTCCAGCGGCCGTCGCGCAGTTCGAGGAAGTCGATGGCGGCGCGGGTGCTGGTCTGGCTGCGGCGCAGACCGGCGATCCAAGTGCGCACGCCGAGGTCGCGCAGCGCGCGCTGCATCGGCTCGACCTTGCGCAGCTGGTTGTAACGCTGGATGCCCTCGATGCCGTTTTCCCACAGTTTGCCGTGGCGCGCTTCCATCCACGCGATTCCCATCTGCGGGCGGTAGACCTTGAGATTCAGCGACAGACGTTCGGTCAATTCATCGACGAAGAGGTAGGTTTCCGGGAACAGGTAGCCGGTGTCGACCAGGATCACCGGGATGTCCGGCTTCGCCTGGGTGGTCATGTGCAGCGCGACCGCGGCCTGTGCGCCGAAGCTCGACGACAGCGCGTGATGGCCGGCGAGGTGTTCGACCGCCCATTGCACGCGTTCCGGCGCCGTTTTCGTGGCGAGCCAGCGGTTCAGTTCGGCGAGGGCCTGCGGCGATTCGGCCGCGGTGATCGGGTCGGGAAGGCTCATGCGATCAACTCCAGTGGCAATGCTTTACCGGCCACGATGCCGCTGCGGACCAGAAAGTCGCCGAAACGTTCGGCATCGGTGCGCTCGGCGGCGTACTGTCGGAACAGCGGATCGAGGGTGTCGAGGATGGTGGTTTCGTCGATGTTTTCGCGGTACAGCGTGTTCAGGCGCTGGCCGCGGTGGTCGGCGCCCAGCATCAGGTTGTAGCGGCCGGGCGCCTTGCCGACCAGGGCGATTTCGCCCAGATACGGCCGAGAGCAGCCGTTCGGGCAGCCGCTGATGCGCAGGTGAAGATCGTTGCCGTCGAGGCCGTTGTTGGCCATCACCGCTTCGAGGCGATCGACGAATGCGGGGAGATAGCGTTCGGCTTCGGCCATCGCCAGACCGCAGGTCGGTAAGGCGACGCAGGCCAGCGCGGCCTTGCGCAGCGGCGAGGCTTCGCGATGCGTGTCCAGCGCGTATTCGCCGACCAGTTGGTCGATCAGCACTCGCTGCGCGTCGTCGAGATTCGCGATCAGCATGTTCTGGTTGGCGGTGAGGCGGAATTCCGACGGACCGCCAGCGGCATCGAGCAACTTGGCGATTTCGCGCAGGCCCGTGAGGTGATGTACGCCGTCCCGGTCCCAGATGCGGCCCGAGAGGATGCGCAGGGTCAGATGCCAGCGGCCGTCGTCGCCCTGGTGCCAGCCGAATTCGTCGGCGTTGTGCGCGAACGC
Source organism: Lysobacteraceae bacterium (assembly GCA_046590925.1). GTDB lineage: Bacteria > Pseudomonadota > Gammaproteobacteria > Xanthomonadales > Xanthomonadaceae > Lysobacter_I. Next base: position 12,515 of record JBKJTC010000031.1, on the reverse strand, counting down.
GAACGCATGCGCCGGCGCGAAGGTAATGCCGGCGCGACGCGCGACTTCGAGCTTGAACGCCTCAAGGCCGTGATCGTCGATGGTGTACTTCAGCCGTGCGCGCTTGCGCACCGCGCGGTTGCCCCAGTCGCGCTGGGCGGTGACCACGGCTTCGGCGACCGGAATCACCTGGTCGGGGGCGATGAAGCCGATCACATCGGCGATACGCGGATAGGTTTCGGCATCGCCGTGGGTTGCGCCCATGCCGCCGCCGACGCTGACGTTGTAGCCGAGCAGCGCGCCGTCGTCGCCGACGACCGCGATGAAGCCCAGATCCTGCGCGAACACGTCGACGTCGTTGCTGGGCGGCACCGCGAACGCGATCTTGAACTTGCGCGGCAGATAGGTCGCACCGTAGATCGGCTCTTCTTCTTCACCGCTGCCGGCGACCTTTTCCTCGTCCAGCCAGATTTCGTAGTAGGCGCGACTGTTGGGCAGCAGGTGCCTGGACACGGCTTCGGCCTGCGCCTGCACCGCGGCATGCACCTGCGAGAGATAAGGATTGGAGGCGACCGCGATATTGCGGTTGACGTCGCCGCAGGCGGCGAGGGTGTCCATCAGTGCGGCGTTGATCGCCTGCATGGTCGGCTTGAGTTCGCCCTTGATCACGCCGTGGAACTGGAAGGCCTGACGGGTGGTGATGCGCAGGCCGCGCTCGGCGAAGGTGGTCGCGATGGTGTCGAGCTTCAGCCACTGCGCCGGAGTGACCACGCCGCCCGGCGTGCGGGTGCGGATCATGAATGAGAAGTCGGCTTCCAACTTCTGGCGGCGGCGCTCGTCGCGAACGTCGCGGTCGTCCTGCTGGTAGCTGCCGTGATACTTGATCAGGGTCTGGTCGTCGTCGGCCAGCGCGCCGGTGATCCGGTTCGACAGCGATTCGACCAGCGTGCCGCGCAGACGGCCGCTCTGCTGTTTGATGTCTTCGACCGAATGAGCGCTCATATCAGGATGTCCATCTCAATACACGTCCCGCGAATAACGACCCTGCGATTGCAGGGTGTTGAGGTAATCGTTGGCGTCTTCGGCCGACTTGCCGCCGTGGATGGCGATCGCGTCGAGCAGTGCGGCGTGCACGTCCTTGGCCATGCGCGTGGCGTCGCCGCAGACGTAGAGGTGCGCGCCGCCTTCCAGCCAGTCGAACAGGGTGCGGCCGTGTTCGCGCAGTTTGTCCTGCACGTACACCTTGTGCGCCTGGTCGCGCGAGAACGCGAGGTCGAGACGGTGCAGTTCGCCGCGCTTGAGGGCGTCCTGCCATTCGATCTGGTAAAGGAAATCGCTGCGCGCGTGCGGGTTGCCGAACAGCAGCCAGTTGCGTCCCGATGCACCGATGACGCTGCGCTCCTGCACGAAGCCGCGGAACGGGGCGACGCCGGTGCCTGGGCCGATCATGATCACGTCGCGCGCGGCGTCGGTGGGCAGGCGGAAGCGTTCGTTGCGTTCGATGTAGACCGGCAGCGACGCGCCTTCATCGCGGCTGGCCAGATGGTGCGAGGCGGCGCCCCAGCGCAGCGCGTCGCCGTGGCGATATTCGATATGAGCGACGGTGAGATGCGCTTCGTCGCCGACCGCCTTGCGGCTGGAAGCGATGGAATACAGCCGCGGCTGCAGCGGACGCAGGGCTTCGACCAGCGCCTCCGCGGTCCACGCGCCGGGGTGTTCGAGCAGCAGATCGACGACCTGCGACTGCGCCATCAGCGCGGTCAGGCCGTCGCGCTGGTCCGGCGCGAGCAGCCGGTTGAGCGCGTCGCTGCCGGCGTGCGCGGCGTGGGTGGCGATGAACGGGCGGCTGAGACGGGTGATCTCGCGCTTGCGGCCCAGCCATTCGCGCAGCGGCAGGGTGTGGATGCCGAAGGTCACCGGTGCGTCGGCATCGAGATCGAGTGCTTCGACCATGGCCTGCACCAGCGCGGGCGGGTTCTCGATCCACACGCCCAGCGCGTCGCCGGGCTCGTAATCGAGGCCGCTGTCGGCCAGCGACAGCTCCATATGACGGATGTCCTTGTCCGAGCCGCGGCCGGTGATCGGCAGGTTCGCCAGCAACTCTGCGGCGAACGGGCGCTCGCGGGTCCACGCCACCGGCGCGGCGGCATGCGGACGCAGCGGCGTCACACTCGCCAACTGCGGGCGCGGCTTCAGGGCGTCCTTGGCTTCCGCCAGCACCTGGGTGGACCACGGCGCGGCGATGGTGTCGATATCGAGATCGGCGTCGGCGCGGGCCACCCAGCGCTGCGCGCCCAGGGCTTCGAGACGCGCATCGAGACGCTGGCCGATCACGCAGAACTGCGGGTAGCTGGAATCGCCGAGGCCGGGCACCGCGAAACGCAGCTGCGGCAGCTGCGGGGCGCGCTTGCCTTCGATGAATTCGACCAGCGCACGGGCGTCGTCCGGCGGGTCGCCGTCGCCCTGGGTGCTGATCACGATCGCGAGAAAACGCTCATCCTTGAGCTCCCGAGTCGGATAGGCGTCGGCGCGGAGCAGGCGGACGGGCAGGCCTTCCGCTTCGAATTTCGCGGCCAGCGCTTCGGCGATGCGTTTGGCATTGCCGGTCTGGCTGCCGTAGACAAGGGTCAGCCGGCTGCGGTCGGCATGCTCGGCCGCAGGCTCGGCGGCGGCGGCAGCGATGGCGCCGCCCTGCGCGCGGGCAAGGCCGGCGGTATAGCCGGAGAGCCACCACAGGCCGGCGCTGTCCATGCCGTCGACCAGTCTTGCGATCTGGGCGTAGGGCTCGGCGGTCAGCGGCGACTGGGCGAGCGTGACCGGCGAAGGAGCGGGATTGGCGGGGGACATGGCAGCCTTGAAGCTAGAGAGGGGGAGAACGACGAGCGTTGAGCCTAGGCCCCTCGATTTGCGGGCGGAAAGGATCGGTCGTTATGCGCTTATGCCCGCACGCACTTTCTGCGCCGGGGGGCGTCGCGGATACTGGAAAACCTTCAGCGGCTCCTCCCCTGCATGGAACTGCCCCCGGATTTTCTGCTGTATGTCGTCATCGGCTTCGCTGCACAACTCATCGACGGCGCCCTGGGCATGGCCTACGGCGTCACCGCGTCGAGCCTGTTGCTCGGTTTCGGCGTGCCGCCCGCGGTGAGCAGCGCCACCGTGCATGCGGCCGAGTGCTTCACCACCGGGACTTCGGCGATCTCGCACCATGCCTTCGGCAACATCGACCGCAAGCTGTTCCGGCGGCTGCTGTTGCCCGGCATGCTGGGTGCGGGCATAGGCGCCTATCTGCTGACGATGATCGACGGCAACGCGCTCAAACCCTGGATCGCGGGCTATCTGCTGCTGATGGGCGTGGTGATCCTGTTCAAGGCATTCCGCGAGCTGGTGCCGCGTGAAGTGACATCGCATGTCTCCACGGTCGGCTTCTTCGGCGCGCTGCTGGACGCGATGGGCGGTGGCGGCTGGGGGCCGATCGTCGCCAGCAACCTGATCGCCCGTGGCCACGAGCTGCGACTGACCGTGGGCAGCGTCAACGCGGTCGAATTCTTCGTGACCCTCACCGCCTCGGTGGTGTTCCTGATGACCATCGGCCTCAGTCACTGGGGCATCGTGCTGGGTCTTGCCCTGGGCGGCGTGGTTGCGGCGCCCTTCGGCGCGTGGCTGGTGCGATTCGTCCGCCCGAAACTGCTGATGCCGGTGGTCGGTCTGCTGGTGATCGGTTTGAGCACCCGCACCCTGTATCAGAGTTTCGCCGGCTGAAAAGGCACACTTGCGCCATGGAAAATGCCACCGAGTTACGCTTCAAAGTCAGCCAGCATCGAATGCAGGCCTCTTCGCAGTCAATATATCCACAGGACATCATGTCGTATCCAGCGCTGAGTCATCTTGATCGGCTCGAAGCCGAGAGCATCCACATCCTGCGCGAAGTCGCGTCCGAATTCCGCAATCCGGTCATGATGTATTCGGTCGGCAAGGACAGTTCGGTGCTGCTGCACCTGCTGATGAAGGCGTTCGCACCGGCGCGTCCGCCCATTCCGATGCTGCACATCGATACCGGCTGGAAGTTCCGCGAGATGATCGCGTTCCGCGACCGCCGCGCGGCCGAGACCGGCGTCGAGCTGCGCGTGCACACCAATCCCGAGGGCGTGGCCCAGGGCATGAATCCGATCACCTTCGGCGCCACCGTGCATACCGACGTGATGAAGACCCAGGCCCTGAAGCAGGCGCTGGACATGCACGGCTTCGATGCGGCCATCGGCGGCGCGCGGCGCGACGAAGAGAAGTCGCGCGCGAAGGAGCGGATCTTCTCGTTCCGCAGCGCGCAGCATCGCTGGGATCCGAAGAACCAGCGCCCCGAACTCTGGAGCCTGTACAACACCCGCATCCACAAGGGCGAATCGGTGCGCGTGTTCCCGATCTCCAACTGGACCGAGCTGGACGTGTGGCTCTACATCTATCGCGAGAAGATCGAGGTGCCGTCGCTGTATCTTGCGGCCGAGCGCCCGGTGGTGGAACGCGACGGCGCGCTGATCATGGTCGACGACGAACGCCTGCCGATGCGCGATGGCGAAACGCCCGCCATCAAGCGCGTGCGCTTCCGCACCCTCGGCTGCTATCCGCTGACCGGCGCGATCGAATCCGAAGCCGATACGCTGGAAAAGATCATCGCCGAGATGCTGGTCGCCACCACGTCGGAACGCCAGGGACGGGTGATCGATCAGGATCCTTCCGCTTCGATGGAGAAAAAGAAGCAGGAGGGCTATTTCTGATGTCCGCCATCATCAACGACACCAATCGCGACACCAATCTCGAAGCCGATGCCGCGGTCGCGGCCTATCTGCAGCAGCACGAACACAAGCAACTGCTGCGTTTCATCACCTGCGGCAGCGTCGACGACGGCAAGAGCACGCTCATCGGCCGGCTGCTGCACGACACCAAGCTGCTGCTGGACGACCAGTTGGCGGCGCTGGAAGCCGACAGCCTGCGTCACGGCACCCAGAACGGCCAGATCGATTTCGCGCTGCTGGTCGAGGGCCTGCAGGCCGAGCGCGAGCAGGGCATCACCATCGATGTCGCCTACCGCTTCTTCAGCACCGACCAGCGCAAGTTCATCGTCGCCGACTGCCCGGGCCACGAGCAGTACACCCGCAACATGGCCACCGGCGCGTCCACCGCCGATCTGGCGATCGTGCTGGTCGACGCGCGCAAGGGCCTGCTCACCCAGACCCGCCGCCACAGCTACATCGTCTCGCTGTTGGGCATCCGCCACGTGGTGCTGGCGGTGAACAAGATGGATCTGGTCGACTACGACGAAGCGATCTTCGCGCGCATCGTCGATGATTACCGTGCGCTGGCCGAGCAGCTCGGCATTCCGCAGGTCACCGCCATTCCGCTCTCGGCGTTGAACGGCGACAACATGCTGGCGCCTTCGACGCGGATGCCCTGGTACACAGGCACGACGCTGCTGGCGCATCTGGAGACCGTGCAAACCGTTAATACAGCTGGCGCGGGCGCAGGCGAAGCGCAGAACGCCGCGCTGCGCCTGCCGGTGCAGTGGGTCAGCCGCCCGGACCAGAATTTCCGCGGATTCGCCGGCACCATCGCGTCCGGCACGGTGGCGCCCGGCGACGAGATCGTCGCGCTGCCGTCGGGCCGGCGCTCGCGCGTCGCGCGCGTGCTCGGCGGGGATGGAGTAGGGAATCGCGACCTCGCGCGCGCCGGCAAGGGGCGCGCGGTCACCCTCACGCTGGAAGACGAGATCGACATCAGCCGCGGCGACGTGATCGCCGCCGCATCGTCGCCGCCGGAAGTGGCCGACCAGTTCGCCGCGCACCTGCTGTGGATGGGCGAACAACCGCTGCTGCCGGGCCGCCCGTACTGGCTGAAAGTCGGCGCGCGCACGGTCGGCGCTTCGGTCACCGAGATCAAGCATCGCGTCGACGTGAACACGCAGGATCATCTCGCCGCCAAGCACCTGGAGCTCAACGAAGTCGGTTATTGCAATCTGCACCTCGACCAGCCGATTCCATTCGAGGCGTACACCGACAGTCGCGAACTGGGCGGCTTCATCCTGATCGACCGCCAGACGCACGCCACGGTCGCGGCCGGCACGCTGGATTTCTCGCTGCGCCGCGCCGCCAACATCCACTGGCAGCATCTTGAAGTCGATAAGGCCGCGCGCGCGCGCGGCATGGGCCAGTCGCCGCGCTGCCTGTGGTTCACCGGCCTGTCGGGTTCGGGCAAATCCACGGTCGCCAATCTGGTCGAGAAGCGGCTGATGGCGATGGGACTGCGCACTTATCTGCTGGACGGCGACAACGTGCGCCATGGCCTCAACAAGGATCTCGGCTTCAGCGATGAGGACCGCGTGGAGAACATCCGCCGTGTCGCCGAGGTCGCGAAACTGATGGTCGATGCAGGTCTGATCGTGCTGGTCAGCTTCATCTCGCCGTTCCGCGCCGAACGGCGGATGGCCCGCGAGCTGTTCGAGGGCGGCGAGTTCATCGAAGTCTTCGTCGACACGCCGCTCGCGGTGGCCGAGGGCCGCGACGTGAAGGGGCTGTATGCGAAAGCCCGCGCCGGCAAGATCCCGAACTTCACCGGCATCGACTCGCCGTACGAAGTGCCGGAGGCGCCGGAAATGCGCCTCGAAACCGTGGCGCAGACGCCGGACGTGTTGGCCGAGACCGTGGTGGAGCGGTTGCTGGCCGGTTGAAGCCCGGCTGATCCCCAAAACAGGACGCCCGGCGATACGCCGGGCGTCCTGTTTTGCTGGACAGGTGTCGGCGCGGCCGCGCGGGCCTTACCTTTTCTTGCGGATCATCTCGAACACGAACAGCAATACGATCGCGCCGATGATCGCCACCACCCACGTCATGATGCCGTGGCCGGGGTAGAGGTAACCGCCGATCGCCGCGCCGGCGATGCCGAGCAGGATCGTCATGATCCAACCCATGGCGTCCGCGCCGGGCTTGAACAGGCGGGCCAGCAGGCCGATGACCGCGCCGCCGATGATGTAACCCAGGATGCCTTCAAACATGGAGATGTCCCCTCGATTGCATGGCGTCGAGTCGACGCCCCGGCATGCTAGCAGTCCCGCAACCGGCGCCGCGGATCAGCAGCAACCGTGATCCCCGTGCTGCTCGCCGCCGGCCACCGCAGCCACGCCGACGGTTTCGCCGCGGACGCTGGCATTGCGGTGTTCGGCCAGCACCTTGGCCACGCAGGCGGTGACCCGCTTGCCCATCGGGATGTCCAGGAATTCGTTGGGGCCGTGCGCGTTGGAGTGCGGGCCCAGCACTCCGGTGATCATGAACTGCGCGCCCGGGAATTTTTCGCCCAGCATGCCCATGAACGGGATGGTGCCGCCTTCGCCCATGTACATCGCCGGCTTGCCGAAGAAGGCCTGGCTGGCGTCGTTGATCGCCCGTTCCAGCCACGGCGTCATCGTCGGTGCGTTCCAGCCGGTGGAATCCTTTTCGAGATGCAGGGTGACCTCGGCGCCGTTCGGCGGGTCGCGCAGCAGCGCTTCGGTCAGCAGCTCGCCGGCGCGCTTGCCGTCGAGGGTCGGCGGCAGGCGCAGACTCAGCTTCACCGACGTGAACGGGCGCAGCACATTGCCGGCCGACGACAGCGGCGGCAGGCCTTCCGCGCCGGTGATCGACAGCGCCGGGCGCCAGGTGCGGTTGAGCACCAGCTCCGTCAGGTCCGGGTGCATCGGGGTCATGCCGGGCAGGAACGGGAATTTGTCGAAAATCGCGGTATCCAGCACTTCGGCGCAGGTTTTCGCCTGCACCATGCGGTCCGCGGGCACCTCCACGTGCAGGCCGTCGAGCAGGATCCGGCCGCTGTCCTGGTCCTCGATCCGCGCCAGCAGCTGGCGCAGGATGCGGAAGCTGGACGGCACCACGCCGGACGCGTCGCCCGAATGCACGCCTTCGCTCAGCACCTTGACGGTGAGGTTGCCGCCGGCGAGGCCGCGCAGCGAAGTGGTGCACCACAGCTGGTCGTAGTTGCCGCAGCCGGAATCCAGGCATACCACCAGCGACGGCTTGCCGATGCGCGCGGCCAGATGGTCGACGTAGGCGGGCAGGTCGTAGCTGCCGGACTCCTCGCAGGCTTCGATCATCACCACGCAGCGCGCGTGCGGCACGCCCTGTTCCTGCAGCGCCTGCACCGCGGCGATCGAGCCGAAGATCGCGTAACCGTCGTCGGCGCCGCCGCGTCCGTACAGGCGGTCGCCCTTGATCACCGGTTTCCACGGGCCCAGGTCGTCGTCCCAGCCGGTCATTTCCGGCTGCTTGTCCAGATGGCCGTACAGCAGCACGCAGTCTTCGCCGGTGGCGGCATCGGCGCTGGCCGGGATGTCGACGAAGATCAGCGGCGTGCGGCCTTCCAGGCGCACCACTTCGACCTGCATCCCGGCGACGTTCTGCGCCCGCGCCCAGGTTTCCATCAGCTTCACCGCATCGTCCATGTAACCGTGCGCGGCCCAGTCGCTGTCGAACATCGGCGACTTGTTCGGGATCCGGATGTAGTCGACGAGCTGGGGGACGATCTCGTCGTCCCATTTCGCATCGATGAAGGTCTGGATGGAGGCAGGCTGGATGGATGCCGGATCGGCGTTGCGGATGGCCATGGCGCTGGGAACCGATTTGAAGAGTGCGGTCATTGTACGCCCCCGATCCGGGGGATCAGGCCCGGCCAGAGCCTGGCCGGCCTTGTAGGAATTTCCCTACCCCCGTGTGAGGCATTGGCTGACCTCTGTCCGGGTAGTTCGGCGATGTGGCCGGGCCGGGCGAATCCGGAAACTGTCCCTGTCGACGCAACACACCGGCCGCATCGAAAAGGCCGGCAGCGTCAACACCACCGACATCCCCGATTCAATCCAATCCAGTCCGATCCAACCCAACCCAACCCAACCAAGGAGCAATGCCATGAACCTGTTCAACCTCAAGTCCCTGACCGCCGCCACCGCCCTGTCGCTGGCGCTCGCCGGCAGCGCCTTCGCCGCCGAGAAGGTGAACATCAATACCGCCGACGCCGCCACCCTCGACCGCGTGCTGGTCAACGTCGGCCCCAGCAAGGCGGAAGCCATCGTCGCCTACCGCAAGCAGCACGGCGCCTTCCGCAGCGCCGAACAGCTGGCGCAGGTGGACGGCATCGGTCTGAAGACGGTCGAAAAGAACCGCGAGATGATCGTGCTGGGCGGCGGCATCGCGCCGGCCAAGCCGGTCGCCGCAGCGAAGGCCCCGGCGGCGGCCCCGAAGAAGCGCTGATCCATCCATCCCCACCGGCGCCGAAGGCCGCGAGCGATCGCGGCCTTCGGTATTGGCGTTTGAGCGCTCGGCTACACTCGCCCCGTCCGTTCCGGAGGTCCGAATGTCCGCCCGCCTGCGTCTGATTCCCGCACACGATTACCGCCGCGACCGCTGGCGCAACGGCTTCGGTTGGACCCGCGAGATCCTGCGCTGGCCTTGTACGGTCCGCCCCGAGTCTGCGGACGACTGGGACTGGCGCCTGTCGATCGCCGAGATCGAGCGCGACGGGCCGTTTTCCACGTTCGACGGCATCGATCGCGAACTGGTATTGCTGCACGGCAACGGCGTGCGCCTCCGCTTCGACGATGGCGAAGTGCGCGATGTCGAGCCGCCGCACGGACGGGTGCGTTTTGCTGGCGAACGCACGGTGTCCGGCGAGCTGATCGACGGCACGACCCACGATTTCAATCTGATGTGGCGGCGCGAGCGCATCGACGCCGAGCTGTGGCACCGCCCGCTGGTGGGCTCGATGGTGCTGTTCGTCGAACCGGGCGAAACCTGGGTCGTACATGTCCTGTCCGGCCACACGCAGGCCAGCGACGGCAGCGACCGCGAGGCTGCTGCGATGGGCGACACAATAATATTGCGTGCGACCACGGCGCGCGCGCGTTTCGCGCTGGACGGCGGCGGCGAAGTGCTGGTGATCCGGCTGCGCCCACGCTGAGCGGGCGAGTGTCGGGTCGCCCGCGGACTGCGTAGGATGACGCGAGCGTTTTCATCGATGAGCGTCCCTTGAATATCCATCGCCCGCATCGCACGATCCGTACCCGGGACCGTCGTTCGCTAAAGGACTCCTCGCAATGACCCTGCTGCTGGTCCGTCACGGACAGGCGAGCTACGGCGCCGCCGATTACGACAACCTCTCCGAGCGCGGACGCGTGCAGTCGCGCCGGCTCGGCGATTGGCTGGCGCGCGGCGGTCATCGATTCGAGTCGGTGGTGGTGGGCGGCATGCGCCGGCATTGGCAGACGGCAGAGGGCGTGGCCGAGGCCTTCGCCGCGCAGGGTTTGCCGCTGCCCGAGCCCGTGGCCGACCCCGGTTTCGCCGAGTTCGACCACGAAGCGGTGTTCGGCGCCTATCTGGCGCGCGATCCGGAGCACCCCATCGCTGCCGCCAGCCGCAGCGGACAACCGCGCGACGTGGCGGCGATGCTGCAGGCGGCGCTGTTGGCGTGGGCGAACGACGAGTTGCCGGGGCTGCCGGAGAGCTGGGCCGCGTTCGGCCAGCGCGTGCAGTCGGCGGGCGAGCGGCTTGAGGCGCTGGCGGGCGACGGCGAAGTGCTGGTGCTCAGCTCCGGCGGCGTGATCTCGCGGCTCGCGCAGATCGCGCTGGACGTGCCCAACGCGCGCGCGGTCGAACTGAATCTGTCGCTGCGCAACAGCGCGTTGTCGGAGTTCCATCCGCACGGCAGCCGCCTGCGGATGGGATCGTGGAACGCGTTGCCGCATCTGCACGGCGAACGCGATCTGTGGACCTACTACTGATGCGCGCCGCGCACGTTTCGAGGTCATCGATGACCGGAGCACGGCCTGACAGCGTCGAAATCCGGTCGACGGCAATCATTTCCGACTCTTTCAGGACAGGCGAGAACGGCCTCCCTTTCGCCGATGACCAGAACTCCCTCCCTTTCGCCATCGGCGAAGGGGAGGGTTGGGGAGGGGTTCGCCGAGCGCCGATGTCGTTGGGTTGCAGGAGCAACCCCCTCCCAACCTCCACCTGCGCTGCGCGCAAGGGGAGGAGCCGTTCTTCGACTGACCAGAACTCCCTCCCTTTCGCCATCGGCGAAGGGGAGGGTTGGGGAGGGGTTCGCCGAGTGCCGATGTGGCTGAGTCGCAGGAGCAACCCCCTCCCAACCTCCCCCTGCGCTGCGCGCAAGGGGAGGAGCAGGTCGTCGCCTGACCAGAACTCACTCCCCTGCGCTGCGCGCAAGAAGGAGGAGCCGTTCGTCGCCCGGTGTGTTCGACGCCGGGTTGGCGCTCCTCGGAAGGCACAACAGACAAACATGGTAGGAAAGCACGATGAGTGAAGTCACGATGAGCACCGAACGCGTCGCCACACTGTTTCCTTTCTCGGACCGCTCGCGCGAACTGCAGTCCGCGGTCGCGGATTTCGTCGCGCAGAAGATCATCCCGGCGGAAATCGCATTCCATGCGCATGCCGCCGATCTACAGACGCGCTGGACCATTCCGCCGCTGCTGGAATCGCTGAAGGCCGAGGCGAAGGCGCGGGGATTGTGGAACCTGTTCCTTCCGGATCCGACGCACGGCGCCGGTTTGAGCAATCTCGATTACGCGCCCATCGCCGAGCTCACCGGCCGCAGCCTGTTCGCCCCCGAGGTGTTCAACTGCAGCGCACCCGACACCGGCAACATGGAAGTGCTGCTGCACTTCGCGACGACCGGGCAACAGGCGCCGTGGCTGCCGCGATTGCTGGCGGGCGAGATCCGCTCGGCTTTCGCGATGACCGAACCCGACGTCGCCAGCTCCGATGCCACCAACATCGCGCTGCCGATCGTGCGCGACGGCGACGAGTTCGTCATCAACGGCCGCAAGTGGTGGACCACCGGCGCCGGCGATCCGCGCTGCGAGATCATGATCGTGATGGGCGTGACCGATCCCGACGCGCCCGCGCATCGCCGCCAGTCGATGGTGCTGGTACCGATGGCAACGCCCGGCGTGCGCGTGCTGCGGCCGTTGACGGTGTTCGGTTACGACGATGCGCCGCACGGGCATGTCGAAATCGAATTCACGGACGTGCGCGTGCCGGTCGACAATCTGCTGCGCGAATCGGGCAGCGGTTTCGAGATCGCGCAGGCGCGACTGGGGCCGGGACGTATCCATCACTGCATGCGCCTGATCGGCCTGGCCCAGCGCGCGCTGGAACTCATGGTCGCGCGCGCGCGCCGCCGCGAGGCCTTTGGTCGCCCGCTGGGCGGACACGGCATGGCGCAGGAAGCGATCGCGCTGTCGCGCTGCGAGATCGAACAGGCGCGGCTGCTCACGCTGCAGGCCGCGGCGGCGCTGGACGCGCACGGCAACAAGGGCGCGAAGGATCTGATCGGCATGATCAAGATCGTCGCGCCGCGGATGGCCTGCGCGGTCATCGATCGCGCGATGCAGATGCACGGCGGCGGTGGTCTGTCGCAGGATTATTTCCTGGCGCAGGCCTATGCCGGCGCGCGTTCGCTGCGTCTGGCCGATGGTCCGGACGAAGTGC
>JBKJTC010000001.1:0-40728 GCA_046590925.1 Lysobacteraceae bacterium | reverse complement strand
GCGATCCGCGAGCGGTTGCCCAGCCAGATGCTGGCCAGCGCATCGGGCGCGACCATCCGCAGCGACGCGTCCGGCAGCAGGCCCGGCAGCGTGGTTTCGATGGTGGTGGAACCCACGTAGATCGCAGGGGGTGCAGGATTGTCGAGTTCCGCCGACAGCGCATCCAGTACGATCGCGAGCCGTTGCCGCTGCGATTCGAAATTGAAGCCGCTCAGATCGGCGTTGTAGAAGTACCGGCCCTCGATCTCCGGCGGGGCGATGAAGGCGGTGACCGGGCGGCCGGCATCGAAGCCGCGCAGGTGTTCGATCGCCGCACGCGCGCCGCTGTGCGCCGCGCGCACCAGCGGCCAGTCGGCAACGAAGCCGCGCAGCACCAGCGGGCGCAGCGATGCGCGCACCGCGTCCGGCAGGACGCCGCTGTCGAAGGGTCCGGCGAATTCGGCGACGGGTTCAGGCGTCGACATCGGCCCGGCGTGCCCGCTCGATCAGGTCGCGGAAGTGCGACAGCGACGCGATCGCCATGTAGATGGGTTCCAGATGCCCGTCGCGCTGCAACTGTCCCAAGGTATCGCCGTCCAGCTTGGCGAGGCGCTCCTCGTGCAGCGTGTAGAAGCCGGCGAGACGGTGCTGATCGCCGTCCTCCAGTTCGATGTCGAGCACGAACGATTCCAGCAGCTCGTGGCGCAGCAGCGCGTCGATGAAGCCCGGCGTGGCGCGCGTGCCTTCATGCAGCGCCTGCAGCGTGGAGGTGGCGCGATCGAGAAAATCGGTGGTGCCGCCGTGGGTGCGGAACAGCGCTTCGCCCTGATCCAGCGAGACGCGTGGATGGGCCAGATCGATATGCAGCATCGGTTCGCCGTCGGCGGACATGCCGATCAGGAACGGCTGGCGGTCGACGGCCAGCGGTACATAGCCCGCATCCCAGCGTTCGCCGGAGAGGGCATCGCCAGCAAGAAACAGGTTCTGGCTCTGGCGGAAACCGAACAGCGCCACCGGCTGGAAACCGCCGTCGGCGGTCTTCTGGAACACGATCGGGTAGTAGGCCTGCACGCTGCGGAATTCCGCCGGAAACGTCAGCGCCGCCATCTCGGCATCGCCCCACGCCGCACCTCGGGTCGCGACCACGCGCAGATCGCGGTGATCGATATTGTTGAGCAGGGCGTGTTGCGGAGGAGCGCGCTGGGGCATGGCCTTCTGTCTCAGATGCGCGACATGCCGCGCGTTCGGATGTGTTCGATCATCTCACGATGCGCCGGCAGCGCGGGCAGCATGCGCCGCGCCAGATCGGCGGCTTCGCGCACGCTCGCTTCCGCCTGCTGCAGCGCGGCGTCGTGCGGCGGCGCGACCCGGCCTTCGGGCCGGAAGCCCATACCGTAGAGGATGTATTGATAGCTGGCCGACGGAAATATTTCGTCGACCCGATGCAGGTCGTAACGCGACGGCGCGCGGTGTTTCCACAGCTGCAGCAGTTCGCGCAGGCGCTCGGGAATGGATTCCGGGCGCACATGGTCGCGCCAGTAGTCGCTGTCGGTGCGGCGGCTCAGCGCGTAATGCAACTTAAGGAAATCGATGACGCGCTCCCAGCGATAGGCGAATGCGTCGTTAAACCGACGGGACACGATCTCCATCGCGCCGCGCGTCGCCGGCATGTCGTCGGCGATGGCGGTGGCGGCCAGTTCCACCAGCACCAGCGACGAGGCTTCCAGCGGTTCGATGAAGCCGCTCGACAGGCCCACCGCCACGCAGTTGCGGTGCCAGAAACTGCGGCGATAGCCGGGATCGAAGCGGAGTTTCAGCGGCGCGGGCACGTCGTCGGCGCGCGGCCCGCCGCTGGCTTCGATATGCGCGCGCAGCGCGGCTTCCGCGTCGTCCTCGGTGGTGTGGGTGCTGGAATACACATGCCCCACGCCGCGACGCGCGGACAGGCCGATGTCCCAGATCCAGCCGTTGCGCTGGGCGGTGGAGATGGTCTGGCAGGCGATGGGCGCATCCGCATCGGTGTACGGCACCTGCGCCGCCAGCGCGCGGTCGTTGAACAGCACGTCCTTGCGGCTGATCGTGCCGACGCCGTAGTGCTCGCCCAGCAACAGCGAACGCAGTCCTGTGCAGTCGATGAACAGATCGCCGCCGATCGCGCCATGTTCGCGGGTACGCACCGCCGCGATATCGCCGTTCTCATGCGAATCGATGCCGGTCATGTGATCGGACACGTGATGCACGCCCAGCGTCCGCACGCAGTGATCGCGCAGGAACGCGCCGAGCTTCGCGGCGTCGAGGTGATACGCGTAATTGGCCACGCCGGCGTATTCGGGCGTGGAGAACTGCTTGGGCGCCTTGCCCGCCGCGCACAGCTGCGGCTGGAAGCTGGTGAGCACCGCGAACGGCACGCGACCGTCGCGCGCCATCCACGCGGACACCAGATCCGCGTCCAGATAGCCCTGCGGCAGCACGAAGGGATGGTAGTAATGGTCGTCGTCGCGGTCTTCGCTCCAGCGCACGAACTTCGACGCCTGTTTGAACACGGCGTCGCAGCTGCGGATGAAGTCGGTCTCGCGCACGCCGACGCGGCGCAACGTGTCGCGCATCGTCGGCCACGTGCCCTCGCCCACGCCGATGGTGGGGACGTCAGGCGATTCCAGCAGGGTCACGCGCAGGCCGCCGGGCACGTCGGCCCGATGCGCCGCGGCCAGCGTGGCCGCGGTCAGCCATCCTGCGGAACCGCCGCCGACGATCACGACATGCCGAACCGCGTCGCTCAAGATCGATCTCTCCCACGCATGCACGAGTCCGTCGCATCATGCCCCGCGTCGCGCGCCGCAGGAAGCCTGCGACGTGCGGCGCGGAACGGCACGCCGATCAACGGAAGTTGTAGCGCAGGCCCACCATGAACCTCGGTCCGGTCTGGGTGGCGTACAGCAGCTGGTTGCGATGACGTCCGTGCAAACGCTGGGTCTTGTCCATCGCGTTGATCACTTCCAGCGACATCGACAGCCGGTCGTTGAAACGCCAGCCGGCGCTGAGATCCAACTGTCCGTAAGCCTCGACGTAGACCGGGTTGGGCAGGCCCGTACCGTCGAAACGACCGGCGAGGAACTTGTCGCGCCAGTTGTAGGCACCGCGCAGCTGCAGCGGCCCGCGTTCGAAGAACGCCACGAAATTGGCCGAATCGCTCAGACCTTCCAGCGCGAACTGTTCGCCGAGGTTGTAGTTGTCGTAGGTCAGACTGGAATCGACGACGGTGTAGTTCGCCGACACGCCGAAGCCGCCCGCGAACATGTGCTGGATGTTCCACTCCCAGCCGTCGAGCGATGCGGAGCGCTGGTTCGCCGGCGTGGTGACGCGGAAATTCGCGACCGGATCGCCGGGCTGGCCGGTGATCGTGCCGGTGGCGTTGCCGTTGGCGTCCACGCCCGTGCGGACCACGCCGGGCGAGCCGTTGCGGTTGTTGAGGATGTAGTTGCGGATACAGACCACGCCCGCGGTGGGGCAACCCGAAGAAATCGCCTCGTTCCAGAAAGCGCCGCCGATCGGCGTGCGCAGGCCAGCGGAGGTGTCGTTGAAGGTGGTCACGCCGATGTAATTGTCGATGTTCTTGCGGAAATAACCGACCGACATGTAACTCGACTCGCCGTAGTACCACTCCAGCGACACGTCGAAGTTGTCCGACAGCAGCGGCTCCAGACCCGGATTGCCCTGCGCGCCGCTGCCGCCGTCCACACGCACCAGTTCGTTGAAGGTCCGGCCGCCCTGGATGTCGCCCCAGCCGGGACGTCCGATGCTCTGGCCGTAGCTGCCGCGCAGGATCAGGTTGTCGGCGATGTCCAGGCTCAGATCGAGGCTGGGCAGCCAATAGTCGTAATCGCCCTTGAGCGTGCTGTAGCCGGTACCGCTGCGCACCAGATTCAGTTCGTTCGCCGAGCCCCAGACGATGGACGAATACGTCGGCACCAGCGCGGTGGATTCGACCTGGGTGCGCTCGTAGCGCACGCCCGCGGCCACGTGCAGCGGCATGCGCCAGTCGAACGTCGTGCTGTACTGCGCGTAGGCGCTGCGCGATTTCTCGGAGACGCGGCGGTCGGTGGTGAACACGTCGGAGCGCCGGTACAGCGCGTCGTTGCCCGCGGCGATGCCGGCGAGACGGCGTACGGTCTCGAAGTCGAAGGTGAAGAACTGGTTGAACAACGCCGGATTGCGGCTGGCGTTGAAACGCTCGAAATACTGGCGGATCGTATCCGGAATCCACACGTTGTCCGGATAGTTCTCCGCGCCGGTGCCGCCCCAGGTATCGCGCTGGACGTTGGAGAAGGCGGTCCTGTTGTCGACATCGGTGAGACCCACGCCGAAGTCGAGCTGCGACGCTTCGCCGAACTGCCACTCGCCGCTCACCTGCGCCTGATCGACGTCGGAACGCATATAGCTGTTGCGGAACGACGAGCCGGTGACCTGCATGCCCGCCGGGTCGATGGTCGTCATGCCCGCGGGCAACGTCACGCTGAGCACCGGGAACGGCTTGCTGAAATCCACGGTCGTGGTGCCGCGGAAGAAGCCGGCCGTGCCCAGCACGCTGTTCGACCCGTAAGGGCTGTCCGCGCCGGATTCGGCGCTGGAGCTGTGATAGTCGAACGCCAGGCCCAGCGTATCGGTGACGTCCCATTCGACGTTGAAGCCGAGCGACTTGTTCTCGTTCTTGGTCGCGAACTTCGCTGCGCCCATCGCCAGATCGCTGGTCGCCGGCACGATGATCTCGGAGTACACGTTCGGCGCGGAAATCGGACCGTCGGTCCAGGAACTGGACGAGGGTCCGAAGTTGAACCACACCGACAGTTCATTACGCTGCTGCTGGATGCGGTTTTCGGAATAGGTGTAATCGAGGGTCGCGGTGATGCGCTCGGTGGGCGCGTACTGCAACGTGAGTTGGCCGTTGGTGCGCTGGCGCTGCACGCCGTTGACGCTGTAGCCGAAATTCTGCGGCACCGAATAGATGTCGTCCGGACCCGGGCGGTTGATGATGTTCTGGGAGCCGGGCGAACCTGGCTGCGGGATCGTGCCCCAGTTGTTCTCGTCGCCGCGGAACGGGCGCCAGCCGTTGGCGACCGACGCCTGGTTGTAGCCCAGGTCGCGCTCCTGATAGCTCGCGGTCAGCGCGATGCCGAATTTGCCGTCGGCGTAGGTGTTGCTGAAGATGCCGGAGATTTCGGGCGTGACGTCGTCGCCCTGGATCCCATCGGGCAGATTCTGGTTGGACGTATCGTTGACCGTCTTGATGCCGATGTTCGCGTGCAGCCCCGGATTGTTCAGCGGCCGCGCGGTCTTGATGTTGATCGTCGCGCCGATACCGCCGGTAGGCGTGCTGGCGCGGCTGGTCTTGAAGACTTCGATGCCGGAAATGGCTTCGGACGCGAGGTTCGCGAAATCGAACGCGCGCGAATTCGAGGCCGTGGTTTCGCCGATGCTGGACGCCGGCATCTGCCGCCCGTTGAGCAGCACCATGTTGAAATCGGGGCCGACGCCGCGCACGGTCACGCGCGAACCTTCGCCGATCGTGCGGTCGATCGACACGCCCGAAATGCGCTGCAGCGATTCGGCGAGATTGGTATCCGGGAATTTGCCGATTTCTTCCGCGGAGATACCGTCGACCACGCCCTGTCCGTTGCGTTTGACGTTCATGGCCGACGTCAGGCTGCCGCGGATGCCGCGCACCTCGATGACGTCGAGATCGCTGGCATCGGATGCCGGCGCGTTCTGCTCAGAAGGAGGATCGGCCGCGTCGGTCTGCTGTGCGGTCTGCGCGGCGGCCGACTGCGCCAGCGCCAGCAACAGCGCGGTCGTCAGCAGTCGCTTCTTGGGTATGGCGTCCAGCTGTTTCATCGATCATCCCTCCCCGGGATCTGCACGTGCGTTTTTTCGTTTTTGTGTGTTTATTGCAGAACGTCCGATGGAAGCCGGCGATCGCTGATCGCATCCAACTCGCCGCATCCAACTCGCCGCATCCACTCGCCACAGGCAGCGCGCATCTCCGCGCCGCGAACCCCATCGCCCGCTCTGTCGGGCGCATTGAAAGTCAAATTGACAGCGTTGTCAAATTTGGCTCGGCAGGACAACAAAAGCAAGATATATGCCGTTTAAAATCAGATGCTTATCGATGTTGCGGCGCACAAAAAAACGGTGCACAACCGTACATTCCTGACGCTCCGGCAGCGCCGCAGCGACGTCGGCGGCAGGTGTCGGGAAGCTCAATCCTTCGCGGGCGCAGGCCCAGTGGAGCGCCGCAGTTGCAGCGCATACGGCACATTGATGGTGGCGCCGCTGCCGGGGTTGCGGATCTCGGTCAGCAGCTCCAGCGCCGCCAGCCGGCCCATCTCGCGCGTGGGCTGGCGGACGGTGGTGAGCGCGGGGTGGATCTGCCGCGCGATCGGCGTGTCGTCGAAGCCGCAGACCGAGATATCGCCGGGCACGGACAGCCCCTGCTCGCTGATCGCGCAGATCGCGCCGGCGGCCATGTCGTCGTTCGCCGCGAAGATCGCTGTCGGCCGCGACGCCAGCGCCAACAGGCCGAGGGTTGCGGCATGGCCGGAGTCGTAGGAGAACTCGCCGTCGACCACCAGCGTGGGGTCGTACGGCAGGCCCGCGCGTTCCAGGGCATCGCGATAACCTGCCAGACGCCAGGCGCTGGCGCCGTGCGCGGGATGGCCCTTGATATGCGCGATGCGCCGATGTCCTTGTTCGACCAGATGCGCCATCATCGCGCACACCGCGCCGTGCTCGTCGACCACCACGCCGATTTTGCGGTTTTCCTCTTTCGCCGACACGCTCGCGTACGGGATGTCGAGTTCCTTCAGGCGCGCGACCACAGCGGGGTCGTCGGTGATCGGCGGCGTCAGCACCACCCCGTCCAGCTGCAGTTGCACGACGAGCGATTCGATTTCGGCGGCGGCGACGCTGCCCTCGTAGGTCATCGGCGACAGCATCAGGTGGTAGTGCTGCGACTTGCAGGCGTCGAGCACGCCCATCTCCACTTCCATCAGGTAATTGTTCGACGGGTTGTCGAACAACATCGCCACCAGATACGAGCGCCGGCCGGCCAGCATCCGCGCCGACGGCAACGGACGATAGTTGAGTTTTTCGACGGCGGTCTGCACCCGCTTGCGCGTGCGTTCAGAGACGTTGGGCTCCTGGTTGAGGACGCGCGAAACGGTCTTCATCGACACACCGGCCACTTTCGCGACATCCTCGATCCGAACACGCATGGGTTTCGATCCAATCAGTCTGTTGAATGCCGGGGATACTGCCAGAGCCGCCGGCCGGTTCCCATCGATCCCTGCGCGCACGGTGCGGGCATCCGCATCCAGACCCGCGCGCTGTGCATGCTGCTGTGCAGCAACAGCCGGTGCGAGGCGCGTAGTATTCTGACCCCGGCTGACAGCGCTGTCACCCATCCTTTCCCCTTCAGCGACTGCGCGAGGATCCATCGTCCATGCCCGCCCACACGCCCGCCGATTCGACCAGAACGTCCACTCACGCGCCCGTCCGCGCGCCTGCGCACTTCGCTCCGCGACGCACGCTGCTGTGCATCGGGCTGCTGATCGCGACCTGCGCCGCCCACGCGCCCCTGTCCGCCCAGGAACGTCCAGACACCGCTGCCGCAACCGCAATCGATCCCGCGCGCTGGCCCGTTCCCGGCTGGCCGCTGCGCGAGGACGCAGCGATCGAGCGGCGCATCGACGCCCTGCTCGCGGCCATGACCATCGAAGAGAAAGTCGGCCAGATCGTGCAGGCCGACATCACCACCATCACTCCGGATGATCTGCGCAGATACCGTCTCGGATCGATCCTCGCCGGCGGCAACTCCGACCCGGGCAACCAGTACAACGCCAAGCCCGCGGCATGGCTGGCGCTGGCCGATGCGTTCTGGGAAGCATCGATGGACACGCGCGGCGGCGGCAAGGCCATTCCGGTGATCTTCGGCATCGACGCCGTGCACGGCCAGAGCAACATCGTCGGCGCCACACTCTTCCCGCACAACATCGGCCTGGGCGCGACCCGCAATCCCGAACTGATGCGCCGCATCGGCGAGATCACCGCGCACGAAACCCGCGTCACCGGCATGGAATGGGCGTTCGCGCCGACCGTGGCGGTGCCGCAGGACGATCGCTGGGGCCGCGCCTACGAAGGTTATGCCGAACACCCGGAGATCGTCGCCGCATATGCCGGCGCGATGGTCGAAGGGCTGCAGGGCAAACCCGGCGCGAGCGATTTCCTCGACGATCGCCACGTGATGGTCTCGGTCAAGCATTTCCTCGGCGACGGCGGCACGCAGAACGGCAAGGATCAGGGCGATACGCCCGGCGACGAAAACGCGCTGCGCGACGTGCACGCCGCCGGCTACATCACCGCGATCCGCGCCGGCGCGCAGGCGGTGATGGCGTCGTTCAACAGCATCGACGGCGTGAAGATGCACGGCCGTCGCGACCTGCTCACCGACGTGCTGAAAGACCGCATGGGCTTCGAGGGTTTCGTGGTCGGCGACTGGAACGGGCACGGCCAGATCGCCGGCTGCACCATCACCGACTGCGCGGCGACCTTCAACGCCGGCCTGGACATGGCGATGGCGCCCGACAGTTGGCGCGGTCTGTACGACAGCACCGTCGCGCACGCGAAATCCGGCTTGATGCCGATGTCGCGCCTCGACGATGCGACCCGCCGCATCCTGCGCGTGAAGTTGCTCATGGGCCTGTTCGACGCACCCAAGCCGTCGCAGCGCGCGCTCGGTGGCCGCTACGAACTGCTGGGCGCACCCGCGCATCGCGCCGTCGCCCGTCAGGCCGTGCGCGAATCGCTGGTGCTGCTGAAGAATCAGAATGGGCTGCTGCCGCTGTCGCCGAAACGGCGCGTGCTGGTCGCCGGCGACGGCGCCGACGACGCCGGCAAACAGTCCGGCGGCTGGACGCTGAACTGGCAGGGCACCGGCACCGTACGCGCCGACTACCCCAACGCCGATACGATCTGGGAAGGCCTGAAGAAACAGATCGACGCCGCGGGCGGCCGCGCCGAACTCGCGGTGGACGGCGCTTACAAGGAAAAGCCTGAAGTCGCGATCGTGGTGTTCGGCGAAAATCCCTACGCCGAATTCCAGGGCGACCTGCAGAATCTGCTGTACAAACCCGGCGACGACCGCGATCTGGAACTGCTCAGGAAGCTGAAGGCCGACGGCATTCCCGTCGTCGCCGTTTTCCTCAGCGGCCGCCCGCTGTGGATGAACCGCGAAATCAACGTCGCCGATGCGTTCGTGGCCGCATGGCTGCCGGGCTCGGAAGGGGGCGGCCTCGCCGATGTGCTGCTGCGCGACGCGCGCGGCCGCATCCAGCAAGATTTCAAGGGCAAGCTCAGCTTTTCGTGGCCGAAACGCGCAGACCAGTACGCCAACAACGTCGGTCAGCCCGGCTACGACCCGCTGTTCGCCTACGGCCACGGCCTGCGCTACACCGACAATGGCGATCTGCCGACGTTGTCGGAAGAATCCGGCATTGCCGCCGCGGTGTCGCAGCCGAACCAGTTCTTCGTACGCGGGCAGGCCAGCGAAGGTTTTCGTCTGCGGCTCAGCGGCGCGGATAACGCCACCTACGACGTGATGCACACCCGCGGCGCCACGCCCGACGGCACGCTGTCGATAGCCGCCGTGGATCGCCTCGCGCAGGAAGACGCGCGGCAATTGCGCTGGACGGGGGCCGCCGGCGCCACGGCTGCGCTCATGGCCACGCCCGCGCTGGACCTGCAACGCCAGACCGACGGCGACGTATGGGTGATCGCCGACCTGCGCATCGATGCGCTGCCGAAGACCGGCAAGGTCGAACTGCAGGCGTCGTGCGGCGAGAAGTGCGGTGCGTCGGTGGATGTCACGTCGCAGTTCGCCAAGCTACCGCGCGGCGAATGGATCCGTGTGGGCATGATCCTGAAATGCCTGCGCAGCGCAGGCGCGAGCGACATGCGCAACGTCATCGTGCCGTTCGCGCTGCGCGCGGCGCCTGGGCTGGAGATCACGGTGTCGGGCATCGGCCTGGGGACGGATCCGACGCATCGTCTGGAGTGTCCTGCCGCGTCGAGTGGAGTGCCTTGAGGAAGCTCGTATCGTTTCTGCGAGAAGATCAAGAGCTTCCGCGCTAGCGCGCGGGTCACTTTCTTTGTCGCAAAGAAAGTCACCAAAGAGAACTCTCTAGTGCCGAGGCAAATCTGCCGTCGGGAAGATGGCAGATTTCACCGGCACTGAGTGTTTTCTTTGGTTACTTTCTTGACTCACGCCTGCGGCGTTCGCCCTTCGGGCCGCAAGCGGCGCAGTGCACCAAAGAAAGTGACCCGCGCTCCAGCGCGGAAAAGGTTCCGGGCATTCCTGAAAGCAATGAATCAACAGGCAACTAACCCAAAACCAAGGCGATGCGTCCTCGCCGCAAGCACGTATCACCGCATAAAAAAAGGGAGCGTGCCAAGCACGCTCCCTTCGATTTCAGAGACATTGCCTCAATGAAGCCAGCGAATCACCAACCGATGCTGTAAGTCACCGTCGTCGGCGCCGTCGTATACAGCGACGGACTGTGATCGCCCACATCGTCGTACGAGAATCCGTACGCCAGGAAGTCGTAGGCGATGTCGCTGTCGTGCCAGAACTTCGCGTACCAGTTCGCCAGCGAACCGGCCGGGTAGAACGGGTTGCGGTTGTACCAGTTCGCCGGCGTCTTGGACGGCGACGTTCGCCTTGAACCAGACGACCACGGTGGAACCGCTGACGTCGACGCCCCTGCTGTAGTCCGTGGACTGCGCCTGGACCTGAAACCCGAAGCAGGCCATCAACATGACCAGACCCGCAAACCATGTGCGTATGCGATGCATCTTCAACTTCTCCCTGCGTCTGCGACGCTTTGTCGAGTGGGGTTGGAACGACTTTCCCTGGCATGTACCTGGATCGCCGTAGCCGGACACCAGCCCCCTGCATCGCGTGCCGCCGCGGCGACGCAACCCTACGATCAATTGACAGCGTTGTCATCTCGAGGTAAAAGACGGCAATAACCTTATGATTTCAATGGCGAATATGCATGTTGCGTTGCGCCAATAACTTTGCGGGCCGGATCGGCGTGGCGCTTGCGCTCGTCAGTGGGCCTGTACGGGACGAGCGCACGCGCGTATCGCGGTGGTGCAATCGTATGCATCGCGCCGCGCATGCCAGCCCCATTACGCTTGCGCATTCGACCCGATGACCACACCCGTGACTGCACCCACGCCCGCGACCCTGTTGACCATCTTCGGCGCCACCGGCGACCTCGCCCAGCGCATGCTGTTGCCTTCTCTCTATGGGCTGGAAGGCGATGGCCTGTTGCCCGCGTCGATGCGCATCCTCGGCACCGCCCGCAGCGGGCTCGACGACGACGCCTTCCGTGCATTCGTCGCCGACGCCATCGCACGCTTCGTCCCCGCCGACCAGCGCAACGACGCCACCCTGCAAGCCCTGTTGGCGCGCGCGCACTACCAGCCCGCCTCGCTCGACGACGACGCCTCGATCGCTGCGCTGGCCGAACGCATCGCCGGCCTGCGTAGCGGCGACATCGTCTATCACCTCAGCACCTCGCCCAAGTTCTATGCCCAGGCCTGCGCGGCGTTGGCGCGTCACGGCCTGGCCGGGCCCGGCACCCGGGTGATGCTGGAGAAGCCCATCGGCCACGATCTGGCCGAAGCCATCGCCATCAACGACGGCGTCACCCGCAGCTTCGACGAGGATCGCGTCTATCGCGTCGATCATTATCTCGGCAAGGAAGGCGTACAGAACCTGCTGGCGCTGCGCTTCGGCAATGCGCTGTTCGAGCCGCTGTGGAACGCGCGGCACATCGAGCAGGTGCAGATCACCGTGGCCGAGACCGTCGGCGTCGAAGGCCGCGGCGACTACTACGACCACTCCGGCGCGATCCGCGACATGCTGCAGAACCATCTTCTGCAGCTGGTGTGCCTGACCGCGATGGAGCCGCCCTCGCAGTTCGAGCCCACCGCGGTGCGCAACGAGAAAATCAAGGTGCTGCGCTCGCTGCGGCCGATCGGCAGGAATGAAGTCGCTGCCGAGACCGTCGCCGGGCAGTACACGGCCGGCGCGATCGGCGGCCAAGCGGTGCCGGGTTACCTCGAAGAACTGGGCCGCCCCAGCCGCACCGAGACCTTCGTGGCGATGCGCGCGCACATCGACAACTGGCGCTGGTCGGGCGTGCCGTTCTACCTGCGCACCGGCAAGCGCATGCCGCATCGCTGCACCGAGATCTACCTGCAGTTCCGCGAGGTTCCGCATTCGATCTTCGCCCGCGGCGGCGCGGCCAGCCAGCCCAACGCGCTGATCATCCGGCTGCAGCCGGAGGAGCGCATCGAGCTGCAACTGATGCACAAGACGCCTGGGCTGGACCGCAGCGGCCTGCGCCTGTCGCAGGTGTCGCTGGATCTGGATCTGGACGCGGAGTTCGGCAACGTGCGCCGACGTCTGGCGTACGAGCGGCTGTATCTGGATGCGATCGAAGGCAACGGCACGCTGTTCGTAAGACGCGACGAGACCGAGGCGGCGTGGCAGTGGGTCGATGCGATCCTCGACGGCTGGCAGCATGCCGGCGTCGCCCCCAAGCCGTATGCTGCCGGCACCTGGGGTCCGAATGCGGCGGTCGCGCTCAACGAACGCCATAATCACAGCTGGCGCGAATAGACGGACGCGAATGGCCTGGACCGAACACGAGTATCCCGATGCCGATGCGCTGACCGTCGCGGTCGCCGATCGGCTGCGCGCGGCCTGCGAAACGGGTCTGCGCACGGATGGCACCGCGCTGATTGCGCTGGCCGGCGGAAAAACCCCCTTTCCGATCTATCGACGACTCGCATCGGCCGACGGCGTCGACTGGTCGCGTGTCGTCGCCTTGCCAGGCGACGACCGTTGCGTGAGCCGCGAGCATCCCGCGAGCAACGCCGCCGGGCTGCGTGTCGCCTTCGCAGCTGCACATGGTCTGCGCATCCAGTCGTTGACCGCGGACGACGGCGATCCTGATGCCAGCCTCGCGCAGGCGCGCGCCGCGCTCGCGCCGCTGCACGAACAGGCGTTCGACGCAGTCGTGCTGGGCATGGGCGAGGACGCGCATACCGCCTCGCTGTTTCCGGGCGCCGATGCGCTGCCCGTCGCGATGGCGGAGGATTCGGCTGAGGACGCGTTCCTGCTGGTGCCGAATCCCTTGCCGCCGGAAGCGCCGTTCCCCCGCATCACGCTTGGCCTCGCCCGCCTGTTGCGCGCACGCAGCCTGCATCTGATCGTCACCGGCGCACGCAAGCGCGAGGTGCTGCGCGCTGCGCAGTCGGCGTACGCACCGCTGCACGCGCCGATCTCGGCGCTGCTGCATGCGCCGGATGCGGTGGTGCATGTGCATTGGAGTCCGTGATGATGCTTTTTTTACCTCTGCGCGAAGTGCAGCAAAAGCAAATCCCCCCTGCCCCCCTTTTTCAAAGGGGGGAAAAACTTGGGCGCTGCTTTGAAGAAAATGTTTCCCTGCACTTACCCCCTTTGAAAAAGGGGGTGAAGAGGCGCGCTTGCGAGGCATTGCCTCGCGCGCCGATGAACGCCCGAGCGCTTTGCGCGAGGGCCGGAATCGACGTCTGCGCAGCAGGCGGCGGGGGGATTTGCTCCCAGCAGCAACGCGCATCCACACCTGCCGCACCAACAACGAACACCCGCAAGGCGCTCACATCATGAGTCTCCATCCCGTCATCGAGCGCGTCACCGCGCGCATCGCCGAGCGCAGCCTGCGCAGCCGCGGCGACTATCTAGCGCGCATCGACGCCGCACGCATCGACACGCCCGCGCGTCGAAGTCTGAGCTGCGGCAACCTCGCCCACGCCTTCGCCGCGGCAGGCAGCGACAAACCGATGCTGAAGACCGGCGCGGGCGGCAACATCGGCATCATCACCGCCTACAACGACATGCTCTCGGCGCATCAGCCGATGGAGCAGTATCCGACGCTGATCCGCATGGCCGCGCGCAACGCCGGCGGCAGCGCGCAGGTCGCCGGCGGCGTGCCGGCGATGTGCGACGGCGTGACCCAGGGCCGCATCGGCATGGAGCTGTCGCTGTTCTCGCGCGACACCATCGCGCTGGCCACCGCAGTCTCGCTGTCGCACGAAATGTTCGACGCCGCGCTGATGCTCGGCGTCTGCGACAAGATCGTGCCGGGCCTGCTGATCGGTGCGCTGAGCTTCGGCCATCTGCCGGTGATCTTCGTACCCGCCGGACCGATGCCTTCGGGCCTGCCGAACAAGGAAAAAGCCGCGGTGCGTCAGCGTTACGCCGAAGGCAAGGCGACGCGCGATGAATTGCTCGAAGCCGAGTCGGCGTCGTATCACAGCCCCGGCACCTGCACGTTCTACGGCACCGCCAATTCCAATCAGATGCTGATGGAAGTGATGGGCCTGCACATGCCGGGCAGCGCGTTCGTCAATCCGAATACGCCGCTGCGCGATGCGCTGACGGTGGCAGCGACCGAGCAGGCGCTGCGCATCACCGCGTTCGGCGAAGATTATCGACCGCTCGGCCACACCGTCGACGAGAAGGCGATCGTCAACGCGATGATCGGACTCGCCGCCACCGGCGGTTCCACCAATCACGCGCTGCATCTGGTCGCGATCGCGCGCGCCGCGGGCCTGATCATCGATTGGGACGATCTCGACGAACTCTCGCAGGCCACGCCGCTGCTGGCGCGCGTGTATCCGAACGGCAGCGCCGATGTGAATCATTTCCACGCGGCCGGCGGCATCGGCTACGTGATCCGCGAACTGATCGACGCCGGCCTGATGCATGCCGACATCCTCTGCGTGCACGGCGGCGATCTGCGCCGGCAGACACAGATGCCCGAACTCGATGGCACCGCGCTGCGCTGGGCGCCGCCGCCCGCACAATCTCGCGACACCAGCATCCTCCGCGGCGTCGCCGAGCCCTTCGACCGCGAGGGCGGACTGCGACGGCTGCAGGGCAACCTCGGCCGCGCGGTGGTCAAGATCTCCGCGGTCGCGCCGGAACATCGCGCCATCGCCGCGCCCGCGAAGGTCTTCGACTCTCAGGACGCGCTGCTCGATGCGTTCAAGGCCGGCGGACTCGCCGGCGATTTCGTCGCGGTGGTCCGCGGCCAGGGCCCGCGCGCCAACGGCATGCCCGAACTGCACAAACTCACGGCGACGCTCGCCCTGCTGCAGGATCGCGGCCAGCACGTCGCGTTGCTGACCGACGGCCGCATGTCCGGCGCGTCCGGCAAGGTGCTCGCGGCGATCCACATCACCCCCGAGGCCGCATGCGGCGGCGCCATCGCCAAACTCCGCGACGGCGACATCATCCGCATCGATGCCGAAGCGGGCACGATGCACGCGGCTGTGCCCGACGCCGAGTGGAACGCACGTACGCATGCGGCGATCGATCTGCGCGGCAACGCGCACGGCGTCGGTCGCGAACTGTTCGGACTGATGCGTGCGCAGGTCGGCTCGGCGGAACAGGGTGCGTGCAGCCTGTTCGTTGAGAACGTCGTCGAGACCGCCGCGGATCCATCACCGGAATCCTGATCGATGCAAGACACCGTGAACCCCGCATCGCTTGCGCTCATCGCCGACATCGGCGGCACCAATGCGCGATTCGCGCTGACCGATCTGTCGGCGCCCACCGCGCAGGTGATCGACGCGCGCAGCCTCGACGCCTCCGCGTTCGCCAGCCTGCAGCACGCGGCCGAGCACTATCTCGCCGCGGTCGGCGTGCAGCCGCGCCATGCGGCGATCGCGGTCGCCAGCCCGGTCAACGGCGAAGAGATCCGGCTCACCAATCGCGCCTGGTCGTTCACGCGTCGCGAACTGCAGCGCGCGCTCGGTCTCGATCGCCTGCACGTGCTCAACGATTTCGGCGCGGTGGCGTGGTCGGTGCCTGCGCTCGCCGACGGCGAACAGATCACCGTGCACGGCAGCGACGACGCGCCATTGCAGGGCCCGATCAGCGTGCTCGGCCCGGGCACCGGGCTCGGTGTCGCAATGCTGGTCGGCGCCGATCCGGCCGCTGGAAATCAACGCTGGCAGGTCGTGGAAACCGAAGGCGGCCACATCAGTTTCGCGCCACTGGGCGAAGAGGAACTCGGCATCGCACGCTGGTTCACCGCGCGCTTCGGCCGGGTGTCGAACGAACGTCTGTTGTGCGGCAGCGGCTTGTCGCATATCGATGCGGTGCTGCGCGGCGCAGTCGATCACGCCACCGGCCAGCATCAGGATCTGCGCGAACCCGCCGACATCGTCGCCGCCGCGCTGGAAGGCCACGACCTCGCCGCACGACGCACGCTCGCGCGCTTCTGCGCGGTGCTGGGCAGCGTCGCCGGCGACGCCGCGTTGATCCACGGCGCGCGCACCGTCATGCTGGCCGGCGGCATCGTCCCACGCTTCATCCCGTTCCTGCGCAGCAGCGCCTTCCGCGAACGCTTCCTCGCCAAGGGCCGCTTCGCCGCGTATCTCGAATCGGTGACGATCCGCGTCATCACCCACAACGGCCCGGGTCTGCTGGGCGCCGCGATGTCGCTGCGCGCACACGATGCCAACCACACGCACAGCGAGCGCGTACGATGAGCCATTCCCACACCGACCGCATGACCGCTCTCGTCGACGACATCCTGCGCCAAGCGCCGGTGGTCCCGGTACTCGCCATCGCCGACCTCGACGACGCCATCCCGCTCGCCGAAACCCTGGTCGCCGCCGGCCTGCCCGTGCTCGAAATCACCCTGCGCACGCCGGTCGCGCTGGACGTGATCCGCCGCATGCGCACCGTCCCCGGCGCCATCGTCGGCGCCGGCACCGTGTTGACTTCGGAAGACCTCGCCGCCGTAGAGGCCGCAGGCGCCGCGTTCGCGATCTCGCCCGGCGGCACCGATGCCCTTTACGCCGCCGCCCGCAACGCCGACATCCCGCTGCTGCCCGGTATCGCCACCGCCAGCGAACTCATGCGCGGGCTCGAGCATGGCTACAAGCGGTTCAAATTTTTTCCTGCGGAATCCAGCGGCGGTATCGCCGCACTCAAAGGATTTGCTGGCCCGTTTTCGCAGGTGAAATTTTGTCCGACGGGTGGCATCGATGCCGCGAAAGCGCCGTCGTATCTGGCGCTACCGAACGTCATGACGGTCGGCGGGTCTTGGATGGTGCCGGGCGATGCCTTGAAAGCGAAGGACTGGCGGGCGATCGGTGAACTCGCCCAGGCCGCCGCCGCACTGCGCAGCTGACATCGCAGCAAGTAGGCTGGGCTGTAAAGCCCAGCGCCTGCGTTGCGTATCGAGCTGGGCTTTGCAGCCCAGCCTACTCAATGCAGTCGGTGGCTGCGTTTCATCGCTTCGAATCGCTCACCGTGACCACAAGCACTTCCGACTCTGCCCACTCGCGCAGACCACGCTCGACCGCCTCGGCCTCGAACGCATACCAGGCCTCCAACGCCTGCTCGCTTTCCAGCATGTCCTTGAACCGCGCATAGGCACCATGCGCAGCGAACATCGTGTAGGTTTCCTCCAACCGTGCCGGCAGCGACACCTGCACGAAACGCACCGCTAGCCGCTTGCCCAGACGCAGATCCTGCCGCGTAGGCACTATCGCGTATTTCGTCTCATCATCGAGATCGAGCGGCAAATCCGGCTCAAGCTCGACGCCGAAGTCCTCATCCGACGTCATGAAGACCCGCCCACTCTCGCGGCAGACGAATGCCATGTTGTCGGTGCTCGAAAGATCGGATACCCAATCGAGCGCTTGGATCAGGTCGTCCAGAGCAACGGATGCGGGGCTGGGGGATGAGGACATCGGCAAGGCTCTCGGCGATGGGGCTGATTGCAGACGATAGCGGCGGAAGCAGTCGGCGGCAATTGGCTTGACGTTGGGTCTCAAGGCTTGTGACGCCCATGCCAGCGTCACCGACGCCTGTGGTGTCGCGATCCGAAACAAGATATTCCCCTGTAGGGCGGAACCGCCGCAGGCGATTCCGCCATCATTGCGTATCCGATATTTCGACACTCGGCGGAATGTGCTTCGCAGGTTCCGCCCTACTCGTTGCGCCTTACGGCCTTTTACTCTACCGCCGTGCCATCGCCCCATCCAGCGGATACCAATGCTCTCGAACAAACCGATGATACGACGAGTAAGGCCAATCCACCGCCGATGCCACCAACCCATGCTTCACCGGGTTGAAATGGATGTAGTCGACGTGATGCTTCAAGTCATCTTCATCGCGAACGAGATGCTCCCAATACCTTCGCTGCCACAAACCGCGTTCGCGTTTGAGAATCCGCGAAGCGCGTCGGTGTTCATCCTTGGGGACACGCCTCGAAAATGCGGTTTTGATGTGTGCCCAACGTACCGGATAATCTATATCGCCCTCCGGCAAGGTCCAAAGACAATGCAGATGATCCGGCAAAATCACGATCGCATCGATCGTGAACGGTCGCGCCCCATGCGCCGCACGGAAAGCATCGCGCAGATCATCGATGCGATCCACCAGCAACGATTTCGAACGCTCCGCGATAGCGACAGTGAAGAAATAGGTGCCGCCCGGCACCCAGGTTCGACGATAGTTCGGCATGGCCACAGCATCGCCGCAGTCACGACCCCGCCCCATCAGCCCACATCGCACACCGCCGTCAGAAACCCCCGATCATTCGCGTAGGGTGGGCATTTTTGCCCACCATTGCGATGTACCCGTCCCGGCAAAAAATGATCGCCGCAAATGCGTTGCGACGATCATTATTACAGGGGTTCAAGCATCATTGCGGTGGGCTGGAAGCCCACCCTACGGCCCTGTCTCTCACCATTAATGACACGTGAAATCTGGATACTTGATCGCAATGGTGGTTCGAGGCACCTTTGGAGATATTTGATTTCTCTTCAACAAATCATCCAAGAAATCTTGGCAACGCGAAACGATCCATTTGTCGTGTATTTCACCCGTTTCTGGGGAGGGTCGACGCAAATTTACACATCCAACAGACGACCATATCCTTGCAATGTTCTTGTGCTTTCCGTTAAACGTATTTATAGCGATAACGTCCCTGCCTACCGAAAAACTTTCCAGTTTCAACGCATCTTTGAGCAGCTTTTCAGCGTCTTTGTTTGCCGTACTGATGTCCGAGTCATTTGGAGATCTAAACAAGTAGCATCGAGGATATTCGCGCACCATTGAACAAGACCCGAGCAGCAAAAAAGACGGGAATATAAAAAGTCGCGCGATGGTGATCATAGTTGATGAATCGCATCAATGAATTCCCCATAGCCAATTTTCGCTGAAGCAAAATCAGCTAGAAGCGTGGCGGGTATCGAAGAGTCGATTTCAAAACCATTCTTGGCTTTTGCAGGGCCGCCAATGACATCTTCTACTTTCAGTCCAATAATACGGCACACACCGGGGCCATCAGCAAATGTAACCGAATTGTTTGTAACATCTTTTAGATCCCACTCCGTTCTAGAGTTATAGTGCCCGCTCAAACCAAAATTCCATCCGCCGACTGACAAGCCACCGGAACCGCTAACCTTGAGTTCTCTCCAACTATTCTGATGTATGTCCTTCTCGAAATTCAATTTTACCGTAAGGCCGCGGCAGACGATTGCCGACGTCACGATATGGCGTAGCTTTTCCCGAAACTCTGGCTGAGCGTCAAGCCATTTTTGAAATTCAGCACTTTTCAAGAATGCGCCGGAATACCATCGCCCTCTAATAATTATCACATCCTGAATAGCGCGAAACCCAACTTGGATTCTGCCGATCTGCTTGATTTGTTCTTCAAAATGCGTTTTTTCCGAGATTGATAATTTTGCTCGCAGAAAGAAGAACTTTTTCGCACTTCCACTAGCGCCCCAATCAGTGTCATGTGTATATGTTGTGCTCTTTTGCCTCTTGATTTCATAACCACGCTGGAACTGTTGTTGTTCGTCCCCATCGGCGGTTTCGTCCAAGAGGTCATTGAATACTTGAGTGCCTGCGGGATATATCGCAGGTCGACGATCATAATCACCGGGGCTATTCGTCGGATCCGAGGCCGCACCATCTTCAAGTTCCGGCCGAATTGGGAGTTTTACCTGGTTGCCCGTTGACAAGTTGTCTTTCAAGTCTTTCAGCAGGAGACCCTTAGCATCCAAGTGTATCAACTCAAGATCTGAAATTTCTATGAGAATGCCAAATTGTTTGTCGTACAAGCGTTGAACTTTGTCCTTACGCTTTCTCCACCATTCGGCTTTTAGTCGAAAATATCTTGGAGGATCTTGTTCTTCTGAGATTCCATTTTTTACCGCATACGCATCCCATTGCTCTTCGAGTTTTTCTAGTTCTTCTCGATATGCGTCGTAGGCACCGCTCCAAGTGCTCTCCAGCGCGGTGATTCGCGCTTTTACGGAGGGGTCCTGAATATATCTTTTGAGCTCTTGAAGAAGGTTCGGAAAAGCCAGTCGAAAATACTCCCAACTCCAAGCATCCCCACTATTAGCGCTGTCGATGATATCCAACGGCGGCGCCTTTGGAGAACCGCCATCCTTGGCCGTTTCCTTTCGGATAACAAGATCCGCATAAGCTCGCAACACGAACATGTTATAGAGAGGTTTGTTTTTGACAATCGAGTATGGGGTGATCGTATTCATGGTCACAAGACGCTGACCGGGGCCAACAGTTCCGCCATTGTTCGCCACCACCTTGTGAAGGAAGCCATAGTACTCATCAAGCGCATGGTCAAATTTGGCTTCTGGCAGGCTTATATCGTTGCTCATGCCCATCTCTCCTTTATGAAATTCTTTGAGCGAAAAAAGTACTCGTTAATTTCTGCGTCCAAGTTTTTATGAAATTTTCTTGGTTGCGGATTTTAATGATCACACCATACGCACAACGCTCCGGTATCGTTTCGCGCTTACAGTGGCATCACTTCCGCTTCGGCTTATAGCTCACCCGCATCACGATCCGGACGCTGGCCATCGTTGCATTCACCACGATGCAGCATCTGCTGCTGCACGTACTTCCGCTCAATCTTCAAATGCATCCGAGCCGCTCGACGTGGACGCGATTCCGGTGGAATGAAAGCATTAGCTGCGAGCTGGAGAACACAGCCTCGGTGGCAGTGGTAGCCCCACGTTTGCAGTCTTGATGACAGCCTTCGGCGTTGGAGTCCGCTGCGATGGGCGGTGGCATTCATGTCGATGCAGAGCGCGATGGCGACGAACGCCATCGTCGGTGATGCGCCGTCGGGCGATCGCTCCGATGCGGTACCTGTGCCTACCCTGGCCATCCGGCATTCCCCCTGTGGAATGTGCTCCGGCTTCGATCTGAAGCGTGATTCCAGTCTTGTTGTTGTGCAGTGCAGTTGTCAATGGCTGATGCGAGTCGGCTATCGCTGGAGCGCATTGTGAATTCTGGTATCCATGCCGAACGGCATGCTTGATCGATCTTCCATCAATCGCGAAATCCAAATCGATTCATCGCATCAACGATTCAACAGCCAAGCACCGCAAGCCTGCTTACGCGTCTGCACAAACAAAAAGGCCCTTGCCGGCCAGGGACCGGACAAGGGCCAAACGCTCGCCTGTTGAGAGCGGTGTTACTCAGTAGCGGTAGTTCACACCGAACAGATAGGTACGGCCGTACTCGTAATATTCGCGCGGACGGTTGTTGTCGCCGTTGAACGAGGAGCGGAAGGGTTCGTTTTCGAGATTATTGACCTGCAGCAGGATCGACAGATTCTTCATCGCGCCTGACTGGAAGGTGTAACCCAACTGCACGTCGGTCACCGTCTCGCCTTCGAACGTGCGGCGATTGCGATCGCCGCCGAAGCCCTGGACTTCGCCCACGAACTGCGAGCGGTGACGCTGGCTGACGCGGGTGGAGAAGCCGAAGCGCTCATAGTACGCGGTGATGTTGGACACGTACTTCGACAGGCCAGGCAGCGGCTCATTAGGCGAAGACGGACCCAACGGCTGGACGCTGCTGGTCGTGTCCGAGTAATTCGCCTGAATACCAAAGCCGAGCAGGGGCTCCCAGAGCACGTCAAGCGGCAGCGACACCGCCAGCTCGTAGCCCTTTACGGTGCCACCTTCGCCGTTGATCGGGCGGTTATAGACGCCGACCGGGTTCGGCGGTGGGTTGGCAGGATAATCCGCCGGCGTCACCACCGTGTCGTTGATGTTGAACAGCGTGTTTTCGTTATAGATGTACGATTTGAGGTCTTTGAAGAAATATGCGGCGCTGAAATAGGCTTTGTTGCCGCCGAAGTATTTCTCATAGGACACGTCGTACGCATTCGCTTCCCAAGGTTTGAGTCGCGAGTTGCCGCCGTTGCGGGTCCACCACGGGATCCGGTTGCCCGTAATGGGATCGACGGGATTGGGCGCACCCGTGATCGGGTTGGTGGCACGGTTGCGATCAACGCTCACATTATTGTTGGCGCGCATATCGTCCATGCGCGGGCGTGCGACTTGCTTGCCCGCACCGACGCGGATGAACTGATCCCACGGAAGCCCGAAGGACAGGTTCAAACTCGGCAGGAAATCCGTGTAGTTGAGGCCATCCTCGACTTCACGACCCAGCGGGTTGCCTTCGAACGACTCGTTGCCTGTGGAGCTCTGGTCCACGCTGACGGCCTGGATACCGATATTGCCTTTGAGCGGCACCGGACCAAGATCGGTATTGATATTGGCCTGGAAGAAAACGGTGGTGACCTGTTCGTTCACTTCCCAATTCTTGTTGGTGATGTCCGGGTTTGCATTGCCGCGGCGCGTGTACTGCGTGTTCAATGCACGCAACGCGTCGTAACCGTAGATCGAGGACACACCGTACGCGTTATAGGCGGAGTTGGACGCCAGACTGGTCGGAATCGGCGCGGAGACGCCATCCGGGCAACTCGGCGATACGCCGCCCAGACAGGCCGTCAGGTCGAGGAAGGCTTCGTTCGAGGCGCGGCTCTTGGTCCGGTCGGTCAGGTTGGCGCCGAATTCGACGCTGCTGAACCAGCCGTCGTCGAAGGTCCGCTCGAAGTCGAAGCGCAGCGAGGTCAGGCTGTCCTTGACTTCGAAATCCTTGATGTAACCGTCCTGGCCCCAGCCACCGGGATCGCCGAGGCGAAGGATGCTCGGATCGCCGTAGTCGTAGCCGAAATCATGGTCGAAATAGCCTTCGTTGTTACGGGTCACGGTCAGGCTGTCGCGGGGCCGGCCGGGTCCGATACCGGAGTAAGTTTCGAGAATGCGCTCTTCACGGGTCGCGTCGGAATAGCTGATATCGGCCGAGGCGGTCCAGTTCGGACTGAGGCTAAGCTCATGCTTCCAGCCGATCGCGAACAGATCGTCGTAGGTCGCGTTGAAATCGTTGCGGATCACCGGATTGATGTTGGTGAACGACGACCGCTCAGGCGTGTTTCCGGCCACCGGCGTGCCGCCGAAAGCCGCTGCGAATTCCATGCCGCGCTTCTGTTCTTCGCGATCGAACTGCGAATAGAAGACGTCGAGCACCATGCGGTAGTCGTCGTTCGGCGCGAACTCGAGGACCGCCATCAGGCCATCGCGCTCGTTGTCGTTTTCCAGATCGTAAAGCTTGCCGCCGCCGTAGATACCGCCGCCGTCATAACCCCAGGTATCGCCGAACTGTTTGGCCTGGCCGGGATTATTGAGATGGGCGTAACCCAGCGCGATGCCGACGGTGTTGTCGGCGAACTGGTCGATGTACGAGAAGCTGTAGCGGTAGCCGTTTTCTTTCTCATCGCCGATCTTGTTCTGGTCGCCGCGGATGTTGGCGGCAAAGGCCCGCTTGCCGTAGGCGAGCGGGCGAACGGTCTTGAGGTCGACGGTGCCGGACAGACCCTGGCCGATCAGCTGCGCGTCGGGGGTCTTGTAGACCAGCACCTGGCTGACGAGTTCGGACGGGTACTGATCGAACTCGACGCCACGGTTGTTGCCGAGGCTGACCTGCTCGCGACCGTTCAATGTGGTGGTCGAGAAATCGCCGGCGAAGCCGCGGATGTTGACTTCCTGCGGACGGCCGCCGAAGCGCTGCGCGGTGAGACCGGGCAGGCGCGCGATGGAGTCGGCGATGGAAGTGTCGGGCAGCTTGCCGATGTCTTCGGCGGAGATCGCCTCGACGATCGAGTTCGAGGCCTGTTTGGCGTCGATCGATTCCTGGATGCTGCGGCGGATACCGATGACTTCGATGGCATCGAGATCGCCGGCTTCGGGTTGCGGTTGGCTCTGGTCTGCCGATTGCGCGTAGGCGGCGTTGGCCAGCATCAGCGTTGCGGACGCCAACGCCATGCTCAACAGGTTTCGTTTCAAAGGTTGCATGGATCCCCTCCACAGCAACTGGAATTTGTTGGCAGGTCCATGCGCGAATCCCGTCTGAGCGGGTTGGTCCGCAGTTCCCGGCATGTCCGGAGTCCAGCCTGTCCCCGGCATGCAGCGCGATGGTAGTCCGTGGCCGCAGTGCGGAAAGGTGCCTGCATACGTATTCATGCAAAAACCCGGTCAAGTCAGGGTCATGGGCGCGTAATCGGAGTGAAATGGCGGAAGCGGCGACCCGCCGCACCCGGCCACGGCCGATCCGCGCGGAGCGCCCCATGCTCAAGATCTGCACCCTGTTGCTCGCCCTGTCGCCGCTGACCGCGGCCGCCGCCGAGCCGCCCGCGGCGCCGTCGCAGGCCACCGACTGGCGCGACCAGATCCTGTATTTCGTGATGCTGGATCGCTTCGACGACGGCGACCCCGGCAACAGCGATCAGGGCGCGGGCGAATACGACCCGGGCGATGGGCGCAGATTCTCCGGCGGCGATCTGGCGGGTGTGGAGCGGCGCCTGGACTACATCCAGGGCCTGGGCGCGACCGCGATCTGGATCACCCCGCCGGTGGCAAACCAGTGGTGGAACGATCGCGCGCAGTACGGCGGCTACCACGGCTACTGGGCCAGCGACTTCAAGGCGGTGGACGCGCATTTCGGCACGTTGGCCGGGTACCGGCGCCTCGCCGACGCGATGCACGGGCGCGGCCTGCGGCTGGTGCAAGACATCGTGATCAACCACACCGGCGACTATTTCGGCTGGCCGGGCAGCTACGACCCGGCGCGACCGGAGCAGGGCTTCGAGCTGCGGCGGCAGCCCGACGGCAGCAACGCGCCCACACAGCCGCCGTTCGACCGCAACGATGTGCGCAGGCCAGAAGACCGCACGGCATCGATCTATCACTGGACGCCGCAGATCCGCGATTTCGCCGACCGCCGCCAGGAACTGGACTGGCAGCTGGCGGATCTGGACGACCTCGATACCGGCAACCCCGTGGTCCGCGCCGCCCTACGCGACAGCTACGGCCACTGGATCCGCGAGGTGGGCGTGGATGCGTTCCGGGTGGATACCGCGTTCTACGTGCCGCCCGACTACTTCACCGATTTCCTGCATGCCGATGATCCGCGGCAGCCGGGCGTGCTGAAGGTCGCGGCGGCCGCCGGCAAGCCGGACTTCCACCTGTTCGGCGAAGGTTTCGGCATCGACAAGCCCTACGAAGACGCGATGGCGCGGAAGATCGAGACCTACGCGCGCGGCGCCGACGGCCGGCCGCTGCTGCCGGCGATGATCAATTTCCCGCTGTACGGGACGCTGGGCGACGTGTTCGCGCGCGGGCGGCCGCCGGCCGAACTGGGTTTCCGCATCGACAACATGATGAAGGTCCACGCCGACCCGTGGCGGATGCCGACGTTCGTGGACAACCACGATGTCGACCGCTTCCTGGCCGGCGGCGACGAAGCCGGGCTGAAGCAGGCGCTGCTGGCGATGATGACCCTGCCCGGCATCCCGACCATTTATTACGGCACCGAGCAGGGCTTCCGCGAACAGCGGGCGGCGATGTTCGCCGGCGGCCACGGCTCGGGCGGGCACGACCGCTTCGACACCGCCGCGCCGCTGTACCGTTACCTGCAGCAAATCACCGCGCTGCGCCTGGAACACCGGGTGTTCTCGCGCGGCACGCCGACGGTGCTGGCCGCGAATGCCGCCGCGCCGGGCGCGATCGCCTGGCGGGTGGACGGGGAAGGTCGCGTTCCAGAACAACAGGCGCTGGTGGTGTTCAACACCGCGACCCACGCCAGCCTGCTCGACAACCTCGACATCGGCCTGCCCACGGGCACCCGGCTGCGGCCGCTGTTCGGACTGTCCGCGGAAGCGAAGCCGCTTGTCGTCGGCAGCGGCGGCCGCACCAGTTTGATTCTGCCGCCGCGCAGCGCCCAGATCTGGACGGTGATGCCCGACAGCGCGGGGCCGGAATGGGCCGCGCATCCGCGACTGGCGTTGGACCCCGCCGCCGACACCGTCACCGGCGATCTCGCGCTCTCCGGCCACGCCCGCGGCATGGCCTCGGTGCAGGTGGTGATCGATGGCGACCTCGATGCGGCGCGGACCGTGCCGGTGGACCGCGACGGCCGCTGGCGGGCGTCCGTGGCGACCGACGACATGATCGAACCCGGCATCACCCATCGCGCGGTGGCCTGGGATCCGGCCACGGGCACGGCCACCGCGGCGCATGCCTTCAAGGTCGCCCGCGAATGGACGAAGCTGGTCGCGGTGGACGACCCCGCAGGCGATGACACCGGCCCGTCGGGCCGCTACACCTATCCCGACGATGCCGGCTGGCGCACGCCGCGCCCGGGCGACCTGCTGGGCGCCGAGGTCTGGCGCTCCGGCGGCGCGCTGCGGCTGACCCTGAAACTCCGCGACGTGGTCTCCGACTGGAACCCCCCCAACGGCTTCGACCACGTCGCCTTCAGCGTCTTCTTTGCCCGGCAGGGCGACGCCGCCGGCGTCGCCGCGATGCCGCAGCAGAACGCCGACCTGCAGGGCGGCCTGCGCTGGCACCTGCGCCTGCGCGCACACGGCTGGTCGAACGCGCTGTTCTCCGCGACCGGCGCCTCGGCGACCGCAGACGGCACTGTGGTGAGCGCGGCGCCGCGGATCGACGTGGACCGCGATGCGGATACCGTGACCTTCACCCTGCCCGCGAATGCGCTGGGCGACGGGCGTCTCCCGTCGGCCACACATCTCTATGTATCCACGTGGGACTACGACGGCGGCTACCGGCCCCTGGCGCCGCAGGCCACCGGCAATACCTTCGGCGGCGGCAAGGCGGGCGAGGCGAAGGTGATGGATGATCTGGTGATCAGTTTGCACGGACGTTGACACGACCTGCCTTGCAACCGATGCACAGTCACAGCAATAACGACGTTGAACAGCATTGTTGACATGTTCAGACCATCCGTTCATGCTCCGCCGCGCATAGCGCGGCGGAGCATGAACGGATGGATTAAAAAAACTATTCTTAAATCTATTCATCTCGAATGGATGCTCGCCCAAAAAGTCGCTATATCTATGGCATGAATCGATTGACTTTCCATTCTTGAATCTATTCAATCGTTCTCATGGACGATACCCGCGCCCCACAAATCGAGGCCTTGCTGAGGTCGCAAGGCCTGTGCTCCGCTGCGGATCTGGCGATGGCGCTGCGCGTGAGCCAGCCCACAGTGTCGCGCTTGATCGCGTCCATGGGGCCAAGAATCCTGCAGATCGGTCGCGCCCGCGCGACGCGCTACGCGCTGACCCGGGACATCGCGCGCGCCGGCAGTCGCTGGCCGCTGTATCGGCTCGACGACGACGGCGTCGCCCAACGCATGGGCATCCTCACCGCACTGCATGGCGACCATTTCCATTTCGAAGCGGAACTCGACCTGCCCGCATTCCTGCATGGGCAATTCCAGAATGGCCTGTTCCCGGGATTGCCGTGGTTCCTCGATATTCAACGGCCGCAGGGGTTCCTCGGCAGAAGTTTCGCGCGACGCATCGCCACTGATATCGATGTTCCCAAAGATCTGGCGCGTTGGAAATTGGATGATGTCCTGCTGGCCCTGCTGCGGCACGGCGAGGACGAAGCCGGCGATCTGGTGCTGGGCCAGCACTGTCTAGAACTCGCGCAGATGGCCATGCTTTCGCCGCAAGGCATCATCGAGGCGGATCGCCGGCTGGAACACTATCCCCGGCTTGCCGAAGAAGCGTTGCAAGGCGATATCGTCGGCTCCTCAGCCGGCGGCGAACAACCGAAATTCACGGCCACCCTGTCCGACGGAGACGACTATCGCACCGTCATCGTCAAGTTCAGCGACCGCATCGACACCGCCAGCGGACGCCGCTGGGCGGATCTGCTGCGCGCGGAGGCGATTGCAGGAAAGATCCTGCAGGCACACGGCATTTCAACCGCGCGATCCACCGCAGTCGAGGCCGGGGACCGGATCTTCATGGAGTCGACGCGCTTCGACAGGACCGCGGTACTCGGTCGCCGCGGGCTGATCCATCTGGCCGCCATCGATGCTGCTTTCTACGGGCATGGAGATCCCCGCTGGCAAACATTCGCGGACGAACTCGAGCGCGATGGCTGGATCGACACCGGAGACGCGGATGCATTGCGGATCATCGGCTGGTTCGGAGATCTGATCGCGAACAACGACATGCACTCGGGAAACATCGGCCTGCACCTGTCCGATCAACGTCCGCTCCGCCTGGCGCCCGTCTACGACATGCTGCCGATGCGCTTCAGGCCTTCGGCGAATGGCGAGGTCGTCGCGCGGGAATACGAGGTCCGTCTGCCTTTGCCGGAACAGCGCAGCGATTGGCACCGGGCGGCGGTCATGGCCTTGGACTTCTGGCAAGCGATCCTCGACGATCCGGACATCTCCGGTGATTTTCAACGCATCGCGGACAAGGCGAAACAGACGCTGGGCAACGCGGCGCGCCGCTTTTGAACCCGCAACCCCCTGAAACCGCACACTTGTCCATCGAAGGCAAAGCCGCCGGGGTTTCAGCTCAGCTATCCATCCATAACGCCACGGCCAGGCCCACGAACACCGACATCCCCACCCAGTGATTGTTGAGAAACGCCCGGAAACACCACGCCGGCTCCCGGCTGCGCCCGATCGCGAGCTGATACGCCACCAGCAGCAGCGCGACCCCCAACCCGATCCAGTACGCCAATCCCAGCCCGGCTTCGCGACCGATCAACGCCAGACCGATGAAGAACAGCGCGTACAGCACGCCCAGCGCGACCAGATCCAGGTCGCCGAACAGGATCGCGGTGGATTTGGACCCCGCGCGCAGATCGTCCTCACGGTCGACCATCGCGTACCAGGTGTCGTAGCCGGTGGTCCAGAAGATGTTGGCGACGTACAGCACCCAGGCCACCGGCGGCACCTCGCCGCGGATCGCCGCGAACCCCATGGGAATGCCCCAGCCGAACGCCAGGCCCAGATAGACCTGCGGCAGATAGGTGTAGCGCTTGAGATACGGATAGCTGGCGGCCAACGCCACGCCGACAAAACTCATCAGGATGGTGAGCCGGTTCATCGTCAGCACCAGCGCGAACGCGAGCAGCATCAGCACCGCGAACACCGCCAGCGCCTCGCGCCCGCGCACCGCGCCGGTCGCCAGCGGCCGGCCTTTGGTGCGCTCCACCAGCGGGTCGAGCCAGCGATCGGCGTAATCGTTGATCACGCAGCCGGCCGAACGGGTCAGCCAGACGCCCAGCGAGAACACCACCAGCGTCCACCACGGCGGCACACCGTCGGCGGCCAGCCACAGCCCCCACCAGGTCGGCCACAACAGCAGCAGCCAACCGATCGGACGGTCGCCGCGCACCAGTGCCCAGTACTGGCCGAAGCGTTCGCGCCACGCGGGAATTCCGGCGGAAGGGGTCGGGATTTCGCTCATCGTTCTGGGGTCGCTGCTCGGAAAGCTCGCGCCATCCGCTCGAATCGGGGACAATAGGCGTCACGCGCCTGTAGCTCAGCCGGATAGAGTAGCGGCTTCCGAAGCCGTTGGTCGGGGGTTCGAATCCCTCCAGGCGCGCCAATTCGACTAAGACAACCGCTCTGTGCGGTATCCACGACCCCTGCATTTCGCAGGGGTTTCGCGTTTTTCGCTTTGGACTCGTTGGGCTTGGCCCTCAGGGCCCGCCGCTCCGATTGGTGAAGTTTTCGCCACCATTCCTTTCTGCCTCCATCCCTTTGGACTTCTCTGTTGTCGAGTGCAGGGGATATTTTTGCAATATTAGACACTTCACCATGTCGCGGTGCGTGAGACTGATTCTTCAGCTAATGTAGGCCATATTGCCTCCAGCAAAGTCCAACCTCGGGCCAACGGGGGCAGCACCCGACCAAGGCATGGACAGTAACAGCCACGAACGCACCCGAAGCTATGTCCTGGCACGCCAACAGAACCCTGCCTGGCAGCTGTTGGCCTGGCGCCGGGCTCCGCTTGTGTTGGGCTGCCTGAAATCCTTATTCGAAGAAAGCCAGGATGGCATCGACTTCGATGACGCCCAGCTTGCCTTGAGCGAGCTGCTGGCCGGGCACGCCGGGCTGAACGAATTCGAGATCGATAGCGACCCCGCGGTGCTGGCGCGCAAGGAGCTCCGTACCTGGATTCGTCAAGCCCTGCTGGTCGAGCGCGAAGGGCGTTTGTACGCGACGGATGCGCTCGAGACCGCGCTGCGGTTCGTGGATTCGCTGGACAGCCGCATGATGACGTCGACCGCCTCGCGTCTGGCGGTGGTTCAACGCGAGATCGAACGTCTGGAAGCGCGCCTCAATCCCGACCCGCAGAGCCGGGCCACGCACCTCCGCCAGCAGATCGCCGGGCTGCAACGCGAACTTGAGGAGGCCGAAGCAGGGCGCATCGAGATCGCGGATGTGCGGGAAGCGACCGAAGGCATCCGCGAGCTGTACACACTGGCGACCAGCCTGCGCGCGGACTTCCGCCGGGTGGAAGACTCCTGGCGCGATGCCGATCTGCGCTTGCGTCATGCCATCGTCAACGATGGCTACCACCGTGGCGCGATCGTCGACACCCTGCTCGACGGTCACGACAGCCTGCTAGAAACCGCTGAGGGCCAGGTCTTCCAGGCGTTTCACCAGCAGATGCAGCAGGAAGTCGAACTGGATGCCATGAAGCGCCGGCTGCGCACCATCCTGCAGCATCCACAGGCCAGAACCGCACTGACCCTGGCGCAACAGGCCGATCTGCGCTGGCTGGTGATGCGCCTGGTGAAGGAGTCGGCGTCGGTCATCCGGGCACGCTCGCGCAGCGAGCGCGATGTCCGCAGTTTTCTGCGCACCGGTCTGGCGGCCGAACACCATCGGGTCGGGCAACTCCTCAACGAGGTCTTCCGGCATGCGCAGATGGTGGACTGGAGCGCGGCATCGGTCCGCCGACAGCCGGGTTGTCTGCCGCCGTTGGCCATCGTCTGCGGCGGTCTTCCGCTGGTGGAGCGGCTGCGCTTCAAATCCCTCGATCAACAAGCGCTGCGGGATCTGGATCTGCAGCGCATGGCCGGCGATATCGACCAGATCGAGGACGAATTCTGGTCGTCGTTGGACAGCCTCGACCGCGAAGCGCTGGTGCGCGACACCGTGGACGTGATGCGGGCCAGCGACGAACCACTGAGCCTGGCTGCTCTGGCGCAACGCTTGCCGCCCACTCACGATCTGGAAACCCTGGCGCTGTGGCTGGGTATGGCGCGGGAGGCCGCATGCGTCATCGGAACCGAGCGCGAAACGCTGGATGTCATCACCCGTGACGAGCAGGCGCTCCGCTTCGAAGTGCCGCTGCTCGCCCTCGACCCCGTATCTTTCGAGAATTTCGAATGGGAACCCTGACATGACGAGCGGTGTTGAAGGCGTCGGCGCCGACCTCGACGAGAACACGATCGACACCGACGATCGCACGGCCGCGTCCCGCCCCTCCGATGAAGATGCGAGTCACTCCGCACGCTCCGACATCGGGGCTGCCGTGCGTGCCACGATCCTAGAACTGATGAAGTACGGTTTGCTGGAAGAATCGAGCAAGCCCAATCTCTATCGCAACGCATTGCTGTACCGCAATCAGGTGGACGAGGTGTTGGGCTGGCTCGATCTGGGCTTGCGCATCGACGACATCCGTGGCCTGGCCTTCATCGCGGTGAATTCCTCGCCCGACCAGGAAGACGACGAGTGGTCGCATCCCCTGGTACGCAAGCAACGCCTGACGCTGGAGCAGTCGCTGCTCGTCGCGATTCTGCGGCAACAATTCGTTGCGCATGAAGTGGAAGCCGGCGTCGGTGCGAGCGACGCCCGGGTCGCGCTCGAGGATTTGCTGCCGCATCTGCAAGCGTATCTTGGCGATCTGGGAAGCGATGCCCAGGA
The DNA here is from genome assembly GCA_046590925.1 of Lysobacteraceae bacterium. Lineage (GTDB taxonomy): Bacteria > Pseudomonadota > Gammaproteobacteria > Xanthomonadales > Xanthomonadaceae > Lysobacter_I. The sequence goes on along the minus strand of JBKJTC010000001.1, from coordinate 8,456 downwards.
AAAGAAACGCCTGCTGACACTGCTGGAACAGCTCAAGGGGCACGGCATCGTGTCAGACGTGGATCAGCAGGAACGCGTGACCATCCGGCCGATCATCGCGCATCTGGCCAATCCCGAGAATCTCACCAGTCTGGTTCACATGCTGCGTGAACAGGCGCTGCGTGAAACCGCAGGCGGTACGGGCACGTCGTTCACATCGAAAGAGGTCGACGCGTGAACACCGCATCCGCTTCTGCACCACGATTGGACCCGTCTACCGGCAGTTACGTCCTCACCCACCTCGATGTCTACGACTGGGGCGCTTTCGGGGGCCGGCACACTGCGGAAATCGACCTGGCCGGCACCGCGATCATCGGCCCGACCGGCAGCGGCAAGACCACGCTGGTCGATGCGCTGATGACCTTGCTGGTCGCCAGTCCCCGCTACAACCTGGCCTCCACCGGTGGTCACGACAGCGATCGGGATCTGGTGTCCTACGTCCGCGGCGTCTCCGGCGCGGGCAACGATGGCGGCGGCAACGAACATATCGCCAGACCGGGCCCCGTCGTGACCGCGATCGCCGCGCGCTTCGGCGACGGCGAAATGGTGGTGCGCATCGGCGGCCTGTTCTGGTTCGACGGTACGAGTTCGGCGCTTGCGGATCTCAAGCGTCGCTGGTTCTTCTGCCTGAACGATGCACCAGCCCTGGACGAATGGCTGGAGACCCACCGGGAATCCGGCGCGCGCGGGCTGAAGGAGTTGGAGCGCAGCCGTCCGGGCCTCAAGATCTACGAGACCAAGCAATCCTTCCTGTCGCGACTGCGAGGTCACTTCGAAGTCGGCGACAATGCCTTCGATCTGCTCAATCGCGCGGCCGGCCTCAAGCAGCTCGACAGCATCGACAAGGTGTTCCGCGAGCTGGTTTTGGATGACGCCTCCGCGTTCGACGATGCGCGCAAGGTCGCCGAAGAATTCGACACCCTGGCCGGCATCCGCGAGGAACTCGAAACCGCCCGTCGACAGCGCGACACGTTGCTGCCGATCGACAAGGGATGGAGCGATCATCGGGATGCCAGCGCGAAGCTGGATGAGCAGAACGCATTGCTGTCGTTGTTGCCCGCCTGGTTCGGCGCGCAGGCGGTCGCGCTTTGGCGGAAGAAAGCCGGGGCCGATCAGGCGGAACTGTTGAACCAGCAACAGCTGGCAGCGACCTTGGCCGAGCGGTTGGAATTCGCACAGGCCAAAGAGCAGTCCTTGCAAACGCGTTACCTCCAGGTCGGTGGGCAACGGATCGAGGAACTGAGTCGACACCTTTCGACGCAGGAAGACAAGCTGAAGCGATGCCAGCGCGAGGCGGCACACTATCAGGCGCGGGCCAATAGCCTCGACCTGAATCCCACACTGACGCTGACCGCATTTCAGAAGAATCAGGCCACCATCGAACAGCGGCGCGGTGAAGAAACCCGACGCTGGTCGGAGCAGAAACAAGCCGCGTGGGAAGCCGGCGCCAGGCAACAGGCGCTGCTCACCGAACGCGACCGGCTACAGCAGGAATTGCAAGAGGCCGAGAAGCGCCCGAACTCCAATATTCCCGGCGATCAGCATCGCTTCCGGGCCCTGCTTGCGCAGCATCTCGGCATCGACGAGGAGGCCTTGCCCTTCGTCGCCGAACTGATCGAGGTTCAACCGGAACAGGCGAATTGGCGTGGCGCCATCGAGCGCGCGATCGGCAGCGAACGCCTGCGCCTGTTGATCGCTCCCGAGCATGCCTCCGCGGCATTGGCCTGGATCGATGCACGCGACAACCGTCTGCATGTTCGTCTGCGCGAAGCGGAAACCCCTGCTGAACAGCCCCGCTTTCTAGACGACGGATTCACCCGGAAACTCAATTTCAAACCGCATATCCATCGCGAAGCGCTGAAGCAACTGCTTGCCGGCATCGATCGGCATTGCGTGGAAGACGTTCATACCCTGCGCCGCACGGCCCATGCGATGACCGTGCAGGGTCTCATGTCCGGCCGCAGCGGTTACTTCGACAAACAGGATCAGAAACCGCTCGATCGCGACTGGATGACAGGTTTCGACAACCGCGCCCAGCTCGCGCGGCTTGCGCAGGATCTCGCCACCGCGACGGACCTGCATGCGTCCAGTCAGCGCGAAGCGCGCAAGGCGGAGGATCTGGTCGAAGCCACCCGGTTGAGCCTTGCGCTGCTGGACCGATTGAAAGAGGTCGTGTTCGACGACATCGATGTACCAGGCGCGCAGGCTGAATTCGATCGACTGCGGGAGCAGTTGCTGGCGTTGACGGCACCGGCATCCGATGTCGAGAAAGCGAGAGGCGAGTGGGAGGCCGCACGGAAGGAGACGGACACGATGCGCGGCGAGCAGGTCGATCTGCAAACGCGGATCGCACTGATCGAAAACGCCATCGGACGAGCGAATGCCGCCATCGACCGTATCCGCAGACGCATAGGCAACGGGATGGACGAGACCCAAAGGTCTCTGGCGGTTGCGCACCTGGAGGTTTCGCAGGCCAGCGAGCCTTCCGAGTTCGACGATCTGGAACGGCAGGAGACGGAACGCGTCCAGCAGAACATCAAGCGCATGGCAGGCCAACGCAGCAGAATCGAACAGCAACTGATCCGCGACATGGAAAAGGCGAAGTCGGCGGATACCGGCGCGTTGTCCGAAGCGGGCACCGAGCTGCAGGATCTCCCCGCCTATCGCGAGCGCCTCCGGGTGCTCGACGAAGAAGCGCTTCCCGGCAAGCTCGGTCGCTTCCTCACCTATCTCAATCAGTCCTCGGACCAGGGCGTCACGCAGTTGCTGAGCGGGATCGACAGCGAGGTCGCAGTGATCGAAGAGCGCATCGCCGACCTCAATGCGACTCTGGAGCGGGTGGACTTTCAGCCCGGCCGCTATCTGCGGCTGGAGCCGCAGCGGGTCGAGCATGAGAGCCTGCGCACTCTGCGACAGGCCCGGGCCCGGCTGCGCTCGGCCCAGCTCAAGGACGACCAGGGCGAAAGCCACTATCAGGCATTGTCCGAGTTGATCCGCCTGCTGCGCGACGCGGTGGAGCGGCGGAAGACGCAGGGCGCGCAGGCCCTGCTGGACCCGCGCTATCGATTGCAGTTCGCTGTCTGGGTGATCGAACGCGACACCGGCAAGGTCATCGAAAAACGGACCAGTTCCCAGGGCGGCAGCGGCGGCGAGAAAGAGATCATCGCAAGCTACGTGCTGACCGCATCGCTGAGCTATGCGCTGTGCCCGCGCGGCCGCCAGCAGCCCCTGTTCGCCACGATCGTGCTCGACGAAGCGTTCTCGAAGAGCTCGCAGGCCGTGGCCGGCCGTATCATCCGCGCGCTGGCGGAGTTCGGCCTGCACCCGCTGTTCGTCACACCGAACAAGGAACTCCGCCTGCTGCGCGAATACACCCGCTCCGCGATCGTCGTCCACCGCAAGGGCGCACACGCCACCATGACCTCGCTGAGCTGGGAATCGTTGGAGACCCACGCGCGCAATCGCATCGAGCGACAGGAGCGCGGCAGTGAAGTCGCCTGAAGAATTGGCCGATCTGCTGACACGTCAATGGCACAGCGCCGACAAACGCGAACAACGATTGCTCGATCCGCAAACGTGGCCGATACCACTCCCCATCGGCCGCCCACCGCCGACGCTGTTCGCGCAACAGACCTCACAGGTGCGCGAACACATCGAGCGCTGGCGGGCAGTCACGGTGGGTGAAGTTCAATGGCAGTCCATCGCTTACCGCAGTGCCGCGGAGCCGGTCTTGCTGCCGCAGCACTGGCAGCTTCGCTCGCCGGAGGAGTGGGCGCAGGCATCGGGCGATGCCCAGGTACGACTTGAACTGCAACAGCTTCGATACCTGCTCGATCGCGTCGATGGCCGCTTTCATTCGCTGCTGATCCGGCAGCGCGCGCTGTGGCGCGATCGCAATGGCGAGGATGTCGTCCAGGCAACCGCACTGGCGCTTGAGCTTGAACCCGGTATCGCGGCCGGGCGACCGCTGCGCAGCCTTTCCTTGGCGGGCATCGACAGCAAGTTCATGGAACGTCATCGCGGACTCGTGACCGCACTCCTCGATCTCCGTTTCGATGGGCAAGCTTCGCAGCTCGGGCTCAGCAGCTTTCTCGATGCTGCCGATGAAGGCGACCACTGGCTGTTGGTTGCGGCCTTGGCGCCGGGGCTGTTGCCCTTCGCGCAGCTGCGGGTGCGGGCGCGCGAGTTGCGCGACGCACCCCTGCCGGCCAAACGCATCCTGCTGATCGAAAACGACCGCTGCCTGCATCTGCTGCCCACACTGCCCGACACCATCGCTGTGCTTGGTTCGGGACTCGATCTGGCCTGGTTGCGCGCAGACTGGCTGCGCCAGCGCCGGATTGGTTACTGGGGCGACATGGATACGTGGGGACTGTGCATGCTGGCGCGTGCCCGTGCGCACCAGCCTCATCTGGACCCACTGCTGATGGATCAACCTCTGTTCGAACGCTTCGCCGGTACGCTTGCTGTGCCGGAGCCGATCACCGCTGATCCGACACGATTGCAAGGCCTGACAGACACCGAACAGGCGTTTTATCGACACCTTGTCGAGCAATCCAAGGGCAGGATCGAACAGGAATTCCTGCCCATGGGAACCGTGAAAGAGGCTTTGTCGCGTTGGGAGTGAGTGGAGGATGCCCACTCCATCAACAAACAGGTGGGCTATCGATCGGCGGCGCTTGTTCGAGAAGTTGAGCGACTTCCATCAGTTCCTGCTTCGAAGGACAGTGGCCGCCGTTACGGTCGCATTCCTCAGCAAGTACTTGCAGGGCGTGCGGGTCTTCGATCAGGCATTCGACCAGCTCCAAGGGCGTCATCCCGTTAGCGTCCCGCTGCCACGCCAGTTCCGGCGTCAGCTGCAGCAGGCGTTTGACGGCATGTGAATTTGCGGTCCAAGCGGCGGTATGCAGCGGCGACCGCCCGTCGCAAGTGATTTTGTTGAGTTGGCATGGATGATTGAGCAAGGCGTCCACGCAACGCTCAGTCCGCGATTTGATCGCCGAGTGCAGGGCCGTCATGCCTTGCCAGTCCTGTTTGTCCGGGTCGGCGCCAGCTTTCAGCAGGACGCCGACCAGTTCAGTGTCTCCGGCCTCGGACACCAACATCAGTGGCGTTTGGCCTTTGAAGTCGGCCGTGTTCAATTGCCTTGGCGCGTTCTGGCACGTCAAAACAACCGCGTTCCGCCAGCGCTCCAGCAGCATATTGAAGTAACCAAGTACTTCTTGCTCTTGCGGGATATTCTTCAGAAGCATCGCGGGAGGTCTTTTCAGGAAATTGTCGCGAAATTTGATCAAATGCATCAACAGCGAGTCGCCTGTCACCAGCGGCAGATTCGCATTGAGCTTGCTGCGGTTGCGCTCCATCCAGTGCCGTAAGCCTTCCATGTCACCGGCCATCATCATGTTGAAAGCTTCCTTGCATTTCTCGATGGCGATGGGCGCCAAGCGCTCCACTCCCGGGTAAGGCACATATAACGTGCTCCAGAAAAAATCAGCCGCCAAGCTCGCCGTGTCCTCGATGCCAGGAATCCCGGTACCCTCGACAATTCCACCCGCCAGCATCTCCTTGTAATACCTTTCGTGATTTCCAGGGATAAGCCTTTGGTTGGCGACAGCGCTGGCCATGCAATCTCGGGCGACTTCTCCGCGCAATCGGCCATAGTTGCGGTCAAAGGATGCATTCAGCGCTTCCACAAAATTCTTTTCCGCCCCTTTCAAATCGTTGCATGCCAGCAAATGCTTGGCCTTGTACTGCAGAATCGCTGCTTTCCAGAGCGGATATCCCTCGCTGACCTCGGCTTCTTCAAGCAAGGCTTGAACCTGATTCCGGGCATCTTGCGGCCGTTGCTTGCGCTCACCGTTCAGAAGACGGTCCAGTTCCAAAAGAATGGCCTGTACTGTCTCGCCTGGCGTCGCTGCCAGATCACGCAAACGCTGGATTGCCGCTTGTTTTTCGCGTGGATTGAGGTCTGGATGCTGGGCCGCCTGACAGATCACCCAAAATCGGTGCTCGTTTTGCAAAGCACGCCACGGCGACGATCTCTTCATGTCCGCAACCAATTTTCGTTGGCTTTTCAATTCATCGGCGATTGCGACTGCACGTTCCGTATTTCGTGTGATTACCGACTTAGTCGATTCTTCATCGTAGCCGACGTGATCCTCAAGTTCATCGCCTGCTTGCATGCTGCAGAACTGACGTGTCAGAACGAGCGCCAGCTCATTATTTGACGTTTCGCAACGTGAAGGCAGGATGGAAAGATACAAACCGTTTGTATCCCACGGCGGCAGTCGTTCTTCGAACCAGGCGTTTTCCGCTGCCTCTCCTTGATCGCCGCAAGCGCGCCAAGCATCGATGGTCAGGTTGTAGACGCACTTGTAAATAGCGAATAACTGCAGCAGCTTGTTCTGCCGCGCATCGGCGCACAGCCGATCGACGCCCGGGCACAGAAACTTGAGCAATCGGCCATAGCCATCCTGCACCATGCGCGCGAACAGCAGACGCTGACGGATCGTTTTCGGCGATGGGGCGGCGTAACGCACAGCCAGATGCCCGACGAACTCCGCACGCTGATCTTCATCGGCAACGCCTTCCAGAATCGCTTCCAGACGACCTGCGCGTGTCATCGGAATTTCCAGGCGGAGTTTGTCGGCGGTCAGCTTTTTAAGCCCCACGAAAGCCAAAGCGTCAGCAAACCGTTCGGCGGGGCTACGATTGCCATCGAGCACGAATGTGCCCTTGAAATTCAGCACCGTATCGTCGGTGAAATACTTCCGGAAAGAATCCGATCGAATCGTCGTCTCTCTTTTCCAGTTGTACAGCGAGCGCCGGAGGGCGTCATGCGCGCCATCCGTGGACTCGCTTCGTGCATCGGCGAACTCTTCCAGCGGCACCCCCAGCAAGTCGAGCAACCAGTCCACCACCTGCGCCACCGGCAGGTACAGGCTGGGGCTGCCGTCTACTTCGCGGCGCTCGGGGAGGTACCAGAAGCGCCCGCCCGGCATGCCGCTGTCCCGAGGGCTGCGAAGGTTCCAGAAGGCCGCATGGCGCGCCAGCCCCGGTATATAAAAGTAGCCCAGCAGCATCCACAAGATTTGCCGCTGGTCGGCGTCGAAGGTCCAGGTGTTCAGCTCAAGAGCCTTGAAGGCGTTCCCGAACTCCGTGAGGGTGTCTATGGCATCCACGTTCGCGCCGGGATCCATGCCCAGCGCTTTGAAGATGCCATGCAGGACTTCCTCGCCCATGGCCTTGTGGGTGGCTAAGCTGTCTTGCGCGGTCGCGAACTTATCCTTCTTGGTGGTCTGAAAGCTTTGGCAGCCCAGGCTCTGGTGAATCTCCAGCAGAATGGCTTCGGTGAGTGGCAGGGTGCTCATAGCGCTTGTCCTTGGTGTTTTTGATGGTGCCGCAATGCTTTCAAGTCCCAATCACCTTCCCAATGAAAAGTCCCGTACCCCCCCCCCCGCGAGCCCGAGGTGCGGCAGGAGCCACATCGTCCCCCACGCCCGCCGCATGGCCGCCCAAACGGACGTAGCAAGCTGAGACTCGGTCGCTTCAGCCCCACAACCCTCCGTGGAGCCGCGATTGCGATGGGCTGGGATTGTGCCGGACTTGCAGGCGCCTTGGCTTTCAGGTGCCTCGGCTGAGCCATCATTTCTTTCGTTTGGATCCTTGGGTCGGGATAAGCCTGCCCTCGCGCCGTACATGGCGGCTCACCCCTCTGGGCGGGCCATCTTTTTTGGGTGGCCTGGATTACCCGCACACGACGACCGCCGGCATCTTGAAATCGCCTCAATCGCGCCCATGCTTGCGCCATCGTTTTTGTACCCAAGGACATCAGGATGAGCACCGACGCCACCGAAACGGCCCCGCAGGCCGAAACCCACGCCTTCCAGGCCGATGTGCAGCAAGTGCTGCAACTGGTCATCCATTCGCTGTATTCCAACAAGGACATCTTCCTGCGCGAGCTGGTGTCCAACGCCTCCGACGCCTGCGAGAAGCTGCGCTTCGAGGCGATCGCCGACCCCGCGCTGCTGGAAGGCGGCGGTGATCTGGCCATCGATCTGGCCATCGACGCCGACGCGCGCACGCTGACGATCCGCGACAACGGCATCGGCATGTCGCGCGACGAGTTGATGCACAACCTCGGCACCGTGGCGCATTCGGGCACCCGGCTCTTCCTCGACACGCTCGCCGCCGGACAAAAGGTCGACGCGCAGCTGATCGGCCAGTTCGGCGTCGGTTTCTACTCTGCATTCATCGTCGCCGACAGCATCGCCGTGACCAGCCGCCGCGCCGGTCATGACGACGCCTGGACCTGGCGCTCGACCGGCGACGGCCAGTTCAGCATCGAGCCCGCGCCCGCCGACAGCCCGCGCGGCACCACCCTGCAACTGCAGCTGCGCGAAGACGCCGGCGACTAT
>JBKJTC010000284.1:0-16765 GCA_046590925.1 Lysobacteraceae bacterium | reverse complement strand
TGAAGCGGCGGCGGGTCTTGTTGTTTGCGTGCGAGACGTTGTTGCCGCTCTGCACGCGCTTGCCGGTGACTTGGCATTCGCGGGACATACGTACCTCTATCGATAAGAACGCGCGACGGTATCGTGCGATCTGCGGTGGCCTCCCATAGCCCGGGAGACGGCGGCCCCGGCGTCGGTCCAGGCCGATGGATCGGCAGGGACGTTCGCCTTGCGAACGGGATTCGGGCGCGCTGCGCTGGCGGACGGGTTCGCGGACCTGTCCTCCGGGCCGGATGGAATCGGGCCGGGCGTAACGAGCCGCGCATTATGCCCGGGAATGCGTGCGCAGGCAAACACTTAGCCGAAAACACCGCAGGGAAACCACGGATTCCATCTCCCGCGCACCGGGGACAACGGCCGCGCCCGGGTAGGCGAGAATACGCCCTCGCCCCCCGGACCCGCCCGTCATGACTGCAGCCTCGCCCGTGTCCACCACCCCCCACCCGATCGAGGAAGCGCGTCACGGCCCTATCGGCGCCGGCCTACGGCTGCCGATCGAGGCCGCAGCCGCGCGCCGCTGCGCCGAAAGCGACGCACGCGCATGAGCACGCCCGGTGCCGCCGTGCCGGACAAGGATGTTGCACAAACGGAGACTCACGTGAAGGATTTCATCGCGATCACCCCCAACGCACTGGCGCCGGAGATCTGCGCCGAGATCGTCGGCCACATCCGCGCCAGCAACGCGCTGCAACCCGGCCGCGTCGGCGGCGGCGTGTTTCCCGAACTCAAGCGCAGCCGCGACATCAGCATCACCGGCAATCCCGAATGGCAGCAGGTCGAACAGACCTTGAACATGGCCATGCTCGGCGGCCTGATCCGCTATCTCCGCGAATACCCGCAGGCGCTGATCGCGCCGCTGATGCTGCAGCAGCCCGGCCCCGACGGCGCCCTGCGACGCCTGTCCGCGGACGACCTGGCGGCGAAGGACGACGCCGGCATCATCGAACTCATCCGCGCCTGCCTGCGCCCCGGCAGCATCAACCTGCAGTGGTACCGCGCCGGCGAAGGCGGCTATCCCTACTGGCACTGCGAGCTGTACCCGCGCGACAAGACCGCCGAAACCCTGCACCGCCACCTGCTGTGGACGCTCTACCTCAACGACGATTTCGAGGAAGGCGAAACCGAATTCATGTTCCAGCAGCGCAAGGTGAAACCGGAAACCGGCGCGCTGCTGATCGCGCCGACATCGTTCACCCACACCCACCGCGGCAACCGCCCGCAGCGCGGCGACAAGTTCATCGCGACGAGCTGGATCCTGTTCCAGCGGGCGGACGTGATGTACGGCGGCGGTTGATCGGTTTTTCGAAGGAAAGCCGGCTCCGTACCTGGGGATTGAAACCGCGCAGCCCATCACCCGGCGCGGAGGCTGAGGCCTCATGGTCCGTCGAACCCCCCAACACCTCCAAGCAGCCGCCGCGCTTCAAGCGATCAGCGAAAGCCTTTTCCACGAGCCCTCGGTGCGCGGGTGCAGGATGCGCAGTTCGCGACAGAGCGTGCACAGCGGCGCCATGGCCGTCTGCAGCGCGCGCTTCTGCGCCGGATTTCGTTCGTAAGCGGCCACGATGACATCGGCGGGCACGCCATAGCGTCGGACGATGGACGCGGGCGGGAGCAGGAACATCTTGCCCATGTTGCCGAGTATCAGCGGAGCCAATATGCGCAGTTTCAGGCGCTTCCACGCGCCGAGTTTCGGCACGTGCTCACGCAGATACGCATTGGCGAAGCTGATGTGCCGCGCTTCTTCGGTCACATGGATCTGGTCGATTCGACGCATCAGCGGATGCAGATTCTTCTGCTTCTTGAGCTGCTCGCGCTGGTCGTAGTCGATCGGCCCCTCGCCGCCGAGGACGAAAATGAAGTAGAGCTCCGGGAAGCTGCGCCCCTGCGAGATGATGAATTTCGCGAGCAGCCTGGTCGCGCCATCGAGACCCTCCGGATCCCCGCCGGCCCGATTGATGAACTCCTGGAACATCAGCGAATGCTGCGCCTCTTCGATGCATTCGTGCAGGCCATAGCGGAATTCGAGCGAACCGTTCGGCAGCGTCGCGATGAATTCCATCATGCCGCGGATCAGGATGCTCTCGAACAGGATGCCGGTTTTCATCCGCGCGACGGTGCGGTCCAGGGCGAGATCGATTCGGGTCTGCTGCGGAAGCGACCGATACCATTCCGTTTCGCCCAGCGCATCGTGGTCGGACAGTTCCCAACGCGGATCGTCTCGACGGATCTGCATCGTCGGATCGTCCCAGGCGATATCGTTGTAAGCGTCGAAGCGCTTGCTCAACGACGCTTTGTTCAAACGCGAAAGCAACCGGAGGTAGTCGCTTTCCTCGTGCGTCGCGACGGACGGCGGTACGAGGTCTTCCAGCTCGCGATCCGGAACGGTAATGGTGTGTTCGCTCATGAGGGTTTCCCAGGTGTGTCGCCGAATTCCGGATCGATTCTATATGGGTCGCTTCCATCGCTTCCATCGAGCAGCGCGTCCATGCGGACAGGATCAGGCCGGTCGATGATTGCGGACGATCCGAAAGAAAAGGCGCGGGACGAAACGACGCAGATAGACGGCCATGCGTTCCTTCGCCCGGCTGACGACGAACTCGGGATTGTTGCGCGCGACGCCGGCCAGAATGCGACGGGCGCATTCCCGCACCGGCATGCCTTTCGCGAGCATCGCGTCGACCTTGCCGTAACGCTCACCGTTGCCGATGAAGGAATTCCGCGTGATTTCGGTATCGATGTAACCGGGGCACGCCGTGGTCACGCGGATGCCGGCATGATGGACTTCGGCGCGCAGGCAGTCGAAGTAGCCATGAAGCGCGTGCTTGGACGCCGAGTAGCTGGATCGCAGCGGAGAGCCGACTTTTCCGGCGACGCTGGTCACCACCACGATATGCCCGCTGTTGCGCGCCAACATCGATGGCAGCACCGCGCGGGTGAGCTCGACGGCGCCGAAATAATTGATCTCCATGATCATGCGATCCACCTCGGCGATGGTGTCCTGCGCCAACGATCGCTGGCTGACGCCGGCGCAGTGAATCAACAGATCGATCGGGCCGAACCGGCGCAATGCATCGGCCGAGACCCGCTGCAACTGCGGGGCATCGGTCAGATCCAGCGGCAGGATATGGACCGACTGCGCAGCGCCGATGCAGTCCGCCTGGACGCTGCGCAATTCCAATTCGCGCCGCGACGACAGCAGCAGATGCGCGCCCTGTGCGGACAATTCGCGGGCGAGGGCGGCGCCGATGCCCGATGACGCGCCGGTAATCCATACCCTGCTGCCGCGGAAGCTCATGGCTGCAACGCCGCAACGGTTTCGGCGCGCTCCGCGTCCAGCAGCCCCTGCACCCACTTCGACAGCTGCGGGCGATTGATCTTCGAGTTGTGGCGGATATCGACCGGGAACCCGTCGGGGCAGGCGAAGAAGCGGCGCAGGGGAATCTGCATGGCGGACGCCTTCTGCCGTAACCGGGCGAGGCGCTCCGGCGGCAGGCGCCAGCTCGATGGCGCATGGCCGGGCTCGAATTCGATGCAGAGCGCCAACTCGGCCACGCCATCGCTTTCGACGCCCACCAGCGCACTGCGCCAGATGTCGGCTTCGCTGTTGAAACTGCTTTCGAGCTGCAGCGGGTACCAGTCCTTGCCGGCCGCCTTCACCACTTGAGCGCGACGCCCGCAGAACCACAGCCGGCCCTTTTCGTCGACGAATCCGGTATCGCCCAGACGGTGGGCGATACCATTGGCGCCGCCGTAGATCTTGGCTTTGCGGGTCGCTTCGGGACGGTTGTAGTAGTGGTGGGTCACGACGCTGCCGCTGACCACCATTTCGCCGATCTCGCCGATGCCCAGAATGCGTGCCTGCGACCAATCCTCGATGATGCCGTCGTCGATGCCGATGACGCTGATCTCATGTCCCGGCAGCGGATAGCCGACGCACACGCCTTTGCCAAGATCCGTCTGCGGCAGCGTTTCTTCGATCAGCTCCTGCATCGAGATGTTGGTGATCGGGTTTCCTTCGGTCGCGCCGATCGGCGTATGGCAGCTGCCATTGGGCAGAATCCGCGGGAAACGCCGGATCAGCTTGGCCGGCACCGGCGCACCGGCCACCAGCACATTGCGCATGGAGGGAAGTTCGATCGCGTGCTCGGTGCAGTAACGCGTCACTTTGTCCCACAGTGCAGGCGGACCGAACGTATAGGTTGTCTGGTGATCGTGAATCGCCTGCACGATCTTGCGCGGGTCTGCGCCAGCGGGATTGGAAGGGTCGATGTCGGGGACGACGACGGTCATGCCGATCGCGATCGTACCGATCACGAACGTCGGGAAAGTCGAAAGATCGACGTCGCGCTCGGTCAGCGCCCAGGTGCGTTTCATCACCTCCAGCTGGGAACGCACCACCCGCGGCGTGTACTGGACGCCCTTCGGCGTGCCCGTGCTGCCGGTGGTGAACAGGATCAGCGAAAGATCCTCCGGCGCATTGTGCGCATGCGCATGCGAGACGACATCCGCGGCAAGAAGTGCGGAGAACGACGCGGTCTGTGCAGGGCCGCCAGCGCCGACAGACACGGTTTTTTCGATGCTTTTGAATGTGTCCGGATAGGCGGCCATCAATTCGAAGCCGCGCGCCACCGACAGCACGGCGCTGGGCTGGACCTCCTCGATGCAGCGAAGCATGTTCTCCAGGCCCATGCCTTCGTCGATGAACACGGGTACCGCCCCTGCCCGCAGCAACGCGAATACCGCCGTCACCAGATCGAACCCGGGCCGGATCATCACCAGGGCGCGGGTTCCAGCGCCGATGCCGAGGGCTTGCAGCCCATGGGCGCTGGTGAGAACCCGGCGCTCCAGTTCGCCGCAGGACAAATGGAGATAGGTCGGCTGTGCGCCGAACTCGAACGGATTGGACACGACCAGGCATGCCTTGTCGGGCTGCCGCGCTGCAACGTCCGTGAGCAGCAGACTGATGTTCTGATTTTCTGTTTGAGTCGTCATGTTGGCCCGGTCGGATATCTGGGTGGAAACCACGCTGTTCGCTAGAGGCGGTATTCCGTGTCGAGCGCGCGGTATTCGGTTTTCGTCTGCGGGCCTTCCGCCGCGTAGGCCCGTGCCGCCTGCGCCATCCAGATGGCGGCGACATCGGCCTTGCAGGCGTTCTTCTTGAAGTCGGGCTGGGCCCACTCCTGCTGCGCTTCGTGTTCGAGCATGATCTTGTCCTGCACAAGCACTTTGTCGACCATCCGCTTGAAGAACGGGATGAACAGGCGCGCGAACGGGAAATCCAGGGTGATCCGGTAAAAGACCCGGACTTTGCGTTCGCTGGTCGGTACGCATACGAACTGGCTCGATGCGTGCGTGCTGCCCGGGTGGCTGAACACCGTGCGGATGATGTGCGGGGCGATGAATTCCTCGGTGTGGACGATGTCCTGGTCCTTATGTCCGAAGACGCGATAGATCATGCTTTTGCGGGCCTTTTCGCCGATCGTGTTGGCATGCACGCCGACCGGCGTCTCCCTGATCTCCGACACCACATCCGTGGTAGGACGACCGCGCAGGAGCCCGGCATGGATATATCCGGCATGCGGATTGTCGATCAAATTCTCCATCAGTCGTATGTATTCGCAGTCCATGTCGAGGACGGTGACGAACGAGTGCTTTCCCCAGAAATGCCAGTCCGGCGGATCCGCTTGATACGGATCCTCCGAGAACGTGAACCAAACCGTATCCTGCTGTTCCCGGGTCGGGTAGGTCGGTATCTTCCGGATCTGGGGAAGCTTGTCGCCGACATTGCTCGGCATGTGCACGCATTCGCCTTTGCCGTCGAAAGTCCAACCATGGTAAGGGCACTCGATGCCCAACCTGGAGCAGCGGCCGCCCGAAAGCTGCACGCCTTTATGGGGGCAGCGGTCTTCCATCACGTGCGCGACACCGTCCGCATCGCGGAACGCCACGACCTTCATGCCGAGCACTTCGGCCGCGATCGGTCGATCCTTCAGCGTTTTCGACCACGCGATCGGATGCCACGACCGCTCGAGCGGGGTCATGCCGCGACGTCCATGGCCGCCTTGGCGGCGCGAATGCCGCGCAGCGAAGCGGCGACGGTTGCGACGGTATGGCGCACCTGCTTTTCCGTATGGGTGGCGTTGAACGAAAAGCGCAGGCGTGCCGCGTTCGCCGCCACCGCCGGATAGACGATGGGCTGGACATTGATGCCCTGCTCGAACAGCGCCTGATACAGCTGGATGCATTCGATCTGGTCGCCGATGATGACCGGCACGATCGGCCCGCCTTCGGAGCGGCCGATGTTCAGCCCTTCCTCGAGCGCAAGCGAGGAAAACAGCGCCACCCGCTCGCGCAGGCGCTGGATGATCGACGGGTCGTCGCGCAGCACCTGGAGTGCGGCCAGCGCCGCAGCGGCGTTCGCGGGCGAAATGCCGGTGGTGTAGATGAAGCCCGGAGTGGTGTATTTGAGGTATTGAATGAGCGAATGCTTGCCGGCGATATAGCCGCCGCAGCTGGCGAACGCTTTGCTGATGCCTCCCATCCAGATATCGACATCGTCGCGATCGATGTCGCAGTGTTCGCCGATGCCGCGGCCAGTGGCGCCGATCACGCCGATCGACAGACACTCATCGACCATCAGCCAGCACTGGTGGCGCTTCTTGACTTCGATGAAACGGGCGAGATCCGGCGTATCGCCGTCCATGCTGTACAGACCTTCGACGAAAACCAGCACTTTTTCGTGCTGGCGACGCTTCTTGGCGAGGATGCGATCCAGGTCGTCGTAGTCGTTGTGACGGAACGGCTGCGAATCGGCGTGGGAAAGCTTGATCCCCTGGATCAGGCTGTTATGGCTGAGCTCGTCGTACAGCACCAGATCGTTCGGACCCATCAGATGCCCGACGCTGGACACATTCGCGGTGGCTGCGCCGACGAAGACCAGCGCGGACTCCACCCCGACCCACTCGGCGAGCGCCCGCTCCAGCTGCAGATGCAGCGGCCTTTCGCCGGACACGAGGCGGCTCGCCGAGACGCTGGTCCCGTAGCGATGGATCGCAGCGGCCGCAGCGGCCGAAACCAGAGGATGCCCGCTCAGCCCGAGGAAGTTGTTGCAGGAATAGTTGACGTAGGCGCGATCGCCGATCACGGTTTCGTCGTTGTTGACGCCTTCGTGGACGGTGAAGAACGGCGACTTCCCTTGTCCTTTGAACAACTGCTGCTGCCGCTGCTGGAATTCGACATAGGCCGCCGAGTGCTGGAACTCCGCGAAGGCCGGCGGAATGGGCTGGCCGGCAAAGCGGTCGGACAGCGATTGGCTTTCCGACAGCGACGCCAGCAGTTGCTGCCGTTCCGCAGCGGACAACAGTTCGAGACTCTTGCCGAGGTCGCGAGCGGCGCCCAGGTAGCGGCTGATCGATGCGATGCTCGCGGGGTCGCTGAAGGCCTCCGGCGAAACGCGATATTCCAGCCAATCGGCCAGTTCACCGGAAATGGTCGCGACCTGAAGCGAATCCAGGCCGAAATCCGAGAACGCACGGTCTGCCTCGACTTCTTCGGCCGCCATTTCCAGTTGTTGTGCGACCGCAACTTTGAGCCAGGCTTCGATCGCACCGGCTGAGCCCGTACCAGGCGAAACATCCAGCGATACGACTGCACGCGGTGTTTCCTCTCGTCGCTCCAGCTTCCACTGGGCAACGCTGGCGAGTGATTCGCTCAGGAAAGCATCGCGGCACGCACGACGTTTGACCTTGCCGCTGGTGGTGAGCGGAAGCGCTGCGGGCTTCAACAAGACGACGGCATAGACCTGCAGCTCGTGCCGCTTCGTTACCAGACTGCGTATCGCCTCGATCGCCGGCCCCATGTCGCCGCGCATCTGGTCGCGCTTCACTTCCTGTACGACGACCAGGCGCTCTTCGTTGTCGACCACCACCGAGAACGCGGCGCCGCGACCTGGACGCAGCGCGTCGTGCGCGCTTTCGACGGTCGCCTCGATATCCTGCGGGTGGTAGTTGCGGCCGCGGATGATGATCAGGTCTTTCTGACGACCTGCGATATAGAGCTGGCCTTCGTCGTCGAAGAAACCCAGGTCTCCGGTGCGGAGCCAGTTCACCCCGTCGCTTTGGTCGGCCAGTCTTGCGTGGAAGATTTCCTGGGTGCGTTCCGGCTGCCGCCAGTATCCCTGCGCCACGCTCGGGCCCGACACCCAGATCTCGCCGACACGGTCGTTCGCCACCGCGCATCGCGTTTCCGGGTCGACAATCAAGACCTCATGCCCATCGGCGCGGGTACCGCAGGCAACCAGCTGCTGCGATTTCTCGGCAACGGTCGAAATTTCGACCCGGTGCCCGGTCAACATCTCGGTATCGATGCTGCGCGCGATCGCGCCCGCGCCTTTGGTACCGCCGGACACCAGCAGGGTCGCTTCGGCCATGCCGTAACAGGGGTAAAAGGCTTCCTTACGGAATCCGCTTGCCGCGAATTTCTCGGCGAATCTGTGCATCACGTCGGACGAAATCGGCTCAGCGCCGTTGAACGCGACCTCCCAGCTGCCGATGTCCAGCTTTGCGGCTTCTTCATCCGTGATTTTCTGGACGCATAGTTCATAAGCGAAATTCGGTCCACCGCTGGTGGTTGCGCGAAAATCCGCTACCGCCTGCAGCCAACGCAGCGGTTTCTGCACGAATGCGATCGGCGCCATCAGTTTGACCGGAAAACCGACGTACAGCGGCTGCAGGATCCCGCCGATCAGGCCCATGTCGTGGTACGGGGGCAGCCAGATCACACCACGGCTCTCGCTGGAGTGGCCGTATTTCGCGCAGATGACATCGAGGTTGGAAACGATATTCCGATGGCTCACCATCACGCCTTTGGGCGTGCCCGTCGAGCCGGAGGTGTACTGGATGAACGCCGTGGATTCGGGATCGATACTGCCGGGCACGTAGGCCTCATCCTGTCCTGCGGCGATCGTATCCGTGCACATGGTCTCGAACATGGGCGACATGCCCGCCGATCCGATATGGCCGAGCAGGATCGGCATCATGGCCTCGGTCGTCAGCATCAACCTCGGCTGGCAGTTGGCCACGACATTGGCGATCGCGCCGAAGCTGCGGACGTCTTTTCCCGGCGGATAGCAGGGCACCGCCACGATGCCTGTTTTCAGGCAGGCCAGAAACGCAACGATGAAATCGATTCCTGGCGGATACAGCAGAAGCGCGCGGTCTCCCGCATCCGCCCGCTGCCGAAGCACCTTGGCTACGGCGTTCACGCGCAGCGCGACATGCCGGAAGGACGCAACGTCTTCTTCCGCTTCCTTGATGAAAGTGTAGAGCGGTGCGTCGGCGTAGCGTTCGCTGTTGGCGTAAAGCGCATCGATCAGAGTCTCGCGTACGCCAAAGCCGACAGTACGTGTTTCCACGTCTTTTTCTTCCATGAACATGTGAATATCCTTCTAAATTCATTCGGAGCATAGCAGCGTCGATCTTGAATCAAGACTCTATTTTGCCGTTCCGGGGTGGAATTCAGACGCCGTCGATCCTCTGCCGAAGACTCTCCGCAACAGGCATCCTTCCATTGCATCCGAGCGGTTGTCTTCACGATTTTTCTGACCGTCGGCCGCTACAGGCTCCGCATCGAATCCGATCGTCCTAGAACAACTCACCCTGTGGCGAAGAAGGTTTACCGACGGTTGGCGGGATGAAATGCGAACAATCCAACGCCCGCAACCGCCCGAACCCGATCCGCTTGTAAGCCTTCGCGAACCGCATCGCGATGAGATCCGCGAACGGACCTTCGCCGCGCATGCGGGTGCCGTAGGCGCTGTCGTAATCCTTGCCGCCGCGCATCTGCTGCACAAGACTCATCACATGCGCGGCGCGTTCGGGGTAATGCAGTGCCAGCCATTCGCGCCACACGTCCTTCAACTCGTGCGGCAGGCGCAGCAGCACGTAGCCGGCGGCGCGGGCGCCGTGCGCGTAGGGGGCTTCGAGGATGTGTTCGATCTCGCGGTCGGTGATCATCGGGATGATCGGCGCGACCATCGTGCCCACCGGGATGCCGGCCTCGTGCAGCGCCTGTACGGTTTTCAGCCGGGTGTGCGGCGCAGCGGCGCGCGGTTCGAGTTTCGACGAAAGCGCGTTGTCGAGCGAGGTGATCGACACATACACCGTCACCAGACCCTGCTGCGCCATCGGCGCCAGCAGATCGATGTCGCGCTGGATCAACGCGCTCTTGGTGATCAGGCTGACCGGGTGGCGATGCTCGGCGAACACTTCCAGAAGCTGCCGGGTGATGCGGTAGCGGCGCTCGATGGGCTGGTAGGCGTCGGTGTTGATGCCGAGCGAGATCGGCGAGCACCGATACCCCTTGCGCGCGAATGCCTTGCGCAGCATCTCGACGGCATTGGTCTTCGCGTACAGCTTGGTCTCGAAGTCGAGACCCGGCGACAGATCCAGATACGCATGCGACGGCCGCGCGAAACAATACACGCATCCGTGCTCGCATCCACGGTACGGATTCAATGATTGGCTGAACGGAAGATCCGGCGACTGGTTGCGGCTGACGATGCTGCGTGCGCGTTCTTCGGTGACTTCGGTGCGCAGCTTCCGCGGTGGCGCCTCCGTGTCGCCTTCGTCGACGGCGTAGACCGATCCCCAGCCGTCGTCTTCGGCCTGGGCGACGGTCCTCTCGAAGCGCCCGCGCACGTACGACGCCGCGCCGCGACCTTTCACCGGCCCGCTGCGCAGCAGGTTGTGGGTCGCTTCGTCGACTTTGCCGCCCTGTGCCATCGGAGTAGGCTAGCGCGCGCAAGTCGCAACTGCTGCGACGGAGTTCCCGGGCATGTCCGAAATCTGGAATTGGGTGTGGGACTGGCTGCACGCGATTCCGGTGATCGGCGAGAAGATCGGCCCCGTGCTGCTGTTCGGCTGGTTGACGTATCTGCTGCTGCTGGGCGGCTGGATCGTGCTGCAGAAACGCGAGCCGGTGGCGACGCTGAGCTGGCTGATGGGGCTGGCGCTGCTGCCCTACATCGGTTTCCTGATCTATCACCTGCTCGGCCCCCAGAAGATCAAGCGTCAACGCCTGCGCCGCGCACGCAGTCGGCTGGAAGGCGACTCGCTCGGCGACACAATGTCCGGGCAGGATGTTTCGACCGAAGTGCGCGAACTGGCTTCCCTCGCACAGGCGGCCACGGGTCTGGCGCCCAGCACCCTCCGCGATGTGCGCCTGCTGATCGACGGTGCGGCGAAGTACGACGCGCTGATCGAGGATCTCGGCCGCGCGCAGCATCACGTACATCTGGAGTACTACATCTTCACGCCAGACCACAGCGGCGGTCTGGTTCGCGATGCGCTGATCGCCTGCGCTTCGCGGGGCGTTCGCGTGCTGGTGCTGCTGGATGCGATCGGTTCGGGTTCGTGTTCGCGCGCCTTCCTCGCGCCGCTGGTCGATGCCGGGGCGGAAGTCGCGTGGTTCCATCCGAGTCGTTTCTGGCGGTTCTGGTGGCGGCCCTGGTTGAACCTGCGCACCCACCGCAAGATCGTGGTGATCGACAACCGCATCGCGTACACCGGCGGCATCAACATCACCGACGCCGAGAACGAACGCCTGCGCAGCGACGCCTACCGCGATCTGCACCTGCGCATCGAAGGCAATGCGGTACGCGCGTTGCAGCTGGTGTTCGCCGAGGACTGGGTCTACGCCACCGGCCGCCGCGATTTCATTTCCGACATCGCGCGGACCCTGCCGGAACCCGAGGCCGGCGCGATTTCGGCGCAGGTGCTGACGTCCGGACCGGATTCGTCGTGGGAAGCGATCCATCGTCTGCACGTGAGCCTGATCCACGCCGCGCACGAGCGGGTGTGGCTGGTCACGCCTTATTTCGTGCCCGGCGAGGCCGCGATGATGGCGCTGACGTCCGCGGCGCTGGGCGGCCTGGACGTGCGTCTGATGGTGCCGCGGATGGGCGATTCGCGGCTGGTGACGCTGGCGGCGCGCTCGTATTACGACGACCTGCTGGCGGCCGGGGTGAAGATCTACGAGTACGGGCCGCGGATGCTGCACACCAAGGCGTTGCTGGTCGACGAGTCGTCGGTGATCATCGGCAGCGCGAATTTCGACCACCGCAGTTTCCGGCTCAATTTCGAGGTGTCGATGCTGTTCCAGGATCTGGACGTGGGCGAGCGTCTGGCGAAGCTGATCGAAGGCGAATTCGCCAACGCCCCGCGGGTCCGCGACGATCGGCATCGATCGCTGTTCATGACCCGACTGCCCGAGGCGCTGGCGAGGCTGATGTCGCCGCTGCTGTAGCGGCGTCACACTGCCTCCGGCCAAGGGCGACGGACGGCAGGACCGGACCGGCAGGCGGGCTGTCGGCGCCATGCGCCTCCGGAGTAGACTGGCGCCCGTCCCTCCCTCTCCCCCGGCTCCGTTTCCCGGTAAGGACGCGTCCCATGCCCTGGTTACTCCTGTTGTTCGCCGTCGGCCTGTTCATGATCGCGCTGAGCGCCAGCTCGATGACGGCGGTGATCCTCTGCGTGCTCGGTTCGCTGGCCCTGAGCGTCGTGGCGATCATGAGCCTGCTGGCGCAGCGCGTGGACAACAGCGCCCGCAGCGAAACCATGCTGATCGACCCGCAGGAACTGCGCCGCCTCCGCGAGCTGGCCGAAGCCAAGCGCGCCGAAGCCGCCGCCGCCGCCACGTCGATGCCGGTCAACAGCGACACCGCGCAGTCCTGATCGCACCATTGCGCATCACCCCTTGACCGTCCTCAGCGTCAACGTCAACAAGATCGCGGTACTGCGCAATTCGCGCGGCGGCCGCGATCCCGATGTGGTGGCCGCAGCGCGCGCCTGTCTGGATGCCGGCGCGCATGGCATCACCGTGCATCCGCGTCCCGACGCGCGTCATATCCGCGCCGACGATGTCTACGCACTGGCCGAACTGACCCGCGAATACGCCGTCGAATTCAACGTCGAAGGCAATCCGTTCGCGCCGCCGCGTGAGGGTTATCCCGGTTTTCACGCCCTGTGCGCGGAGACGCGCCCGGCGCAGGCGACGCTGGTGCCCGACGGCGACGGTCAGCTCACCTCGGATCACGGGTTCGATTTCGCACGCGATCTGGCTGCGTTGCGCCAGCAGGTGTCGACGCTGAAGGCTCTGGGTTGCCGGGTCGCGCTGTTCGCCGATGCCGGCGCGGATATCGCCGCGGCCGCGGCCAGCGGCGCCGACCGCATCGAGCTATACACCGGCCCGTACGCCGAGGCCTTCTCTGCCGGCGACCCGGAAGCGCAGTTGCCGGCCTTCGCCCGGACCGCCCGCGAAGCGGCGGCGCATGGGCTCGGCGCGAATGCCGGCCACGATCTGAGCCAGGCGAATCTCGGGCTATTCCTGCGCGAAGTGCCCGATGTGCTGGAAGTCTCGATCGGTCATGCGCTGATCGGCGAAGCGCTGTATGCAGGACTCGATGCGACCGTGAAGCGCTATCTCGCGGTCATCGCGGCTGCCCGCGCGCGCTGATCCGCGAACACAAACGGTTCCGATGAAAACAAACGGGCGGCCATCGGCCGCCCGTTCGCAAACATCGCGATGTTTCAGCGCTTGAAGCGGATATTGCCCAGCCCGGCGTTCTGCGCGACCGCCAGCACTTTGGCCACGGCTTGGTAATCGGCGTCGCCGTTGGCATCGATGCTCAGGATCACCGGCTTGGTACCGGCGCGTTCGAGTTCGGCCGAGAATACCGACGGGAGCGCCGACACGGGCATCGGTTGGCCGCCCAGAAACACTTCGCCTGCGGCGTCGATCCGCAGTTCGATCGGCGGCGGCGGCGGTTCGGCACGTTCGTTCGGATGACCGAGCGGTAGCGGAATCGCCTGACTGAAGACCGGGGCGGCGATCATGAAGATCACCAGCATCACCAACATCACATCGACCAGCGGGGTGATGTTCATTTCAGAAATGGCGTCCTGCCGGGAATCTGATTGCGCGAAAGCCATGGCGTCGCTCCTCACGGTGGGTGCGGTTCCACGTTAACGCCGGCGACTGCGCGACCGCAAGCCCCCACGACCATCGGACGCAAAAAAACGCCGCCCGGAGGCGGCGTTCAAGATAAGGCAAGCGTTTGGAGGCGCGGCGGCGAGCTGCAGGTCCGCCGCCGGCCGGTGTTGCGATTTACTTCTTCACGAAACCGATCTTCTTCATTTCCGCGTCTTTGGCCGAAGCCAGAACCTTCGCGAGAACTTCGTACTGCGCATCCTCGTTCATGTTGATCTCGAGGGTAGGCTGGTTGGCCGGGTCGCGTTCCACTTCGGCCATCATCATGTTGCGCAGCGCGCTGACCGGAGTCGGACTGTTGTTCCAGTACACCGTGCCGGACTGGTCGATGCGAAGCTCGATCGGTTTCGGCGGTTCCTGCGGATTTTCCGGCGGATTGTTGGTCCGCTGCGGCAGATCGATATCGATCGGGTAGGACAGGATCGGTGCGGTCACCATGAAGATGATCAGCAGCACCAGCATCACGTCGACCAGCGGCGTGACGTTGATGTCGGCCATGGGGCCGGAACCGGAGTTGGATGCGAATGCCATGCGTCTGCTCTCTGTCTGTCTGCGTCAGTTGCGTTCGCGGGTGGCGACGAAGCCGACCTTGCGCATGCCCTGGGCCTGGGCGATGTTGACCACTTCGTTGACATAACGATAACGGGTGGCCTTGCCGCCGCGGATGTTGACCGGCGGTTGCGGGGTTTTCTGCGCCTCGATCGACAGCCGGCTCTCCAGCAGTTCGCGCGTCACCGGTTCGTCGTTGAGGAAGAACCTGCCTTCCTCGGTGACGGCAACGGTGATGGGCGGCGCAGGAGGCACGCTGTTCGGGTCGCGCTTGTCGTAGTTCGCCTCAGGCAGCTCGACCTTGGTTTTGTGCGACATCAGCGGTGCGGTGATCATGAAGATGATCAACAGCACCAACATCACGTCCACGAGGGGCGTGACGTTGATTTCGGACATCGGGCCGCCGCTGTCGTTGCCGGAACTGAAGGACATGACTGGACTCCGTCAGGTGGTTCGAGGGTCGCCGGGATCAGCGCTTGACGGCGACTTCGCCGACGCGCGCGCCGGTTGCGAAGAAGTCGTGCAGATCGTGGGCGAACGTGTCGAACTTGTTGTTCGTGATGCGGTTGCTGCGCACGAAGAAGTTGTACGCGAGCACCGCCGGGATGGCGACGAACAGACCGACGGCGGTCATGATCAGCGCTTCACCCACGGGGCCGGCGACGGCGTCGATGGACGCCTGACCGGTCGCACCGATCTTGATCAGCGCGCCGTAGATGCCCCACACGGTGCCGAGCAGACCCACGAAGGGAGCGGTCGAGCCGACCGTGGCGAGCACGGTGAGGCCGCTTTCCAGACCCATCGATTCGCGGGTGACGGCCTGACGCAGAGCGCGGTCGACGAACTCGGAACGATTCAGCGACTCGACCAGACGCGAGCCTTCATGACGCTGGTGGTGCGCAGCGGCCTGGGCGGCGTCGAGGGCGATCTTCGAGAAGGGTTCGCTCTTGGGCTGCTCTTCCATGAAACGGATCGAGTCCTGCGCGTTCGGGGTTTCCCAGAACGTGCTGGTGACCGTGTCGCCACGGCGGCGCAGATTGCTGTTCTTGACGAAGTTGACCACGATCCAGTACCAGGACATCACGGACATGATGATCAGGGTCGCGGCGACCACGAGCTGGACGACGTAGTCGCCAGGGTGGGACATCATCTCTATAACCAGATGGTCAACGCCCATCTGCTTCAGAGCGGCGGCGTTGCCCCCGGTTGCGGCGGCGGTGGTTTCCTGCAGCATGACGCTTACCTTTCTTGTGTGTGGAAGGATCTAACGATTGGATGCGTGAAGCGGTGGAGCGGGTGACTCAGAAACGGTTACTCACTCGACAGCGAGAACGGGATACGGCCCTGGCCGGCAGCGCCCGGACACAATTTCGCACGCTTGGCCCAGGTGACGGCGGCGCGGTCGACATCGCGGTTGCGACTGCTCCTGGCCACGCTGACGTCGGTGATGGTGCCATCGGCCTGATACACGATCAGCAGCACGACTTCGCCTTGATCGATGCCCGCACGTGTGATGGCAGCACCGATCGGCGCGGTCGACGGCTTGACGCAGAGGCTGGCGCGAAGATCGTTGTCGTTACGCGGCGGACCTGTCGGCGCGGGCGGTGCCGGCGGCGCGGGCGGTGCCGGCGGCGGCGCAGGCGTATCGACCGGCGACGGTTCGTCGAACACGACCGGCGGCGGTTCTTCCGGCGGCGGTTCGATGACTGGACGCGGGGTTTCCTGCGGCGTCAGTTTGATTTCTTTCGGCGGCTCTTCGGGCGGCGGCGGCGGCGGTGGTGGTGGCGGCGGCGGCTCGATGATGACGACGCTGGTGTTGTCTTCTTCTTCCTGCTCGGCGCCCGGCGGATTGACCGGTACCAGCAGCAGCATGAGCGCCGCGATATGCAGCGCAATGGCGAAGCAGATGGCGGTGATCCGCGGCCAATTCAGGCCGGGCTCTTCGCGGTCACGCTTGTCGTGGGTCGGCAACGGTTCGGTCATGCGCAGCAGGCTCGGTTTAGCGGACTCGTGGTGCTGATTCGGTATCGCGTTCGCGATCTGTCCATGAAAGTGAACCCAACCCCGACCCACGACACCCCGGAATGGTCGAACCGCGATCGGCGGAATGAGAACCGGTCGCGGGAATCTG